>NZ_JBITER010000017.1:0-166553 GCF_044455345.1 Streptomyces sp. NPDC051286 | reverse complement strand
ATCACCAACGCTCCGCGTTGGCTCAATCCTCCGCCTTGCGATGCACGCACCCCAGCCCCGCTCCTTCACCCGCGCTGCCTACTGCCGGGCACTCTCACCCGATCCGTAAGTGATGGAGCATCAGCAGCCCGGCCACCATGTTGGCGGCCGGGATCTTGCCCCGGGCGATCATGTCGGGCACCAGCTTGAGCGGGATCCATTCGCGGCGCGACGACTCGAAATCGTCCTGCGGGGGGCCGGTCCAGGTCGCCTCCTCGGCCCAGTAGAGGTGGTGCCGGGCGTCGGTGAGGCCGTTCGACGGCTCCACGGTCAGCAGCGGCCGCAGCGGGCCCGGGCGCCAGCCGGTCTCCTCCTCCATCTCCCGGGCGGCCGCTGCCTCGATGTCCTCGCCGTCCTCGACCACACCTGCGGCAAGCTCCCAGCCCCAGCTGTCGGTGATGAACCGGTGCCGCCACAGCAGCAGTACCTCGTTGGCCTCGTTGACGACGGTCGCCGCGGCGACGGCCGGGAGCCGGACGAGGTAGTGGTCGAGGTGACGGCCGTCGGGCAGAACGACATCCGCCAGATTGACCCGGAACCAGCGGTTCTCATACACAGTTTGTTCGTTCAGATTCGTCCACTGCACAGTTCGGCCACCTTCCGACACGTTGGTGGCAACATGGCAGCAGGAGCAGAGCTGGAGGGGAACGTTCCCGGCATACGTCCCGTACCTTCACAGCGGTACGCGCAACGCCCCGTCGATCAGCTCGGCGGCCTCCTCCGCGTCGGCGCAGCCGCTCCCGACCAGATCCTCGCGCACCGCCCGCAGCCGGTCCCGCAGCCGCTGCGACTCCATCCCCCGGGCCCGTTCCGCCATCTCCGCGGCCGTGCCCGCCGCCCGGTCCGCCTCCCCCTGCCGCAGCTCGATATGGGTCAGCATGGCCAGCCGGTGCACCCGGCCCCGGTCGTGCGCCGGGGTACGGACCGCCGCCGCGGCGTGCTCCCGAGCCCCCGGCAGATCGCCGAGGCTGAACAGAGCCTCCGCCACCTGCACATTGACCAGGCCCGGTTCGACGTACCCCGTCTCGTCGGGTTCATGGCCGGGGCGGATGCGCTCGGCCTCGGACTCGGCTCGCCGGATGCACTCCAGGGCGCTGCGGCCGTCGCCGAGGTGTGCGTACGCCTTCGCCTGCATCGCGTACAGATCGGCCGCCAGCGCGGGCGTGATGTGCCGTCCCGCCGCCCGCAGCGCCGCCTCCGCGAAGGCGACGGACTGCCGGTAGTCGGCGAGGAACAGCGACTGGTTGACCAGCAGGGCGATCACATACCCGCCGAGCCCCCGGTCCCCGCTCGCCTTGGCCAGCCGCAGTGCCTGGTGGAAGTAGCGCTGGGCGAGACCGTGCGCGTCGGAGTCGTACGCGCAGATGCCCGCGACGGCCACCAGCCCGCCGGTCGCCCGGTGCAGCCGGCGGCCGGTCGCGTCGCTGTAACCGCCGCGCAGCAGCGGGGCGGTCTCGGCGTTGAGGAAGCCGACGATGCGGGAACGCGTCGCGATGCCGCCGGCCCTGCGGTACATCAGTTCGTAGTGGGTTCGGGCGGCACGCAGCATCGCTATGTCGGCCATGCCGACGCGTGTCGGACCGGCACGGGAGACGTCGGCGTCCTCGGGCGGGTTCTCCCACTCCCACACGGGCATCACCGCTGTCGTACCGGTGACCGCGGCCGCGGCGAGGACGTGCGGGCGCTGCTGTTCGTCCGAGCGCCACAACGCGGTGGCCCGCTCGACGAAGCCGGTGAGCGTCGAGCCCGGCACGACCGTGCCCCCGCCGCCCCGGGTCGCCATGCCGATGTCGCCGAGGGAGACCGGTCGCCGCAGCCGGTCGCCGAGCACCTCGCAGATCAGGTCGGGAGCCTGCCCGCGGGGCCGCTGTCCCTTCAACCAGCGGGCCACGGCCGTGTGTTCGTACCGCAGGGACAGTCCGCGGGCACGCCCCGCCTGATTGATGTGTGCGGCAAGACCTGCCCGGGAGACGCCCGCCTCGTCAATGAGGGCTTCGAGCAGGATGTTGGGCTCCATTGCCCCTCCTAAGGCCTGTCGACCCAGTGGAGCACGTTTCACACGGGGTGTGAACGTAAATGCCCGAACCGTCCCGCCGCGCACTCTGGTGCGCCGGGGTACGAATCGGTTGAATCAGTCGCCTCGCAAGAGGCGGCCGGGTCGTCTGCTCCCCCTCGTACAGTTGACGGCCCGCACCCGCGTCGTTCGCTCTGCCGACCTGCCCGACACACCGTGGCAGCGCGGACGACGCAGGATCGCACGACCCACTGCCCACTGATCGGAGGGTGGCTGCGGGGTCGGACCGGAACCGGGTTCCCCGGGCCGGGCCGGGGCCCGCGTGCGGTCCCCCCGCCGTTCGGCGAGCACAGAAGGAGGGGGCGTATCCGGTAGCCGGATACGCCCCCTCCTCACCTTCTGCGGCCGGTTCGGCCTCGAGGGCCGGTCGCCGTCGGCACGCTACGCGCCGCGCAGCTCCGCGCCCGTCCGCTCCGCGGCCAGCGCGACCGCCGCGTCGCGGGCGGCCGTGGCCTCGTCGACGGTCAGGGTGCGGTCCGGCGCGCGGAACCGCAGTGCGTACGCCAGGGACTTCCTGCCCTCGCCGATCTGCTCGCCGGTGAACACGTCGAACAGCCTCAGCGATTCGAGGAGTTCGCCCGCGCCCTCCCGCAGCGCCTGCTCCACGTCGGCGGCGGGAACGTCCTGCGCGACGATCAGCGCGACGTCCTGGGTCGCCACCGGGAAGGTGGAGATCCGCGGCGCCTGGAGCGCGCCGTCGACAGCCTGCTCCAGGAGGTCGAGGTCGATCTCCATGGCGCAGGTCCGCTCCGGCAGGTGGAGCTCCTTGATGACGCCGGGGTGCAGCTCACCGGCGTGCCCGACGAGGACCTCCGCGTCGTTCGCCGTGACGAACAGCGCGGCGCAGCGGCCGGGGTGCCACGGCGCGTGCTGGTCGTTCCGGACGGTGAGCTCGACACCCGCCTCGCGGGCAATGGCACGAGCGGCCTCGATGGAGTCCGCCCAGTTCACCGGGCAGCCCTTGCCCCACCAGCCGGCCTGCTCGCGGGCGCCCGCGAGGACGACGGCGGCGCGGCGCGGCTGATGCGGCAGCGCCGCGTTCAGCCCGGCGATCTGCTCGTCGCCGGGACGGCGGTCGACGGGCAGCCTCACGGCCGCGGTCTCCTCGCCGGTCAGTGGGGTCTCCCCTGCTCGAACGGAGCTGAGAGCTTGGGGAAGGAAGACCAGCCCCGTCTCGAAGAGCGCCAGGTCGTGGCTGCCACGGCCGTCGTTGCGACGCAGTGCGCCGAGGAGGCCCGGCAGCAGCGTGGTACGCAGCGCCGGCTCCTCGTCGGAGAGCGGGTTGACGAGCTTGACCGTACGGCGGCGGGCGTCGTCGGCGTCGAACCCGAGCTGGTCCAGCACCGCGTCGCCGATGAACGGGTAGTTCAGCGCCTCGACAAAGCCGGCTCCGGCGAGCGCCCGGCCGACCCTGCGGTGCAGACGCTGGCGGTCGGTGAGCCCGCGCCCGGACGGCGGCGTCGGCAGTGTCGACGGGAGGTTCTCGTAGCCCTCCAGCCGGATGACCTCTTCGGCGAGGTCGTTCGGCTCGCTCAGGTCGGGCCGCCAGGACGGCACGGTGACGAGGAGCTCGTCCTGCCCGTAGACGTCGCAGCCGACCTGCTGGAGGCGGCGTACGACGGTCTCGCGGCCGTACACGACACCGGCCACCCGGTCGGGGTGGTCCGCGGGCATCACGATGGTGCGGGGGGCGGACGGAGCGGTGACCTCGGTGACGCCGGCCTCGGCGGTACCGCCCGCGAGCAGCACCAGCAGGTCGACGGTGCGCTGCGCGGCGGCGGCCGCGGCCTGCGGGTCGGCTCCGCGCTCGAAGCGCTTGGACGCCTCGGAGGACAGCCTGTGGCGGCGTGCGGTCCGGGCGATCGAGATCGCGTCGAAGTGCGCGGCCTCGATGACGACCTCGGTGCTGGTGTTCTCACCGTTCCGGGCGTCGGCGATCTCGGTGTTGGCGCCGCCCATGACCCCCGCGAGACCGATCGGCCCGCGGTTGTCGGTGATGACCAGGTCCTCGGCGTCCAGGACGCGGACCGTGCCGTCGAGCGTGGTGAGTTTCTCGCCCTGCTGGGCGCGGCGCACCCCGATCGGCCCGTCGATACGGGTGCGGTCGTAGGCGTGCAGCGGCTGGCCGAGCTCCAGCATCACGTAGTTGGTGATGTCGACGGTGAGCGAGATCGGTCGCATCCCGGCCTTCTGCAGCCGGCGCTGCATCCAGATCGGGGAACGCGCCTCGGGGTCCAGGCCGACGACGGTGCGCGCGGTGAACCGGTCGCAGCCGAACGGGTCGGCCACCTTCACCGGGTAGCCGAACGCGTTCGGCGCGGGCACGTCGAGGAGAGCCGGGTCGCGCAGCGGCAGCCCGTACGCGATGGCGGTCTCACGGGCGACACCGCGCATCGAGAGGCAGTAGCCGCGGTCAGGGGTGACGGCGATGTCCAGGACCTCGTCGACGAGCTGGAGCAGCTCGATCGCGTCAGTGCCGACCTCGTGCTCCGGCGACAGCACGATGATGCCGTGCGTGCCGTCGTCGCCCATGCCGAGCTCATCGGTGGAGCAGATCATGCCGTGCGAGGTCCGGCCGTATGTCTTGCGCGCGGCGATCGCGAAGTCGCCGGGCAGCACGGCGCCGGGGAGGACCACGACGACCTTGTCACCGACGGCGAAGTTACGGGCTCCGCAGACGATCTCCTGCGGCTCACCGGTGCCGTTGGCGGAGCCGACGTCGACGGTGCAGAAGCGGATGGGCTTCTTGAAGCCCTCCAGCTCCTCAATGGTCAGTACCTGCCCGACGACCAAGGGGCCCTTCAGGCCGGCGCCGATGTGCTCGACGGTCTCGACCTCCAGACCCACGGCGACGAGCTTGGCCTGTACGTCACGGCCGGTCTCCGTCGCCGGCAGGTCGACGTACTCCCGCAGCCAGGAAAGCGGGACACGCATCAGATCTCCATCCCGAACGGCCGGGTGAACCGGACGTCACCCTCGACCATGTCTCGCATGTCTTCGACGTTGTGGCGGAACATCAGCATCCGTTCGATGCCGAACCCGAAGGCGAATCCGCTGTACTTCTGGGGGTCGACGCCGCAGGCGATGAGCACCTTGGGGTTGACCATGCCGCAGCCGCCGAGCTCGATCCAGCCCTCGCTGCCGCAGGTGCGGCAGGGGCGGTCCGGGTTGCCGACGGACGTGCCGCGGCAGACGTAGCAGACCATGTCCATCTCGGCGGACGGCTCGGTGAACGGGAAGAAGTTCGGCCGCAGCCGGGTCTTCATCTCCGGGCCGAAGAGCGCCTGGACCATGTGGTCGAGGGTGCCCTTGAGGTCCGCCATGGTGAGGCCCTCGTCGACGGCGAGCAGCTCGATCTGGTGGAAGACCGGCGTGTGCGTAGCGTCGAGCTCGTCGGTGCGGTAGACCCGCCCGGGGCAGACGACGTAGACGGGCGGCTCGCGGTCGAGCAGGGTGCGGGCCTGGACCGGCGAGGTGTGCGTACGCAGCACGATGCCGGACTCGTCGCCCGTGGTCGGCTTCCCGTCGGGCGTGGTGCCCTGGACGAAGAAGGTGTCCTGCATCTGCCGGGCCGGGTGGTCGGGCACGAAGTTCAGCGCGTCGAAGTTGAACCACTCCGCCTCGACCTCGGGGCCCTCCGCGATCTCGTAGCCCATGGCCACGAAGACGTCCGCGACGCGCTCCATGAAGGTCGTCAGGGGGTGGCGGGCGCCGGCCGGGGTGCGGTCGTACGGCAGCGTGACGTCCACCGCCTCCTCGACCAGCACACGGGCGTCCCGCTCGGCCTCCAGCTCCGCCTGACGGGCGGCGAGGGCCTTGCTCACGGCGCCGCGGGCCTGGCCCACACGCTTGCCCGCCTCGGCCTTGGCCTGCGGCGGCAGAGCGCCGATCTCCCGGTTGGCGAGGGACAGGGGCGAGGTACCACCGGTGTGCGCGGTCTTCGCCTGGGCGAGCGCGTCGAGGTCGCCCGCGGCGGCGAAGGCGGCAAACGCCTCGTCCCGCATGCGCTCGATCTCTTCCGGTTTCAGTGCCTCGACCTCGACTGGGTCGTACGACTTGTTCGGTGCCGACATCTCTTCCCGTGCTTCCGATTGGCTGGTACTGCTCTGAACCGGGGACACCCCGGACCCCGCGGCCCCGCTCGACGACTGGAGGACGCAAAGGTGCCAAAGGTCGAGTCTAAAGGCCACGAGGGGTGGAGAAAGCCCGCGGGCTGCTCAGGCCCTCCCGTCGCCTGCCGTCGCCCTGCCGGATTGCCTCGCGGACGCTCCTATTTCAGATAGGCCGGAGCCCCCACGGGCAGAATAAATCGGAATTCTGCGCCGCCGCCGGGGCCGCGGCCGACCGTGATCGTGCCGCCGTGCGCCTCGACGATGCCCTTGACGATGTAGAGGCCCAGCCCCGTACCGCCGCGCTTGCTCCCCCGCCAGAAGCGGGTGAAGACGCGGCCCATCGACTCCTCGGGAATGCCGGGGCCTTCGTCGCTCACGGTGACGGCTGTTCCCTTCTCGTCGCTCTTCGCGGGTGCGGGTGCGACTTCGATGGTGACGGTTCCCTCGCCGTGGCGCACCGCGTTTTCCAGCAGATTGCCGAGGACCTGGTCAACCTTGTCCGGGTCGGCCCACACCGCGGGCAGCGGCTGCCGAGTGCGCACGAGGAAGCGGTCGGGCGCCTGGCCGTTCGCGGTGAGGGCCTGGACGTGGCGTTCCACGGCGGCCGAGAGGTCGACCGGCTGGCGGCGCAGCTCCAGGCGGCCGGAGTCGATCCGGGAGATGTCGAGCAGCTCGGCGATGAGCCGGGTGACGCGGTTGGCGTCGGCGTCGACGGTCTCCAGCATCAGGCGCTTCTGGTCGTCGGTGAACCGTTCCCACTTGGCCAGCAGCGTCGCGGTGAAGCCCTTGACGGAGGTCAGCGGGGAGCGCAGTTCGTGGGCGACGGTCGCGATCAGTTCGGCGTGGCTGCGCTCGGTGCGGCGACGGGCCTCGGTGCCGCGCAGGCTGATCACCAGCCGGCGTACCGGACCGGTCGGGTACTCACGGACGTACCGCGCGGCGACCAGGACCTCGCGGCCGCCGGGGAGCAGCAGGTTCCGCTCGGGCTGGCCGATCCGGGTGGCGAGGCCGCCGTACGGATCGGTCAGGGCCCACCAGCGTCGGCCCTTGAGGTCCTCCAGCGGCAGTACGTACTCCAGCGGGCGGCCGAGTGCGGCGGCCCTGGGTACGGCGGTGATCCGGGCGGCCGCAGCGTTGAAGCAGATGACCCGGCCCGTCCTGTCGGCGATGACGAGTCCGTCGGGGAGGTCGTCCGGGTCGATGCCGGATGCGACGGTGTCCTCCGCGGGGCCGGTGCCCTCGCCGGCGGCCGGGGTGTCCTCACCGTCCGGCCCCCGGTCGGCGCGCGCGTCGGCCGCGTGTGTCTCGCGCGGCCTGCTCATGCCGACAGACATACTCCCGTACCCCACCTCTCGAACCGGTGCAGTGGGCCCCCGAGTTCGTCACCCTACTAGGGCGTCTTTCGAAAGTCCCGCCTGCCAGGCGACGCCAGGCACGCACGCTCGCCGCGTTGTCGGGCTCGCCCCGATACGACCGGTATCGGGGCGACCCTCCGCCGTGCGATCGCACACACCGGACGCCGCCAGGCCCGCCCTACGGGCGGACGACGCACGGAGCGACACCCTGTGGGGGCGCACTGCTGCGGTGCGCCGGTCGGCGGGGGACGGGGCCGGTCAGCCGGCGGTACGGCGGGGGCGCTGGGCGCGGGCCGAGGCGTACAGGCAGACGGCCGCCGCGGTGGCGAGGTTGAGGCTCTCCGCCTTGCCGTGGATCGGCACCCGGACGACGGCGTCGGCCAGCGCCCGGGTCTCCTCGGGCAGCCCCCACGCCTCGTTGCCGAAGACCCAGGCGGTGGGACCGCCCATGGTGCCCGCGTCGAGCTCGTCGTCGAGGTCGTCGTCGCCCGCGCCGTCGGCGGCGAGGATCCGTACGCCCGCGTCCCGCAGCCCCTGGACGGCCTGCTCGACCGGTACGCCCACGACGACCGGCAGATGGAAGAGCGAGCCGACCGAGGCACGCACGGACTTGGGGTTGTACAGGTCGACGGAGGCGTCGGTGAGGACGACGGCGTCGGCGCCCGCGGCGTCGGCGCAGCGCAGCACCGTACCGGCGTTCCCGGGGTCGCGTACGTGCGCAAGGACGGCGACCAGGGTGGGCTTCGCGGCGAGGACGGACTCGAACGGCGAGTCGAGAAACCGGCAGACGCCGATGAGTCCCTGCGGGGTGACGGTCTGCGACACATCGGCGAGCGTGTCGCCGTCCGCGAGGTGCACCCGGGCACCGGCCGCGTGGGCGGCGTCGACGATGTCGGCGTACCGCTCGGCCGCCTCGACGGTGGCGAAGAGCTCAAGCAGGGTCGGCTCGCCGTCGCTGCCGCGGTGTCCGGCGGCCTCGCGCACGGCCTGCGGCCCCTCGGCGATGAACCGTCGCTCCTTGCCCCGGAAATTGCGGCGGGCGAGGCGCCGGGCGGCGGCGACGCGCGGCGACCGCGGGGAGATCAGTTCGGGGGTGGCCATGGTTGGCAGCGGGCCTCTCTGCGTGCGGAGGTACGGAACAAGGGGTGCAACGCACCGGACCCGCAGACGACGAGCGCCTGCGGGTCCGGCTCAAAAGCCAAGAAGTGTGCCCTGGATCAGGCGGCCTTCGGGGCGTTGACGTCACTCGGAAGGGCCTTCTGGGCAACCTCGACGAGAGCGGCGAACGCGTTGGCGTCGTTGACCGCGAGCTCGGCCAGGATCTTGCGGTCCACCTCGATGTTGGCGGCCTTCAGACCCTGGATGAGGCGGTTGTACGTCATGCCGTTCTGGCGGGCAGCGGCGTTGATGCGCTGGATCCACAGCTGACGGAAGTCGCCCTTGCGCTTCTTGCGGTCGTTGTAGTTGTAGACCAGGGAGTGGGTGACCTGCTCCTTGGCCTTGCGGTACAGGCGCGAGCGCTGACCGCGGTAACCGCTGGCGGCCTCGAGGATTGCCCGGCGCTTCTTGTGGGCGTTGACTGCCCGCTTGACGCGTGCCACTTGTTAACTCCTTGTAGCGGGGCCGTGGTTGGACTCACACGGCCCGGAAACGAATTGGTCCCGGTGTGATCGAGGTCGCGCCCCCGGATTCACCGGGGGCCGAACCTCACTTGCCGAGAAGCTTCTTGATCTTCTTGGCGTCGGCCGGAGCCACGACGACCGTGCCGGTCAGCGAGCGGGTCTTCTTGGACGACTTGTGCTCGAGCAGGTGGCGCTTGCCGGCCTTCTCGCGGAGCACCTTGCCGGAGCCGGTGATCTTGAATCGCTTGCTGGCACCGCTGTGCGTCTTGTTCTTCGGCATCGCGCCGTTCTCTCCTCGTAAGTGGCGCCCCTCGCGGTGCAGGCACCGGACAGCAGGGGCGTCAGATCTTGGTGGGGATCCCGAGGGGACCCGGGGCCGCCTGGATGGCGCCCCCTGAGGTCACGCCTCGGAAGGTGTCTCGGCCGAAGCCTCGGGCTGCGCTTCGGCCGGAGCCTGGGCAGCCTCGCCCGCAGCAGCCTCGGCGTCCGGGGTGGAACCCTGACGCCCCGCCTTGCGGGCGGCCTGGGCCTCACGGGCCTCGGCCATGGCTTCGGTCTTCTTCTTGTGCGGGCCCAGAACCATGATCATGTTCCGGCCGTCCTGCTTCGGGTTCGACTCGATGAAGCCGAGTTCCTCGACGTCCGAAGCGAGACGCTGGAGCAGACGGAAGCCCAGCTCAGGGCGGGACTGCTCACGACCACGGAACATGATCGTGATCTTGACCTTGTCGCCCTGCTTGAGGAACCGGACGACGTGACCCTTCTTGGTGTCATAGTCGTGCGGGTCGATCTTCGGCCGGAGCTTCATCTCCTTGATGACCGTGTGCGCCTGGTTCTTGCGCGCCTCACGGGCCTTCATGGCCGACTCGTACTTGAACTTCCCGTAGTCCATGAGCTTGCACACGGGCGGACGGGCGGTCGCCGCCACCTCGACCAGGTCGAGGTCGTACTCCTGTGCGAGTTCCAGGGCCTTGGCAAGCGGAACAATCCCGACCTGCTCGCCGCTGGGACCGACAAGTCGCACCTCGGGAACGCGAATCCGGTCGTTGATGCGGGGCTCGGCGCTGATGGATCCTCCTCGGTAGCACCACGCGGCCGCCTGGCGGACAGCCACGTAACGTCTGTTTCGTGAGACCAACCGCACCAGTGCATGAAAAATGCCCCGGACGGGACACAGGCGGGGCTCCTGGAAAACCGGAACACCGCCGCGGCCAACCGCGGGGCTATCGGGCGGCTCCATCGTCCGTACGGAACGATGGGCGCCACCTGACCGGTGACCTGCCGTCCCGGAGGATGGTCAGGTGGGAGATCGGAGCCTCCACTTGTGGGCCGGGCTCATAGCTGCCCAGCCGGTCGTTACACCAGGCTAGCAGCTCGCCGGGGCGGGCGCTAACCGGCTGCCGCAGCCCACTCCCGCAGACCGAGCCGGGCCGGCGTGGGCCTATCGTATGGCGCATGAGTGACGCGACCCCCAGCAGTGAAACCCCCGGCTTCGACGACATGACCCGCGACATCGCCGAGGTCCCCGCGGTCGAGGTGATCGTGACGGTCGCCGTCAACCTGATGAGCGCGGCCGCCGTGAAGCTCGGCCTCACCGAGGACGGCGACGAGCACAAGGACCTCGACGAGGCCCGCAAGCTGGTCCACGCCCTGGCCGGCCTGCTGGACGCGAGCGCCACGGAGATCAGCTCGTTCCACGCGGCGCCGCTGCGGGACGGACTGAAGTCGCTGCAGCTGGCGTTCCGCGAGGCCTCGCTGGTACCGGACGAGCCGGGCCAGGGCCCCGGCGAGAAGTACACCGGCCCCATCTTCGGCTGAGCCGCCCCTCTCCTCCCCTCCGCACGACCGTGAGCCCCTGCCCGTCCGGGCAGGGGCTCACTGCATCCCCGCGTCACGCCCTGCTGAACTCCGCACACCCCCGGGGCGGGGTGGGTCAACTGGTCCCACCGGAGCCGCGACCGCGCCCCCGGGGCGGCTGTTCGCGCGCATCGGGCCGGTCGGGTGATCAGCGTGTGAAGAGGGGCTCACCGGGCGCGACCGTGTCGGCCGGAAGCAGCGCGAGGTCCAGGCCCTGCACCAGGCGTGCCCGCAGGACCTCGTCGGCGGCGAGCGATTCCGCAACCCGGCGGGCCGTCTCGGCGGGGGCCGCTTCGGGTGCCAGGACCAGGGCGAGAGTGCCGCCCGACCGCCCCGGGACGAGGTGGGCACGGAGCACGGCGGGCTCGGCGGCGACCGCGTCGCGTACCGCGGAGGTGACCGTCGGGTCGTCCAGCGGGTCGGCGCTGGTACGGCCCTCGGCAAGGGCGAGCAGCGCGGAGCCGGTCAGTTCGTAGGCCACAGGACCTGCGAGGTCGAGCACGACCGTATCCGCCTTCTCGTGGGCGGCCGCCTGCAGAGCCTGGTGCAGGGGTACGGCGACGGGGCGGGCCTTCGGGTCCCAGCGGGCCAGCGAGGCGGTCGAGGTAAAAGCGGGCAGTGCGCGACGGTCACCGGCCTGGAGGGTGGGGACGGCCATGTCGCTCGTCTTCTCGCGACGCAGCCCGCCCACCCGTCGCCCACCACCACCCTTGCCGGGCGCTTCGCGACTGTCCTCCTCGTCCTCCTCCACCTCTCCGAGGACGGCGACGACGGGGACCAGGAGTCTGGTTCCCTTGAGCGCTTCGAGGACTGGGCCGACGGCCGTCCGGTCCTCGGCCCAGGCGGCGAGCGCCGCGGTGAGTGCGGGGTCGGCCGTGCCGTCGTCGTCGGAGTAACCGGGGTCCGGAATGTTCTTCATCGCCACAGGGCGAGCGTAGTCGGTGCGGTTTCTCACGATGTCCTCAGGTGCGCCACAGCCGTCTGCCAGGTCCTGGCGTCCGCTCCATGCCCCTGCCGATGCCGAAAGTACGTACATCTGTGCTGTCCGCCGCTATGACGGCCGTGGTCCTGCCGGCAGCTTCGGCCGCGGGAGGCATGTATCTGATGGGCCGGCCCTCGCATGCGACGCCCCGCCCCGTCGCCTCCGTATCGTCGACGGCGCCCGCGTCGTCGGCCACGGACTCGCCGGCTCCGACCCTCGCGTCGCGAAGGCCGTGGTGAAGGTGCTCGACGAGGCGCGGTGAGGGTGTCCCGGCTCGGGCTCAGCGGCGCGCGAAGGGCTTCCTGCCGCGCCACAGCAGCACGGCCAGCGCCAGCAGTACGGCTCCGAGGCCGCCCGCGACCGGGGCGAGCCAGCCGACGGGAGCTTCGCCCTCGTGCCGCGAGGTGGGGCCGGGGCCGAAGTACCGCTTGCTGTAGCCGGCCTTCGCGGAGTCGGCGGACGCGGCCGAATCGGCTTTGATCCCGGGCGGGCTGAGCGTGCCACCCGCCTTGATCGCGGCAGCCGGGTCGACGATGCCGTAGCCCCGGGAGTCGTCGCGGCCGCCCTCGGGGGAGTCGCGCGCGGTGTCCATGAGGAGCTTCTTGACCTGGGCGGGCGACAGCCCCGGGTGGGCGGCCCGGACCAGCGCGACCGCGCCGGAGACGAACGCCGCGGCGGCCGAGGTGCCCCACTCGATGTAGTAGTGACGGTCGGGGGACGGGACGACAATGTCGACGCCGGGGGCGCTGACGGTGGCGTACCAGCGGCGGGTGGAGAACGCCGCGTGCGTGCCGTACCGGTCGACGGCGGCGACCGCGATCACACCGGGGTAGGCGGCGGGATACGAGATGTGGTCGCCCTTCTCGCCCCCGTTGCCCGCCGACGCGACGACGACGGCGCCCTTCTTCAGCGCGTACTGGATGGCGGCGTCCTCACCGCCCTCGGGGTGCGCGGACTCGCTGTCGTCGCCGAGGGAGAGGTTGATGACGTCGGCGCCGTGGTCGGCGGCCCAGCGGATGCCGTCGGCCAGGGCCGTACCGCGGGACTCGCGGGCTTTGGCACGGGACGGGTCGGAGGCTTCGAGGATCACCCGGACCGGAAGGATCTTCGCCTCCGGGGCGATGCCGAGCACCCCGTCGCCGCGGCCGACGCCGTGACCGTGGCCCGCGATGATGCCGGCCATCGCGGTGCCGTGCCGGGCCCAGGAACGGTCGCCGCGCCCCGCGCCGAAACCGATCATGTCCTTGCCGGGCAGCACCTGGCCCGCCAGGTCGGGGAGGCTGCCGTCGACCCCGGTGTCGACGACGGCGACCGTGATCCCCTTGCCCCTGGTGGTCTGCCAGGCCCGGTCGGTGTGGAGCGCCTGGAGGCCCCACTGCTGGGGCCGGATCGTGTCCGCGCGGGCGGGGACGGCGGGCAGCAGCGCGAACGCGGTGGCGGCGCAGACTGCGCCGAGTGCGCGGCGGTGACGGCGTCGGCTGCTCATCGCGGCTTCTCCGAGAGGTCGGTGACGGTGCGGCGCAGCCCGCGCTCGATCCGGTCGGCGATGCCCTTGGCCTCATGACCGAGACCTGCCTGCGCCGCGGCCGCCGTGGAGTCTGCGGCCAGCGTCTTGGCGACGGGCTGCGGGTGGGTGACCGTACGCCCGTCGGCGAAGCCGGAGACAGCGAACACGACGACCGGTACCTCGGTCAGCACATGGACGGTCCAGGTGGCGCGCTGTCCGTCGCCGAACCCGGCGGCAGCGGTGCCCTTGACGGCGTACGTACGGGGCATGAGGTCGGTGCGGATGTCGAGGTGCTGGTCGGTGAAGCGAGTGCTCAGCGCCCTCATCTCGTCCGTTCCGCCCTCGGTGAAGACCATGCCGACCGTGGTGACGCTGCTGGACGTGGCGTCGGCGTACGTGGCTCGCAGCAGCCGTTCGCAGCCGACCGGTCGGAGCGCCTTGAGGAGCAGGGGGTCGAGCCCGCTCGTGCAGCCGCTGTCCGGGGCGACGCCGATCCGGGTCCAGACCCGGTCCGCACCGCCGGGACCCGCGCCTTCGCCCTTGAGGGTGCGCGGGAAAAGGGTGTCCACGGGGATGTCACGCCAGGCGGTGCGACCGGTGACGTAGGAGTCACGGGCGCCGGGATCGGCAGGGGACTCGCTGGTGAGGTAGGCCCCGGCGACCGCACCGCCGATCAGCCCGAGCCCGAGCACGACACAGGCCGCGGCGGCCGCGGCCCTGGCCGGGTGACGGGCAGGGACGGGGCGCAGCCGGCTGGTGGTCTCGGCGGGCGTCTCGGGAGCGGGGTACGGGAGATGACCGCCCGGGTACGGCGGGGGCGGTATCGCGCCGGGCCGCGGTGTGAGATCCACGGCGCCGACTGGTCGACGGCGGGTAGCGGCGGGCGGCGCCTCGGGGCGGGGCGGAGGGGGTGCCGGGGCGGGGGCGGGGGCGGCCATCGGGCTCACGGGACGGAGCCGAGTGGTCGTCTCCACGGGCCTCTGCTCCGGGACCGGGTTCTGGGGCCGGCTCTCGGTCCGGTTCTGGTTCTGGCTCTGCAGTGGAACGGGGTGCTGCGCCGGATCCGGGCCCGGGATCGCCTGGGCCGGGGGCGCTGTGGGCAGGGCCGGGGCCGACGGCTCCGCCGTGCGGCCCGGCTCGTCCGGGGGTCCGGCCGGGCGGGGCGGCGTCGTCGGGCGGGGCGGCACGGGAGCGCGCTGCGCCTCGGTACTCATCCGCCCCCCTGGTCCACGTTCCGTACCGCTCGCGGATCACCTTCACAGGCAGGCCCGTTGGTGACCGCGTGCCCGTCACTCTACGGGCTGGGAGGGGTCGGGTGGGAGCGGGGCGCCGCTGCCCCTTGGGATCTGCCCGGATCGTCCCCCTACCCAGCGGTAGTGGCGTCTGACAAGCTGCGGCCATGACTGCCCGCGCCGCTGACCGGACCCGCTACGACCGGGCCACCGCCCACCTCGACGCCCCGATCGCTGTCGTCGATCTGGACGCCTTCGACGCGAACGCCGACGATCTCGTCCGTCGGGCAGCGGGTAAGCCGGTCCGGGTCGCGAGCAAGTCGGTGCGCTGCCGGATCCTGCTGGAGCGGGTGCTCGCACGGCCGGGCTTCGCCGGGATCATGTCGTTCACACTGGCCGAGTCGCTGTGGCTGGCCCGGGCCGGGTTCGACGACGTCCTGTTGGCCTACCCGTCGGCCGACCGGTCCGCCTTCGCCGAGCTGGCCGCCGACCCGAAGCTCGCCGCCGCCGTGACCGTGATGGTGGACGACCAGGCACAGCTGGACTTGATCGACGCGGCGCGGGCCGGTGGCCAGGAGGAGATCCGGGTCTGTCTGGAGCTGGACACCTCGCTGCAACTGCTCGGCGGCCGGGTCAGGATCGGGGCGCGGCGTTCGCCGTTGCGCTCCCCCGCCCAGCTGGCGGAGCTGGCGCGCTCGGTGGCGCGCAGGCCCGGTTTCCGGCTGGTCGGTCTGATGGCGTACGAGGGGCACATCGCCGGGGTCGGGGACGCGGTCGCGGGCCGGCCGTTGCGGTCCCGGGCGATCCGGCTGATGCAGGCGACGTCCCGCAAGGAGCTGGCGGCCCGCCGGGCGGAGGCGGTCCGGGCGGTGCGCGCGGTGGCGCCGGACCTGGAGTTTGTGAACGGCGGCGGTACGGGCAGCGTGCAGCACACGGCGGCGGAGTCCGCGGTGACCGAGATCGCGGCCGGGTCGGGGCTCTATGGACCGCGTCTGTTCGACAACTACAGGTCGTTCACCGCCCGCCCGGCGGCGCTGTTCGCGCAGCCCGTGGTGCGGCGGCCCGGCGTGGGTGTGGTGACGGTGCTCGGCGGCGGCTACCCGGCATCAGGGGCCGCGGGTGCGGACCGGCTGCCTGTCCCGTATCTGCCGGAGGGGCTGCGCTACGACCCGCAGGAGGGTCCGGGCGAGGTGCAGACGCCGCTGCTCGGCGCCCCGGCCGACGATCTGCTGATCGGCGACAAGGTGTGGTTCCGGCACGCGAAGGCCGGTGAGCTGTGCGAGCGTTTCGACGAGCTGCAGCTGATCGAGGGCGACCGGGTGACGGCGGCGGTGCCGACGTACCGGGGCGAGGGGCAGACGTTCCTCTGACCTGTCGGCCGAGGCGGGGCGTGCGGCGGCGTCCGGGTGGGTGTGGGCGGTCCATGCGGTGCCGTCCCGCCCTCGGTCGGTACCCCGGTGCGACGGCGTCCGGATACCGGCCGGGCGGGGGCGCGTCGCCCATGCCTCCACTCTGGAGTTCCGCTGTCAACGGGGGCTCCGGACAGGCTGCTTGAGGAGTACGCGGGCGCCTGCCCGGAGCGTCGTCCCGTACGGGAGCGGACGGGATCAGACGGGCGTGACGTACGCGCCGGAGATTCCGCCGTCGACGAGGAAGTCGGTGGCGTTGACGAACGAGGAGTCGTCGCTGGCGAGGAACGCGACCGCGGCCGCGATCTCCGTCGCCTCGGCGAACCGACCGACCGGGATGTGCACCAGCCGGCGGGCCGCGCGCTCCGGGTCCTTGGCGAACAGCTCTTGGAGCAGCGGGGTGTTGACCGGCCCGGGGCAGAGTGCGTTGACCCGGATGCCTTCGCGGGCGAACTGCACACCGAGCTCGCGGGACATGGCGAGGACGCCGCCCTTGGACGCGGTGTACGAGATCTGGCTGGTGGCCGCCCCCATGATCGCCACGAAGGACGCGGTGTTGATGATCGAGCCGCGGCCCTGCCGTCGCATGTAGGGCAGGGCGGCCTTGCAACAGAGGTAGACGGAGGTGAGGTTGACGTCCTGGACGCGCTTCCATGCCTCGAGCTCGGTGGTGAGGATGGAGTCGTCGTCGGGCGGCGAGATGCCCGCGTTGTTGAAGGCGATGTCGACGGAGCCGTAGGTGTCGTAGGCGGCCTTGAAGAGCGCCTCGACCTGTTCGGGGTCGGTGACATCGGTGCGTACGAAAAGGCCGCCCACCTCGTCGGCCGCGGCCTTGCCCGCGTTCTCGTCGATGTCCGCGCAGACGACGTGGGCGCCCTCGGACGCCAGGCGGCGGGCGGTGGCGAGGCCGATGCCGCTGCCGGCGCCGGTGATGACGGCGGTGCGGCCGACCAGGCGGCGGCAGATGTTCTCGGTGTCTGTGGTCATGCCGGTTCAGACCTCCGTGCTGATGAAGACGTTCTTGGTTTCGGTGAACGCGGTGAGGGCGTCGGGGCCGAGTTCCCGGCCGAGACCGGACTGCTTGTAACCGCCGAACGGGGTCCAGTAGCGGACGCTGGAATGGGAGTTGACGGACAGGTTCCCGGCCCGGACCGCCTGGGAGACGCGCAGCGCGCGGCCGACGTCACGGGTCCAGAGCGAGCCGGCGAGGCCGTACTCGGTGGCGTTCGCGAGTCGTACGGCGTCCGCTTCGTCCTCGAAGGGCAGGACGACCGCGACCGGTCCGAAGACCTCTTCGGTGGCCACCGGGGAGTCCGGGTCGGCATCGGTCAGCACGGTGGGCGGGAACCAGAAGCCGGGGCCTTCGGGGGCGATACCGCGGATCGCGCTCGCGCCCTCGGGGACGTACGACCGTACGCGTTCCAGCTGGGTCCGGGAGATCAGCGGGCCCATCCGGGTCTTCTCGTCGGATGGGTCGCCGACGACGACCGAGGCGACGGCGGGGGCGAGGAGTCCGAGGAAGCGGTCGTAAACGGAGCGTTCGACGAGGATGCGGGTGCGGGCGCAGCAGTCCTGGCCCGCGTTGTCGAGGAACGCCATGGGGGCGGCGGCCGCGGCGGCCTCGATGTCGGCGTCGGCGAAGACGATGTTGGGGCTCTTGCCGCCGAGTTCGAGGGTCAGCCGCTTCACGCGCGCGGCGCACCTGGCCATGATCTGTTTGCCGACGCGGGTGGAGCCGGTGAAGACGATCTTGGCGACGCCGGGGTGCTCGACGAGGGCGTTGCCCGCCACGTCGCCCGCGCCGGGCAGCACCTGGAAGAGGTGCTCGGGAAGGCCCGCTTGCACGGCCAGCCGGGCGAGCCGCAGTGCGGTGAGCGGGGTGGTCTCGGCGGGTTTGAGGATGACGGCGTTGCCCGCGGCGAGCGCGGGGGCGGTGCCCCAGGCGGCGATCGGCATGGGGAAGTTCCACGGGGCGATCACGCCGACGACACCGAGGGGTTCGAGCAGAGTGAGGTCGACGCCGCCGGGGACCGGGATCTGCCGGCCGCTCAGCCGCTCCACTCCCCCGGCGGCGTAGTCGAGCAGATCGCGGACGTTGCCCGCCTCCCAGCGGGCGTTGGCGAGGGTGTGACCGGCCTCGCGGACCTCCAGCCGGGCCAGTTCCTCGCGGTGTTCGTCGACGACGACGGCGAAGCGGCGCAGCAGCCGGGCGCGGTCGGCGGGGGCCATCGCCGCCCAGGTGCGTTGGGCGGCGGCTGCCCGTACGACGGCCGCGTCGACCTCGGCGGCCGTGGTCGCCCGGACGGTCGCCACGACTTCCTCGGTCGAGGGGTCGAGAACCAGGTGCTCGGTGATCTCGGTGGTCACGTTGTGCCTCACAGACGTTCGAAGGCGCGTCGGAGCTCCCAGTCGGTCACCGCGGCGTCGAAGGCCTCGAGTTCGACGCGCGCCATGTTGCGGTAGTGCGCGACGACGTCCTCGCCGAAGGCCGCCCTGGCCAGGTCGCTCTTCTCCCAGAGGTCGGCGGCTTCGCGGAGTGTGGTGGGAACGTGGTCGTACGCGGCGGTGTAGGCGTTGCCCTCGCAGGGATCGGGGAGTTCGAGCTTCTGCTCGATGCCGTGCAGGCCGGCGGCGATCATTCCGGCGACGGCGAGGTACGGGTTGACGTCACCGCCGGGCAGCCTGTTCTCGAACCGCGTCGAGCGGCCGTGCCCGACGACGCGGAAGGCACAGGTGCGGTTGTCGTGGCCCCAGGCGACGGCGGTCGGGGCGAACGAGCCGGGCTGGAAGCGTTTGTACGAGTTGATGTTCGGCGCGTAAAGCAGGGAGAAGTCGCGCAGGGCGGCGAGCTGTCCGGCGAGGAAGTGGCGCATCACCGGTGACATGCCGCCCTGTTCGCCTGCCATGACGTTGCGTCCGTCGGCGTCCTGGAGGGAGAGGTGGATGTGGCAGGAGTTGCCCTCACGCTCGTTGAACTTGGCCATGAAGGTGAGCGCGACGCCCTCCTGGGCGGCGATCTCCTTGGCGCCGGTCTTGTAGACGGCGTGCTGGTCGCAGGTGACCAGGGCCTCCCTGTAACGGAACACGATCTCGTGCTGGCCTGGGTTGCATTCGCCCTTGGCGGACTCGACGGTCAGGCCCGCGGCCGCCATCTCGTTGCGGATGCGGCGCAGCAGGGGCTCGATACGGCCGGTGCCGAGGACCGAGTAGTCGACGTTGTACTGGTTGGCGGGGGTCAGATCGCGGTAGTTGCGGTTCCAGGCCTGTTCGTAGGTGTCCTTGAAGACGATGAATTCGAGCTCGGTGCCCGCCTGGGCGGTGAGACCGTGCTCGGCGAGGCGCTCCAGCTGACGCCGGAGGATCTGGCGGGGGGCGGCGACGACGGGCGAGCCGTCCTCCCACGCGAGGTCGGCGATGACCATGGCCGTGCCGTCGTTCCAGGGGACCCGGCGCAGGGTCGTCAGGTCGGCGTGCATGGCGAAGTCGCCGTATCCGCGCTCCCAGGAGGACATCGCGAAGCCGTCGACGGTGTTCATGTCGGTGTCGACGGCGAGCAGGTAGTTGCACCCCTCGGTGCCGTGCTCCATGACCTCTTCGAGGAAGAAGGCGGCGGCGAACCGCTTGCCCTGCAGCCGCCCCTGCATGTCGGGGAAGGCAAGGACGACGGTGTCGATCTCACCGCTCTCGACGAGAAGCCGTAGCTCCTCGACCGCGAGCGGGGGTGTGCGGTCTGCCACGGGAAGATCCTCCTTCGGTCAGCCGGAAGTCATAAGGTAGGGGTGAGAACCATTGTTGGGAAGGGGAGCCGGGACGTGGCGGAGGGAAGCGAGCCCATCGAGGGAGCGCAGCCGGCGCTGCGGCCTGTCCTGCGGCCCGTGCGGGCGGGGAACGGCTTCGAGGAAGCACTCGAACAGATCCTGCAGGTGGTCAGGCTCGGCCTGGTGCCGGGTGGCGAGCGGCTGCCCGCGGAGCGCGAGCTCGCCGAGCGGCTCGGGATCAGCCGCGTCACCCTGCGGGAGGTCCTGAAAGTGCTGCAGGACCAGGGGCTGGTGGAGAGCAGACGCGGGAGGTACGGCGGTACGTTCGTGCTCCCGCGCACCGGCAGCCCCGGCGAGGACGAGCTGCGCCGCCGGGTGGCGGCCGTCGACGTCGAGGACGTCCTGCGCTTCCGCGAGGTGCTGGAGACCGGGGCGGTCGAGCTGTGCGCCATGCACGGGTTGACCGACGAGGACGCGGAACGACTGCGTACGGCTCTGGCTGCGACACACGATGCACCTCTGCCCGACTACCGCAGGCGCGACACGCTCCTGCACCTGACACTCGCGGAACTGTCCGGATCCGCCACGCTGGCCGCGCAGTACGCGGCCGTCCGGGCGACGGTGAACGACCTGCTGGACTGCATACCGCTGCTCGTGCGGAACCTTGAGCACTCACAGCATCAGCACACCGCGCTCGTCGAAGCGGTGCTCGACGGGGACGCCGAGGCGGCCCGGGCCCTGATGCGCGAACACTGCGCGGGCACGGCGGCGCTGCTGCGCGGATTCCTGGCCTGACCGCTTGCGCGGCAGCCCACTGGAACGCAAAGGTATTTCTCAGCACCATTAAGTAGTGCCTGGCAGTAGGCAGCGCGGGTGAAGGAGCGGGGCCGGGGTGCGTGCTTCGCAAGGCGGAGGATTGAGCCAACGCGGAGCGTTGGTGATTGACGACAACGCCGCAGATGCGTGCCCCAGCCCCGCGACGCCGCGAAGCCTACTGCCAGGCACTCTAAACCGGGTCCGCCCGCAGGCGGCCGACCGGAGGGCCCCGCCATGTCCGTACCGCTCATCGGCGTCACCACCTACTTGGAGCCGGTCGCCCGCTGGGGCGTCTGGGAGCTCCCCGCTGCCCTGCTCCCGTCCGCCTATCCGCGACTGGTCCAGCGCTCCGGCGGCCTCGCCGCCCTGCTGTCGCCGGACGACCCGGCACGGGCGGCGGCCGCCGTGGCCCGGCTGGACGGTCTCGTCGTCGCGGGCGGCGCCGACGTCGAGCCCGTACGCTACGGCGCGGAGCGCGATGCCAGGACCGGTCCCCCGGCCCGGGAACGCGACGCGTGGGAGCTGGCCCTGATCGGTGCCGCGCTGGAGTCCGGTACGCCGTTGCTCGGCATCTGCCGCGGCATGCAGCTGCTGAACGTGGCGTTCGGCGGCACCCTCATCCAGCACCTGGACGGGCACACCAACCCGCTGGGCGCGGCCGGGGCCTTCGGCGAGCACCTCGTGACGCCGGTCCCGGGGACGCGCTACGCGTCGATCGTGCCCGAGGAGTCCTCCGTACCGACCTACCACCACCAGGCCGTGGACGTGCTCGCCCCGGACCTGGTCGCGTCCGCCCACGCGGCGGACGGCACGGTGGAGGCGGTCGAACTGCCGGGGGCCCGGTGGGCGCTGGGGGTGCAGTGGCATCCGGAGATGGGGGACGACCTGCGGGTGATGCGGGCACTGGTGGCGGCGTCGATGCGGGGCTGACCGTGCGCCGATCGGCGGGCTACGCCTCGCGCGCGGTCAGCGCGAGCAGGTCGCGGGCCGGGCCCGTGGGACGGTGCCCCGAAGGCCAAACCGCCCTCAGTTGGCGTCGGAGCCGTACCCCTGCCACCGGGATTTTCACCAGCCGCCGCGAGGACAGCTCCTCCCCCAGTGCCAGTTCGCTCAGGACGCACGGTCCCGCACCGCTCTCCGCCGCGCCCTTCACCGCTGTCGTCGAGGAGAGTTCGAGCAGTGGCTGCGCCAGCCCGCCGTGCGCGGCCAGTGCCGCGTCCAGGACCTGCCGGGTGCCGGAGCCGCGCTCGCGCAGGATCAGTGGGGTCGCGGCCAGTTCCTGCGGGGTCAGCGGTGTGCGGCGGCGGGCCCAGGCATGGGACGGGGCCACCACGACAACGAGGCGGTCGTGCGCGATGACCGTGCCGTCGAGGCCCTCCGGTATGGACAGCCCCTCCACGAATCCGAGGTCGGCCGCGCCGGCGAGCAGCCGCTCCGCGACCGCCGCCGAGTTGCCCGCGAGGAGCGAGACCGCGGTGCCCGGCCGTTCGCCGCGCAGGGCGATCAGCCAGCCCGGCAGCAGATATTCGGCGATGGTCATGGAGGCGGCGACCCGCAGCCGCGAGTCGCGCCGGTCGCGCAGCGCCTGCGCGCCCACATCGAACGCCTCGGCGGCCTCGACGATCCGGCGCGCCCAGTCGGTGACGAGCGCGCCCGCGTCAGTGAGCCGGGAGCCGCGCGGCGACCGGTCGAGGAGGGCCACACCGAGTTGTCGCTCCATCGACCGGATGCGGCTGCTGGCGGCGGGCTGGGTGATGCCGACGTCCCGTGCCGCGCGTCCCAGGCTGCCGTGCCGGGCGACGGCGAGCAGCAGCTCCAGCGCTCCGAGGTCCGGGACCCGGTGGGACAGGAGAACGGGTGCGGGCGCGTCGCTGGACATAAAGTCAGCTTATGACCTCATAGGGACAAGCTCCCTGGTGGGGGACGGCCTCCGGAACAAAGATCGTGGCATGGCCATCTTTCCCCAGACCCGCGCACGGACGAGCGCCCCGCACTCCGCCGCTGTGCGGCTTCCTTCTCTGCAGTACCTCGGCCCCAACTGGTACGCGACGGTCATGGGCACGGCCATCGTGGCCAGCGCGGGCGCGGCGCTTCCCGTGCACGTGCCCGGGCTGCGGGCGGCCTGCACGGTGGTGTGGGCGCTCGCGGCGGTGCTGCTCGTGGCGGTTCTCGCCGCCCGCGCCGGGCACTGGTCCGCCCACCGCGACCAGGCGCGCGCCCATCTCCTCGACCCGGCCGTCGCCCCGTTCTACGGCTGCCTCTCGATGGCGCTGCTGGCCGTCGGCGGCTCCACCATGGTGGTCGGCCGGGATGTTCTCGGGGATCGAGCCGCGCTCGCCGTGGACGTGGTGCTCTACAGCGCGGGCACGGCGATCGGCCTGACCGTCGCGGTCGCGATCCCGTATCTGATGGTCGTACGCCACCGTCCGGCGCCCGGGACCGCGTCGCCGGTCTGGCTGCTGCCGGTGGTGCCGCCGATGGTCTCCGCGGCGCTCGGTCCGCTGCTGGTGCCGGAGCTGCCTTCCGGTCAGTGGCAGGAGGCGATGCTGCTGGCCTGCTACGCGATGTTCGGACTGAGCCTGCTGGCGACACTGGTGATGCTGCCGCTGATCTTCGCGCGGCTCGTCCACCACGGTCCGCTGCCCCTCGCCCTGACCCCCACGCTGTTCCTGGTCCTCGGTCCGCTGGGCCAGTCGACCACCGCGGTCGGTCAGCTCGCCAATGTGGCGCCGGGGGCGATCGGGGCGCCGTACGCCTCCGCGCTCGGGGCGTTCGCCGTGCTGTACGGAGTGCCGGTGATGGGATTCGCGCTCCTGTGGCTGGCGCTGGCCGCATCGATGGTGGTGCGCGCGGCACGGGGCGGCATGACGTTCAGCATGACCTGGTGGGGCTTCACCTTCCCGGTCGGCACATGTGTCACGGGCGCCGCGGGGCTGGCCCGGCACACCGGTCTGACGGCGTTCACCTGGCTGGCCGTCGCACTGTACGTGCTGCTGGTGACGGCCTGGGCCGTGGCCGGGGTCCGTACGCTGCGCGGACTGTTCAGCGGAGCGCTGCTCGCAGCGCCGCAGGCGCCGCAGCCAGTGACGGTCCGTACCACGTGAGATACCGCCCGTCGACGAGTGCGGCGGGCAGCGCGGGAAACGCCTCGGGGCCGTCGGTGGCGGTGAAGCGGTACGGCTCGTCGGGCAGCACGACCAGGTCGGCGCCGGTCGCGTTGAGCTCATCGAGCGAAATGCGCGGGTAGCGGTCGGCGTGGTCTGCGTACACGTTCCGCACGCCCAGCCGGGCGAGCAGATCACCGGCGAAGGTGTCGCGTCCGAGCACCATCCAGGGCCGGCGCCAGATCGGCACGATGGCGCGGCGCGGTACGGAGGCGGGCGGCGGGAGCGCAGCCCAGGCGGCCACGGCCGCGTCGAGCCAGTCGGGCCGGTCCAGCCCGCAGCCGGTCACCAGGGCCCGGTGCAGTTCGGTGAAGGCCTGGTCGAGGGTGCGGATCTCGGTGACGAGGACCGTGATCCCGGCCGCCCGGAGCGCGGCGAGGTCGGGTGCGCGGTTCTCCTCCTCGTTGGCGAGGACGAGATCGGGGCGGAGCGCGAGGACCGCGGCCACATCGGGGTTCTTGGTGCCGCCGATGCGTGCAGCGGTCAGACCCGCCGGATGGGTGCACCAGTCGGTGACGCCGACGAGGAGGCCGGGGGCGGTGGCGGCGACGGCCTCGGTGAGCGACGGGACGAGGGAGACGACACGTTCCACGGACACCGGCGTCTCAGCGCCTCGGGTCGTTCGTGGCGTCGATGTGCTCGGCGACCGCGACGACCAGCAGCCGGGTGCCCGGCATCGTGGCCCGCCAGCGGTGCCGTACCCCGCCCGACAGGAACAGCGTGTCGCCGCGCTCCAGCCGGTACGCCTGCCCCTCCGCCTCCACCTCGGCGGCGCCCTCCACGACGTACATCACCTCGTCGTTGCGGTGCTGGAACTCCCGCCCGAGATCTATCTCGCCGGTGAACTCCAGCGCGCTGAGCTGGTGCCGCCCGCGCACCACTCTGCGAACCCCGTCGCCCTCGCCCGCGCGGACCACGTCGACGGCGCGCGCCGAGTCCGCGGCGGCGCGCAGCCGTGCCGTGGTGGTCTCCAGGGCGTCGGCCACCCGGTCCAGCGACCTGGCGCTGGGCCGGGCCCGCTCGTTCTCGATCTGGCTGAGGAACGGCACGGACAGGCCGCTGCGGCTGGCGACCGCGGCCAGTGTCAGCCCCAGAGTTCTGCGTCGTCGGCGAACCGCGGCGCCCACGCGGAGTGTGTCCTTGTCGTCCATGTCCGGCTCCCTCCCGACTCGTCATCCTTCCGGCTGCCAGCACCTTACGGCCTCCCCCGCGACAGGGAGTGGGCCCCGACGCCCTGCGACTCCGCTTGCCGCGTCGCCGTCAGTCACCGACACTGTGCGCCGACTCCGTCCTCCGCCTTGCCGTCGCAGCCGCATGACGCCGCTCGCTGACCCACTCCCGACCGTAGGGAAGGCCGTTACGCACAACGCCGGGCAAGGACGGCCGGTAAATGAATGCCGGAACAGCCGGGAGGGGTGGCACCGCCGACCGGCGGTGCCACCCCTTCACGGTGCTTCAGACCCTACTGGGGCGTCATCTTGTCGGCGAAGCCCGGGTTCTCCTTCAGCCAGGCGCGGACCGCGTCCTGCTCCTTGCCCTTGCCGGTCGTCTGGATCTTCGCCTCAAGACTGGTGAGCTGGTCCTCGGTCATCTTGAAGTTCTTCAGCCAGCTGCCGACAAGCGGGTTGTCGTCGGAGAAACCCTTGCGGGTCAGGGTGTGGATGCCGTCGCCCTTGCCCCAGAGGTTCTTGGGGTCCTTGAGCTTGGTGAGGTCGTACTGGTTGTACGCCCAGTGCGGCGACCAGAGCGGGACGACGATCGGTTCCTTCTTGGCGTACGCGCGCTTCAGCTCGGCGAGCATCGAGGGTGTGGAGCCGTCGACGACCTTGTACTCCTTGTCGAGGCCGTACCCCGGCAGGATCTTGTCCTTGAGCAGCCCGGTCTCACCGGCGCTCGGCTCGATACCGACGACGCGGCCCTTGAAGTCGGCCGCCCTGCCCTTGAGGTCGTCGAGCGAGTCGACGCCCTTCACGTACGAGGGGACGGCCAGCTCCAGGGAGGTGGGGCCGTACCAGGAGCCCATGTCATCCAGGCGGTCCCGGTACTTCTCCCAGTACGTGGCATGGGTGACCGGGAGCCAGGAGTCGGTCTCGAAGTCGATCTGGCCGTTCGCCATACCGGTGTAGAGCGCGCCGGCCTCGTACTGTTTCACGTCGACCTCGAAGCCGCGCTCCTCCAGCAGCTCCTTCCAGAGGAAGGTGGAGGCGATGCCCTCGTCCCACGGGATGTATCCCATGCTGATCTTCTGGCCCTTGCCGACGTTCAATGCGTCGGCGGCACCGGTGTCCTGCTTCGACGAGCCGAAGATGCCCATGCCACCGGCGACGAGTGCGAGGACGACGACGCCGACGACCGCGACGGCGGGCTGCGGACGGTGGTTCCAGATCTTCAGTCCGCCGGCCACCGACTGGGCCTTGGCGAGGGCGCGTCGGCCCAGCGGGGAGACCTCGCGGCCCAGCGCGCTGGTCATCCGGTCCAGATACATCGCCAGGATGACGATGGAGATGCCCGCCTCGAAGCCGAGGCCGACATCGACGTTGCCGATGGCGCGGTAGACGGAGCCGCCGAGGCCGCCGCCGCCGACCATGCCGGCGATGACCACCATGGACAGGCCGAGCATGATGACCTGGTTGATGCCCGCCATCATCGTGGGCAGGGCGAGCGGCAGCTGCACCCGCAGCAGGGTGTTGCGCGAGGTGGTGCCGAAGGCCTCGGCCGCCTCGACGAGTTCAGTGTCGACCTGGCGGATACCGAGCTCGGTCATCCGGACGCCCGGGGGCAGCGCGAAGATGATGGTGGCGATGATGCCGGGCACGACGCCGACGCCGAAGAAGATGACACCGGGGATCAGATAGACCATGGCGGGCATGGTCTGCATGAAGTCGAGGACCGGCCGGATCACCGCGGACACCGTTTTGGAGCGCGCCGCCCAGATGCCGAGCGGGACGGCCAGGACCAGCGTGACGATGGTCGCGACGAGCACCAGTGTGAGGGTGTCCATCGCTTCGTCCCACAGCTCGACCGAGTCGATGAGCGCGAAGCCCACGAAGGCGAGAACACCCGCGAGCAGACCGCGCAGCCACCAGGCGATGACGGCGACGATGCCCGCGAAGAGCAGCGGGGCGGGGGCGGAGAGGACGGCGGCTATGCCGTCGAACATGCCGCCGACGACGGAGCTGATCGCGTCGAACAGCCAGGTCAGGTGGGTCTGCAGCCAGTCGACCGCGTGGTCCACCCATTCACCGAGCGGGAGCCTAAACATCGGCGGCCACCTTCTTCTCGGTGGTCGTGGCGTCCTGCGGGAGCTCGATGGGGGTCATCGGTTCACCGAGAACGGCAAGCAGCCGGGACCGGGGTACGACCCCGACGAGCTCGCCCCTGGCGTCGGTCACGGCGACCGCGACACCACTGCGCGAGCACGGCGTGAACAGCTCGATGATCGGCGTGGACTCGGAGACCGTGGCCGGTGCCGCCCTGAGGACGTCGTCGGGCGTACGGAGTTCCTTGCCGTCGTCGCCCGTGGTGCCCATGGCGGTGTGCGGCTCGGCCATGACGGCGCCCGCGGTCAGCACCCGGGAGCGGTCGACGTCCTGGGTGAAGGAGGCGACGTAGTCGTTGGCGGGGGTGACGAGGATGTCCTCGGCGGTACCCAGCTGGACGATCCTCCCGTCCCGCATCACGGCGATCCGGTCGCCGAGGCGCATGGCCTCGTTGAGGTCGTGGGTGATGAAGACGATGGTCTTCTTCAGCCGCTTCTGCAGTTCGAGCAGCTGGTCCTGCATGTCGCGGCGGATCAGCGGGTCCAGTGCGCTGAACGACTCGTCCATCAGGAGCAGGTCGGCGTCGGTGGCGAGGGCGCGGGCCAGGCCGACGCGCTGCTGCATACCGCCGGACAGCTCGTCCGGCCAGGACTTCTCCCAGCCGGCGAGGCCGGTCAGCTCCAGTGCCTCGGCGGCGCGCTTCTCGCGCTCGGCGCGCGGCACACCCTGCACTTCGAGGCCGTACGCAGCGTTCTCCAGGACGCTGCGGTGCGGGAACAGGGCGAAGTGCTGGAAGACCATGCTGATCTTCGAGGAGCGTACGGCGCGGAGTTCGCGGGGACTCAGGGCGGTCAGGTCCTGGCCGTCGAACAGTACGCGTCCGGCTGTGGGGTCCAGCAGCCCGTTGAGCATCCGCAGCAACGTGGACTTTCCGGATCCGGACAGACCCATCACGACGAAGATCTGGCCCGGTTCCACGGTGAACGAGGCGTCGATCACCGCTGCGGTCGTTCCGTCGGCGCGCAGCGCGTCGCGGTCCGTGCCGCTCTCGAGCTTCTGCACGGCTTGATCGGGTCGTCTGCCGAACACCTTGTACAGATGGTCGGCTTGCAGCCTTGACACATACACCTCACGCGTTGAACCGAAAACGGTCCGCCGCCCCCTCCGGCAGACCGTGGAGCGGCGCGGATTCGGTCCGCTTGGCACGCGCTGCGGTGGAAATGGCGACGTGGTCCGCTCCGATGGCGCGCCTGCCCGCACTTACCCGTGCCAAACAAAACAGTGATCCAGTTCACTTCCGGGTCGGTGTCAGTGCGGTGCGGCATCATCGGGGTGTGACGCGACGCCTGATGCTCCTTGACACCGCTTCCCTCTACTACCGCGCCTACTTCGGGGTCCCCGATTCGGTGCGCGCACCGGACGGCACACCGGTGAACGCCGTGCGCGGTCTGCTCGACTTCATCGGGCGGCTCGTCCAGGACCACCGGCCGGACGACCTGGTGGCCTGCATGGACGCGGACTGGCGGCCGCACTGGCGGGTCGAACTGATCCCGTCGTACAAGGCGCACCGGGTCGCGGTGGAGACCGCCGACGGGCTGCCCGACGAGGAGGAGACCCCCGACACACTGGCGCCGCAGGTCCCGATCATCGAGGACGTGCTCGACGCGCTCGGAATCGCCCGGGTCGGCGTCGCGCGCTACGAGGCGGACGACGTGATCGGCACGCTGACCGGTCTCGCCACCGGCCCGGTGGACATCGTGACCGGCGACCGGGACCTCTACCAGCTGGTCGACGACGCCCGTGAGGTGCGGGTCCTCTACCCGCTGAAGGGGGTCGGCTCGCTGCAGCTGACGGACGAGGCGTGGCTGCGCGAGAAGTACGGGGTGGACGGCTCGGGCTATGCCGATCTGGCGCTGCTCCGCGGCGACCCCAGCGACGGGCTGCCGGGAGTCCCGGGCATCGGTGAGAAGACGGCGGCGAAACTGCTGGACACCTTCGGCGATCTGGCCGGGATCATGGCAGCGGTGGACGATCCGGCGGCGAAGCTGACGCCCTCGCAGCGCAAGCGGCTCGACGAGGCACGGGACTACGTGGCCGTCGCGCCGGCCGTGGTCCGGGTCGCGGGTGACGTACCGCTGCCCGCCTTCGATCCGGCGCTGCCCACCGGGCCGCGCGACCCCGCCGCCCTCGAAGCGCTGGCCGGCCGGTGGGGACTGGGCGGTGCCCTGCAGCGGTTGCTCTCCACGCTCCGGACCTGAGGTGCTAGCTTAGGCAAGCCTAAGCACTTGGAGCAGGGAGAACCTCGTGGCAGAACGACCGGCGCGACAGGCACCCTCGGCGCAGGGGGCCCAGGTCCTGCGCACCGAGCGGATCACCCCGCACATGGTGCGGGTGGTGCTCGGCGGTGACGGCCTGGCCGGCTTCGCGCTGTCCGGGTTCACCGACCACTACGTCAAACTGTGCTTCGCACCCGAGGGCGCCGACTACGCGCACCCGTTCGACATGGCCCGGATCCGCGAGGAGTATCCGCGCGAACTGTGGCCGACCACCCGTACCTACACGGTGCGCTCCTGGGACCCGGTCGCCCGGGAACTGGCGATCGACTTCGTGGTCCATGGCGATGAGGGCCTGGCGGGCCCCTGGGCGCTCCGCGCCGCTCCGGGTGACCAGGTGACCTTCCTGGGTCCCGGCGGCGGTTACGGACCCGACGCGTCAGCGGACTGGCACCTGCTGGCCGGTGACGAGAGCGCCCTGCCGGCGATCGCGGCGGCTCTGGAGCAGATGCCCGTGGGTGCGGTGGTGCACGCCTACATCGAAGTGGCGGACGCGTCCGAGGAGCAGAAGATCGTGACGGCCGACGGGGTCGAGCTGACCTGGCTGCACCGTGGCGACCGCCCGGTCGGTGAGGCGCTGACCGCGGCTGTGAAGTCTTTGGAGTTCCCGGAGGGCCGGGTGCAGGCGTTCGTGCACGGCGAGGCGGGCTTCGTGAAGGAGATCCGCCGCCATCTGCGGCTCGACCGCCAGATCCCGCTGCCCCAGCTGTCGATCTCCGGCTACTGGCGCCTCGGCCAGAACGACGACGCGTGGCGCTCGGTGAAGCGCGAGTGGAACGAGCAGGTGGAGCGGGAGCAGGAGAGCGCCGCATAGGCCACCTGGCCCCGGCAGCTGTGGTGGACATCCACGCCCCGGTCGCCGTCCGCCCTGGACGGTGACCGGGGCGTCGGCATGCGGCAGGGGTGTGCACGCGAACCGGGTCGTCCGCATACGACGTGGCGGCGCCGGCGGACATGCGCCCCGGGCGCCCACATGTCGGACGCGTCCCCCTCACCCACCCCCGGCCCGCTCCCCCGGTTCATCGCCGTACGCCCTGGCCGACGCGTCCACGTGCGCGAGCCGGCGCAGCGCGCCGAACATCGCCTCGCCCAGCACCGTGCCGACGACCACGCTCTCCACCAGGTCCTCGCGCGCCACCCGCCGTCCCACGTAGTCGAGATCGGCCCGGGCGACCGGTTCCGCGGCGCTCGCGTAGTCGTCGAGCAGCTCGCAGAAGCCTCCGTGCCCGGCCCGCCGCAGCGCGGCCAGCACTCCGGCCAGGGCCTCACCGGCCGGACTTCGCGCCTCCACCCGCCAGCCGCGCCGCTCCAGCAGCTCGGCCACCTCTTCGCGGGCGTCGTCCAGTTCGGGCCCGGGCTCGTGGCCCTCGAGTGCCGTGATCCGCGTCGCCGCCACGCCCAGCACCGTGTGCACCGGCTGCGCGGGGTCGTCGATCGCCCGGAGTACGTCACCGATCGCGGAGAGCGACAGTCCGCCGACATCCAGAAGGGCACGGATCAGCTTCAGCCGGCGCTCGTGCCCGGAGTCGTACGACGCCTGGTTCGGGCTGGTCAGCTCCCCCGGGGGCAGGAGTCCTTCCCGTACGTAGAACTTGATCGTCGCCACCGAAACTCCGGACCTGCGGCTCAACTCGCTGATGCGCACGCTGCGTTCTCCCTGTCCGCTCTTGCCAACCCCGCACTCCATCATAGATAGTTTCGCTATCGGATAGCAGAGAGTCTCACTATCCATAATGTTGGTCTTCACAGGGGGTACACCCATGCCGTCATGGCGTTCCTGGCACCGTCCGTTAGTCCTCTTCGCTGCGGCGATGGCCGTCATGGCCGTCGTCTCAGGAGTGGGACTCCTGGTCGACGACCGGGTCCTCGCGGGCTCGGCGATCTGGTTCAAGCCTTTCAAGTTCGCGGTCTCGTTCGTGGCGTACGCCCTGGCGCTCGCCTGGATGCTGACGCTCCTCACCCGCGGCCGGCGCACGGGCTGGTGGGCCGGGACCGTGGTCGTGGTCTCCAGCCTCGTCGAAATGGCGCTCATCACCACGCAGGTCATCCGCGGGAAGCGCAGCCACTTCAACCACGCCACCCCGTTCGACGAGCGGCTGTTCAACGCGATGGGCGTCACCGTCGCCGTCCTCTGGACCGGAACCCTGGTCATCGCGATCCTGTTGCTGCGCGCCCGCATCCAGGACCGCGCCGCCGCCCTCGCGATCCGCTCGGGGGTGTTCATAGCGCTGGTGGGCGCGGGAATCGGCTTCCTGATGACGCAGCCGACTCCCGAGCAGCGGGCTGCCGGGAACCTCGACACCGCGGATGTGATCGGCGCACACTCCGTCGGCGTACCCGACGGCGGCCCCTCGATGCCGCTCACCGGCTGGTCGACGACCGGCGGCGATCTGCGCATCCCGCACTTCGTCGGCATGCATGCGCTCCAGTTGCTCCCGCTGCTCCTGCTCGCCCTGGTGGCGCTGGCCCCGCGCTTTCCCCGGCTGGGCGATCCGCGGGTCCGGCTGCGCCTGATGGTCGTCGCATCAGGGGCGTACGCGGCGATCGTCGCCCTCGTCTTGTGGCAGGCGCTGCGCGGGCAGTCACTGATTCATCCGGACGGCGCGACGCTCACCGCCGCGGCACTCGTCCTGGCCGCCACCGCCGCCGGAACGTATGCGGCGCTACGGCCGATTCCCATATCCCGTACCGCGGATTCCGTCGAGAAGGAGCTCATGGCATGACCGGCGCACTCTTCGAGGTCTCGTTCTGGCTGGCAGCGCCCTTCTGGCTGCTCATGATCCTGGCGCCGCACTGGCGGCCCACCGCGCGCCTCGCGGCGTCCCCCCTGACCGTCCTGCCGGTGCTGGCCGTGTATCTGATGATGGCTGTGCCGGTCTTTCCCGAACTGTGGACTGCCGTGCGCAGCCCCGACATCGACACGTTCCGTGACCTGACCGTGCTGGCGAACGGGGCGGGGGCGATCTGGGCGCAGGTCATCGCGTGGGATCTGCTGCTCGGCCAGTGGATGTTCCTGGAGGGCCGCCGACTGGGTATCCCCACGCTGGTGATGAGCCCTCTGCTGGTGCTGACGATTCTGCTGTCGCCGTTCGGCCTGCTGGTCTTTCTGGTGCTGCGCGCGTTCCGGAAGCCGAAGAGCCGGTCCGGGGAGACCTCCCCGGACCAATTCCACGACGCGGCGCTCTCCTGAGACCCCGCGGCCGCACGCACCGTCAGACGGACTTCTGGTACGAGCGGAAGGTGCGGGTCGACAGCCAGACCGCCACCGCCGCGAGGACGAGCAGCGCTCCCCCGCGGCTGAGCACCAGCCCCCCGTCGGGATCGGCGGTCAGTGCCGAACGGCCCGCCACCATCGCCCAGTTGACCGGATTGAAGTCGGCAATCTGCCGCATCCAGGACGGCATCTGGCTCGGCGCCATGAACGAGGACGAGAGAAAGGTCAGCGGCAGCAGCAGAAACGTGTTGATACCGATGATCGACTCACGCTGGCGGACCAGCATCCCCAGCGCGTTGGAGAGCGCGCCGAAGACCGCACCGAGCAGGATCGAGGCGACGAGCAGGATCAGCAGCCCACCCGCGCCGCCCGGGTACCTCGCACCGGCGGCCCAGCCGAGCAGCACGATGATGACCGACTGGACGGCCGTACTGATGCCGTTCTGCACGACGTTGGCGTTCATCAGCGCGTTCCGGCTGACCGGGGTGGTCAAAAAGCGGTTGAGCGTGCCCCGCTCGATCTCCTCCAGAGTGCCCATTCCGGCCCACATGCTCGATCCGAGGGCGCTCATCACGACGATGCCGGGGATCAGGTAGTCCAGATAGGACGTGGTGCCGAAGCCGCCGAGCTCGACGACCTTCTTGAAGAGGTTGCCGAACAGGAACAGCCAGATCACCGGCTGGACCAGGGAGATCGGTCGCGGGAGGGGCGGGCGACGGCGGCGGCGACCACCGCGCCGGCCCGGTCCAGGGCGCCGAGCAGTACGGGGACGGCGGCGGCACCGTCCTCGGCGCGGACGCTGACCCGGCGGCCCTCGGCCAGCACCTCGTACACCCCGGGCAGTCCGGTGAGCGCGGCGGTGACCGCCGCACGGTCCCCGTCGGTGCGAAGCTCCATGTGGACGGCGTCGCCGCGGAGTTCGCCCTTGAGTTCGTCAGGGGTGCCCTCGACGACGATCCGGCCGTGGTCGACGATCGCAATGCGTTCGGCGAGCCGGTCGGCCTCCTCCAGGTAGTGCGTGGTGAGCACGATGGTCAGGCCCTCGTCGCCGGCCAGCCGGGCGACCTCGTCCCACATGGCCGTACGGGCCTCGGGGTCGAGTCCGGTGGTGGGCTCGTCCAGAAAGAGCACCTCGGGGTCTTTCTGTTTCTCCGGTACCGCTTGTCGCTGCTTCTTCGGTACCGCTCGGCGCTACGCCTTCCGCTCGGGATCGAGGACGATCTCCTGTTCGCTCAGCTCCTGCCAGTCCTGCGGAACCTCGCCGGTCTCATGGAAGGACTTCCACTCCTCGATGCCACTGATCGTGGCGTCGAGAATCTCGGTACGGAATTTCTTGATCCACTCCAGCTGGGCATCGATCATGTGGAGCTGGTATTCGATCTCCACCACAAAGACCCGGGGCAGCTTCTCCGTAAGCTGACCGAGGATGCCCCGGATCGCCGCGGACCGGACCGCCAGCGCCGCCTCCCGGGTTCCCAGCAGCTCCGCGACATTCTCCGGAGGCAGCACCGCCAGCAGTGAGAGCGCGGTCTCGAAGACCGGGTACTCGGCGGCCGGAACGGCGAGCAGATCGGAGAGCCAGTCGACCATCTCGGCGCGCCCCGCCTCGGTGATGCCGTAGAGCGTGCGCTCGGGGCGGTTGCCCTGGCGTTGCACGCCGGCCACCTCGACGTACCCGTGCTTCTCCAGGTTCTGGACCACGGTGTACAACGAGCCGAAATTGATCTTGACGCTGTGTTCCTTGCCGCGCCGGCGAAGCGTCTGGGCGATCTCGTACGGATGCATGGACCGCTCGGCGAGCAGCACCAGCACCGTGAGCGCCAGTGGATTGCTGAGCTTGCGCCGCTTGGCCACCCCCCTCACCGCCCTTCACTTCGCAGGTTCATCACTTCGTCATCGAATACTCGCGTACGAATATATCGCGAGCACCCATACGCACCAACCACGATGTATCGCGAATTCGCGGCGGCGTGGAAAGATTGCACGCACTGACCAATCCGCGCTGCCGTCGGCTCCGGATCACCTCACGAAACCGATGCGCCTCCTGGGAGGAAGCCCGCGTGAAAGAAGCCGTGCACATCAGCGGAGCACCATCACTGCTGACCTTCCCGACCGCCTGAGGGGCCCCTCCCATGACCGTCTCGGTAGCGCTGTTCACCTCCGATCTGCGGTTGCACGACAACCCCGTTCTGCATGCCGCGGTGCGCAACGCGGATGCCGTCGTCCCCCTCTTCGTCCAGGACGACGGCATCCGCCAGACCGGTTTCGACGCGCCGAACCGGCGGGCGTTCCTCGCCGACTGCCTCGTCGATCTCGACGCGGGGCTGCGCCGCCGCGGCGGCCGGCTGGTCGTCCGCAGCGCCGACGTGGTGGCGGGGGCCTGCGCCGCGGTCGCGGAGACGGGTGCGGAGAGTCTGCACATCGCGGCCGGGGTGAGCGGGTACGCGAGGGAACGCGAGCAGCGCCTGCGTACGGCTCTCGGTGCTGCCGGCTGCACCCTGCACGTCCATGACGCGGTGGTCACCGCGCTCGCTCCGGGCCTGGTCGTCCCGGCGGGCCGTGACCATTTCGCGGTGTTCACCCCGTACTTCCGCCGTTGGGAGGCGGCGGGGGTACGGGGCACCCTGGCCGCACCGCGGACGGTACGGGTGCCGGACGCGGCGACGTCCCTACCGCTGCCCACGCGAGCGGAGGTGACGGGCGTCTCCCCGGGGCTCGCCGAGGGCGGCGAGACGGCAGGGCGCAGGCTGCTGGCCTCCTGGCTGCACGGCCCGATGGCCGACTACGGGACCGGCCACGACGACCTCGCCGGGGACGCGACATCCCGGCTGTCGCCGTTTCTGCACTTCGGCTGCCTCTCCGCGGCCGAACTGGTGAACCGGGCACGGGAGAAGGGCGGACCGGGCGCCGACATGTTCGTACGGCAGCTGGCCTGGCGGGACTTCCACCACCAGGTTCTCGCCGCCCGGCCGGACGCCGCATGGGCCGACTACCGTCCGCGCGGCGACCGGTGGCGGTCCGACCCCGACGAGATCGAGGCATGGCGTGCCGGGCTCACCGGCTATCCGCTGGTCGACGCATCGATGCGACAGCTGGCGCACGAGGGCTGGATGCACAACCGGGGCCGGATGCTGGTCGCGAGTTTCCTCACCAAGACGCTGTACGTGGACTGGCGCGTCGGCGCCCGGCACTTCCTCGATCTGCTGGTCGACGGGGACCTGGCGAACAATCAGCTCAACTGGCAGTGGGTGGCGGGCACCGGCACGGACACCCGCCCCAACCGCGTACTCAATCCGCTGGTCCAGGGCAAGCGGTTCGATCCGCAGGGCGCGTACGTACGGCGCTGGGTGCCGGAACTGGCGGACCTGGACAGCGCCGCGGTGCACGAGCCGTGGAAGCTCACCGGCCCGGACCGGGCCCGGCTCCGGTATCCGGACCCGGTGGTGGATCTGGCCGAGGCCCGCGCCCGCTTCGAACGGGCGCGCGGCCTCGGCTGACAGCTGACTCCCGGCTGGCGGCTGGCCAACCACGGCTGTCCGCCGCCGATTCCGTGCCACGCCGGTCCGTCGGTTCCGGCCCGCGTCGGGCGGGCTGCGCCGAACGGGCCCTCTCACAGGGCCCCTCGAAGGGGGATTCGTGGCTGGGTCCGACACGAATAGGCCGATGACCGCCTCTCATCCGATCGGGTGATGGACCAATCCGCCGGGCGTCCGGCGACGAACGTACGGATGTGAACGTGGAACAGAACGACGTGCAGGAGCCAGGGGCTTCCGGGTCCCGGCGATCCCGCTGGGCACGTGCCGGTCTCGCCGGGCTCAGCGGTCTGATCGCCGGGTTCTGCGCCCTGGCCGTGGCCGAACTGGTCTCGGCTGTCGTACGTCCGGAGGCGGGTCCGGTCGTGGCGGTGGGCGGGGCGGTCATCGACCGCACTCCCGCGGTCGTGAAGGACTTCGCCGTACGGCACTTCGGCACCGCCGACAAGCTGGTGCTCGAACTGGGCATCCTGGCGCTGCTGGCGGTTTTCGCCGTGGCGATCGGGCTGCTGGCGCTGCGACACCGGCTGCTCGGCTCGGCGGCCGTTCTGGTCTTCGGCGTGGTCGGGGCAGTGGCGGCGGTGGGACGGCCGGAAGGCAGCCCCGCCGATGCTCTGCCCTCGGTGATGGGTGCCGTCCTGGCCGCAGGGGTGCTGTATCTCCTGGTCGGACGGCTCGGCCCGGTGCTCCGTCCCTCTCCCGCGGCGGGAGCGAGGGACGGGCAGCGGGACGGCACCTTCGACCGGCGCGGTTTCGTGATCGCGGCGACAGCTGCGGCGGCGGTCTCGGCCGGTGCGGGGTTCCTGGGACGGCGGCTGACATCCGTCGTACAGGCCGGGGCCACCGCCTCACGGCATGATCTGGTCCTCCCGGTCCCCGATTCACCCGCGCCCGCCGTACCACCCGGGGCGGATCTGCGGATCCCGGGCCTGAGCTCGTTCATCACCCCGAACAAGAGCTTCTACCGGGTGGACACCGCCCTGGTCGTGCCCCGCATCAACGCCGATTCGTGGCTGCTGCGGATCCACGGCAAGGGGGTCACCCGCCCGCTCGCGCTCAGCTTCCAGGACCTGCTGAAGCGGGAGATCATCGAGCGCGACATCACCCTGGCGTGTGTCTCCAACGAGGTCGGCGGCCCGTACGTCGGCAATGCCCGGTGGATCGGCGTGCGGCTGGCCGATCTCCTGCGCGAGGCCGGGGTGAGGCCGCCGTCGCAGGGCGGGCCCGCCGACCAGATCGTGGCGCGTTCCGTCGACGGCATGACGATCGGAACGCCGGTCGAGACGGTCATGGACGGGCGTGACGCGATCCTCGCCCTCGGCATGAACGGCGAACCCCTGCCGTTCGCGCACGGGTTCCCGGTCCGCATGGTGGTGCCGGGACTCTACGGGTACGTCTCGGCCTGCAAGTGGATCAAGGACATCGAGCTGACGACGTTCGCCTCGTACGACGCGTACTGGGTCAGGAGCGGCTGGTCCCAGCAGGCGCCGGTCAAGACGGAGTCCCGGATCGACACGCCGCGTCCATTCGCCTCACCGAAGCCCGGCATCGTGCCCGTCGCCGGGGTGGCCTGGGCCCAGCACCGGGGGATCTCGCGGGTGGAGGTCCGGGTGGACGGCGGCCCATGGCATCGGGCCCGGCTCGCGGCGGAGGACAGCCGGGACACCTGGCGCACATGGGTGTGGGAGTGGCCGGCCACCTCCGGCAATCACACGCTGGAGGTCCGTGCAACCGACGGGACAGGCGCCACTCAGACCGGCGAACGTGTCGGCACCGTCCCGGACGGTGCGACCGGCTGGCACTCGGTGGTGGTCGACGTGTCCTGACCCGCCCTCCGGCACGCACTGTCATTCCCCACTCCTTCGTTTCTTCCTCCCTTCTCGACCCTCGTGCGCACCCGCGCGCCTCTCCTGAAAAATCAGATGAACGTCCCGCACCTTCGCCGTGCCGCCGTTGCCGTCTCCACCGCCGCGCTTCTGCCACTGGCCCTGACCGCCTGCGCCAGCGACTCCAAGGAATCCTCGTCCGACTCCACCGCAAGCGCGGCCAAAACACCGTCTGCTGCGGCGAGCGAGCCGATGAAGCTGAACGAGCCGTTCGGCCCTGCCTGTTTGTCCGTGCCGAAGGACGGGGCGGGCAGCTTCGCGGGTACGGCGAAGGACCCGGTCGCCACGGCCGCCGCCAACAACCCGTCACTCTCCACGCCGGTCACCGCGGTGAAGAAGGCCGGCCTGGTCGACACCCTGAACAACGCGGAGAACATCACGGTGTTCGCGCCGACCAACGACGCCTTCGCCAAGATCCCGCTGGGCGACCGTCCTCGCACCGGGCCGGCATCCCGGTCTGGCGACGGAGTTCAACGGGGCGGTGTGGCCGCGCCTAGGGGCGGCGGTCCGGGCGCTGCGCACGATACATACCTTCGAGGCCTCGCTGGCAGCGGCGATCGACGTCGGCGGGGACACCGACACGGTCGCGGCTGTGACCGGCGCCCTGACCGGGGCGGTGTACGGCATGGCCGCGATCCCGCCACGCCGGACGGAGCCCCTGCACGTCCCGCTGCCGGGGTACGGGGACCGGGTCCTGCGCACACCCGAGCTGGCGGCCCTGGCCCGGCGCCTGGACGCCCAGGAATCATAAGATCCACGCGGCCCGAAATGTACACATAAGGGTGAGATAAGCGCAGAATGGTGGAGAAGGCGACTACAGCACGCCCCTCTCACACCGCGGTCGGGCCTGCAGGATCGAAGGAGACGACTCTCATGTCCAACGTCTCACACACCCGCGCTGACATCACCAGTCACCCGGATGTTTCCGAAATGCGGGAGCGCTATGCCCGCATGCTCGGTGGTCGCGATGTGGCGCTCGTCGACGGACCGGTTTTCCTCGTCGGCCTCTACTGCGCCGTCTCGCCCTGGGTACTTCACTTCACTGCAAGCCAGCCCACCCTCGTGCAGCACAACCTGATCATGGGGATCGCGATCGCGGTGCTGGGACTCGGGTTCACGGTGATGCCAGAACGGATGTACGGCCTGAGCTGGGCCATCTGCGCCATAGGCATCTGGATGATCATCTCGCCGTGGGTCGTCGCCAGCAGCCCCGACATGGGCGTCATCCTCAACAACGTCATCATCGGCGGTCTGGCCGTACTGCTGGGGCTGGCATGCGTCGGAGTGGCGATGAAGAGCAATCGGACCTGAGGGGTACCCCCTGGCGGTCCCTGAACGACGAAGGAGCGTGAGCTTCCGGCCGGTCGGCACCCAGCGGACCGGCCGAGGCACGTCCGGGGAGGGTCTGCGGGGTGCCACGTCCACCAGCAACCGTGCGCGGGCTACGCACGCTCCGCCCCCACGATCAGCGGCGCCGCATCCGCACGGGAAGGGGCGGGCTCGGACAGGACCGCCGCAGGCGCCCCATCCGAGACCCGGTCGACCGAACCCGCAGCACACACCCCGTCACCCCACCGAGCTGTACGCCACAACCCCCCGGAGCACCGCATCCGTTGCCTTGCGTGCGGTGCGCGCCACGGACCCGGCGCCCGCGCCCGGCACCGCGGCCGCGATCTGCCCCAGCACATCGATGACCTGCTTGCACCACCGTACGAAGTCCCCCGCGGGCATGTCCGCCTCGCGCAGCACCTCGTCCAGCGTCCGCCCCGACGCCCACATGTAGACGGCCCAGGCGAATCCGAGATCGGGCTCCCGCTGCCCGACCCCCTCCGCCTGGTTGATCTTGAAGTCCTCCTCCAGGGCATCGAGTCGTCCCCAGATACGGACCATCTCGGCCATCGCCGTCTTCGCCGGGCCGGACGGCAGCTTCGGCGCCACGGCGTCGTCCGCCTGCCGCGCCTCGTACACCAGCGCCGACACACACGCGGCGAGCTCCGCCGGGTTCAGCCCTTCCCAGACCCCTGCCCGCAGGCACTCGCTGGCCAGCAGGTCCAGTTCGCCGTAGAGCCGGGCCAATCGCCGCCCGTGCTCGGTGACTTCGTTGCCCCGCAGATAGTCGAGCTCGGTGAGGAGCGCCACGATCCGGTCGAAGGTGCGGGCGATCGTGTTCGTCCGCCCCTCGATCCGCCGCTCCAGCTGCTTCGTGTCCCGCTGCAACCGGTGGTAGCGCTCCGCCCACCGCGCATGGTCCTCGCGCTCGTTGCACCCATGGCACGGGTGGGCCCGCAACTCGGCCCGGTAGCGGGCGATCTGCTGGTCGTCGGCGGCCTCGGCCCTCCCCCTACGGTGCCGCTCCGGCACAATGTGCCCCGCCTTGGTCCGCAGGGCCGACGCCAGATCGCGCCTGGACTGCGGCGACCGCGGGTTGAACGACTTCGGCACCCGCATCCGCTCGACCGCCTCGACCGGCACGGGGAAGTCGATCGACGCAAGCCGCTTGACCTGCCGCTCGGCGGTGAGCACCAACGGCCGCGGCCCGTCGTGGTATTCGAGCCCGCGATGCGTGTTGGCCCGTCCGGCCGGCAGCCCCGGGTCCAGCACCAGGGCCAGCCCGGCGAACTTCCCGGTCGGGACATGGATGACGTCGCCCGGCTTCAGCTTCTCCAGCGACGCCGCTGCGGCGGCCCGCCTCTGTGACGCGCCGTGCTTGGCAAGCTCCGTCTCCCGGTCCTTGAGGTCACGGCGCAGCCGTGCGTACTCCTCGAAGTCGCCGAGGTGACAGGTCATGCCCTCGCGGTAGCCGTCGAGCCCCTCCTCGTTCCTCTGCACCTGCCGGGAGATCCCGACGACCGAGCGGTCGGCCTGGAACTGGGCGAACGAGGTCTCCAGCAGTTCGCGCGACCGGTGCCGCCCGAACTGCTGCACCAGGTTCACGGCCATGTTGTACGAGGGCCGGAAGCTGGACCGCAGCGGATACGTACGCGTACCCGCGAGTCCGGCCAGCGCCCCCGGGTCCATACCGCGCTGCCACAGCACCACCGCATGGCCCTCGATGTCGATCCCCCGCCGCCCGGCACGCCCGGTCAGCTGGGTGTACTCGCCCGGGGTGATGTCGGCGTGCTGCTCGCCGTTCCACTTGACGAGCTTCTCCAAGACCACCGATCGCGCGGGCATGTTGATGCCGAGGGCGAGGGTCTCGGTCGCGAAGACCGCCTTGACGAGCCCGCGTACGAACAGTTCCTCGACGACTTCCTTGAAGGTCGGCAGCATGCCCGCGTGGTGCGCGGCTATGCCCCGCTCCAGACCTTCGAGCCACTCGTAGTAGCCGAGAACATGGAGATCCTCGGGAGGGATGGACGCGGTCCGCTCCTCGACGATCTCCCGCACCAGGAGGCGCTTGCTGTCGTCGTTGAGCCGCAGTCCGGCCTGGAGACACTGCTGCACGGCGGCCTCGCAGCCGGCTCGGCTGAAGATGAACGTGATGGCGGGCAACAGGCCTTCAGCGTCCAGCCGGTCGATGACCTCGGGCCTGGACGGGGTCCAGATCCGGCTGCGCTGGCGCCGCTCGCGCTCGCGGTCGGCCTCCCGCACCATCTTTCCGCGGCGGCGCTCGCGCGGGTTGTATCCGCGCTGGCTCTCGATGCGGGCGAGCCGGACGAGGTCGGGGCTGACCTCGCGGCGGCCGACGCCGCGGCCGCCGTGGTCGGTCTCCTCCTCGAACAGGTCGTACATCCGGCGGCCGGCCAGGACGTGCTGCCAGAGCGGCACGGGCCGGTTCTCGGCGACGATGACTTCGGTGTCACCGCGGACGGTGTCCAGCCAGTCGCCGAACTCCTCGGCGTTGGACACGGTCGCCGACAGCGACACCAGGGTCACCGAATCAGGCAGATGAATGATCACTTCTTCCCACACCGCGCCACGGAAGCGGTCGGAGAGGTAGTGCACCTCATCCATCACCACATAGCCGAGACCGCGCAGTGCCTGGGAGCCGGCGTACAGCATGTTCCGCAGCACTTCGGTGGTCATGACGACCACGGGCGCGTCCCCGTTGACACTGTTGTCGCCGGTCAGCAGGCCGACCTTGTCCGCGCCGTAGCGCTTGACCAGATCGGTGAACTTCTGGTTGGACAGGGCCTTGATCGGCGTGGTGTAGAAGCACTTGCGGCCCTGGCGCAGCGCGAGATGCACGGCGAACTCGCCGACGATCGTCTTGCCCGACCCGGTCGGGGCCGCGACCAGCACCCCTTTACCCGCCTCCAGGGCCTTGCATGCATCGATCTGGAACGGGTCCAGACCGAACTCGTACAACTCGCGGAAGGGCGCGAGCGCCGTGGCCTGCTCGGCGGCGCGGATCCGGAAAGCCTGGTATCGCTCAGCTGGTGAGAGGTCCTCTGTCATCTTGGTTACGAGCCTACCCGTCACCTCTGACAGTCAGCGCGATCTTTAATTCACTGCGCAAGAACCCTGGCCGCGCCCGGTACACAGGTCGCGGTGAGCGGAAGGGCGCCGAGCGGTTCACCGTCCGCATATGCGGTGACACCGGCCGCGACCAGCTCGATCGACGAGACCCGGTGCACGGTGACCTGGGGATGGCCGAGGTGTGTGCCCTTGTAGACGCGGGGGAACACCTTGAGCAGAGTGGTACGGCTGCAGTCCCCGACGACGGTCACGTCGAAGAGCCCGTCGTCCATGACGGCGTCCGCACAGATCCGCATCCCGCCGCCGTACGTGGACCCGTTGCCCACGGCGATGAGCGTCGCGTCGATCTCCTGGACCGGTCCGCCGTCGAGCCTGATGCGGTACGGGATCGGTCTGAACGCGGCGAGTTCGGCGAGGATCGCCAGGTCGTACTTGAACCGCCCGCCGGCCCAGCGCATCCGGTTGCCCCGGTCGTTGACCCGGGAGTCGAAGCCGGAGGCGAGCACCGAACCGAACCATCGCTCCCCGACCCGGCCGAGGTCGATCTCGCGGACGCTGCCGCCCTTGAGTGCCTCGGCCGCGAGCCGTCCGGCGGCGGCCGGGTGCCGTATCGGCAGACCGAGTGCGCGGGCGAAGTCGTTGCCGGTGCCGACGGCGACGACGCCGAGCGGTGTCGTGGTCCCGGCGACGGCCTGGAGGGCGAGGGACATCATGCCGTCCCCGCCCACGGCTATCAGCGCACCGGTCCCGCCCGAGACGGCCTCCCGGGCCCGCCGCAGCGCGTCGTCGGCGTCCTCGCCCAGTACCGTGCGCACGGAGAATCCTGCGGCCCGCAACGCGGAAGCGGCCGGCTGCGCGGCGTGCGCGCCCCGGCCGCGTCCCGCGGTGGGATTGACGAAAAGGGTGATCTCGCTGGTCACCCGGGGGACCTTACAAGGTCAGGTGATGTCGTCGTAACCGTTCACCCGGTCACGGTCCGGCCCCGCCTGTGCGGGCAGCGACCCGCCCGTCGACACCGACTCGACCACACCGATGTCCTCGGGGGTCAGGTCCAGCTCCGACGCCTCGTCATCGGCGGGTCCCGCCGCCGCGCGCAGTGCCTTGCGGCGGTCGTTGAGGAGCGAGACCGCCGTGGCACAGAAGTACAGGACCCAGATCGGCCCGGCGAGGGCCAGCATGGTGAGCGGGTCCGTACTGGGCGTGGCCACGGCGGCGAAGACCGTGATACCCATGATCATCCCCCGCCACCAGCCGAGCATCCGCTTGCCGGTGATGACCCCGCCGAGGTTCAGCATGACGAGCAGCAGGGGCAGCTCGAAGGAGAGTCCGAAGACGACCACCATGCGCGTGATCAGGTCGAGCAGGTCATCGAGCGGCAGCTGGTTGTCCAGGCCGGCCGGCGAGAAGTCCAGCAGGACCTTGGCCATCGTGGGCAGCGTCTTGTACGCGAAGAAGCCACCGGCGAGGAAGAGCGGGAAGCCTGCACCGACGAAGGCGAGCGAGTACTTCTTCTCGTGCTTGTGCAGACCGGGGGCGATGAACGCCCACAGCTGGTAGAGCCAGATCGGTGACGAAAGGACGAGACCCGCCATGAGGGAGACCTTGAGCGCAAGGGTGAACGGCGTCAGCAGACCGTTCAGGACGATGCGCGCGCAGGTGCCGTCCTCCTGTTTCGCGAGTTCGGCGAAGCTCGACTGGCAACCGACCGCCTTCAGCACCGGGTCGGTGAAGAACTCGATGATCCCCTTGTAGAAGAACGCGGCGACGATCGTGACGACGACGATCGCCAGCAGAGCCTTCGCCAGCCGGTTACGCAGCTCACGCAGGTGCTCCACCAGGGGCATGCGGCCCTCTGGGTCCGTCTCCTGCTTGCGGGCAGACTTGAGCAACCCACGTCCTCATCTCGTGCAGCAGGCCGTCACCATGACCGCGCCTGCGTCGGCCCGGTTGTCAGCGGTTGGTCGAGTCGGTCGGCTCGGCAACCGGACGCGAGCTCGTCACATCGCCGGGCGCGGCCTTGATGGTGCGCGGGGCGACCTGATCCTGGGCGGCATCGTTCGGCGGGTCCGTGGGGGTGGCCGTCGCGGCACCCTCGGACTTCATGGCCTTGGCCTCACTCTTGAGGATGCGGGCCGACTTGCCGAGCGAGCGAGCCATGTCAGGAAGCTTCTTCGCGCCGAACAGCAGAACAATGACGACGAGGATCAGGATGATCTCGGGAGCGCCGAGCCTTCCGAACATATGCGTGTACCTTCTCACCGAGGCAGCAGGGGTGGGGCTGATCGAGCGTCGGACAGACGTCCGATCTTCGTACTGTCAGCGATCGTATCCCGCAGGAGTAAACGCAGGGCAATACCCATGCATCCTTGCGATTACGGCCCACGCCTCGCTCTCAGGGCCGCCACCAGCAGCGTACCCTCCGAACCCGAGAAACAAGAGGCCCCGCCCGCCCCGGTCGGCCGGTCCGGCGCACAGCTCCCTCTTCCGTGTCAGCGCAACGCTTCGCCGGTGGCGGCGAGATCGGTTGCGGCCCGTTCGAGATCCTCGGCCGCCCGGTTGATGCGCCGAGTGGTATGGGTCACCTGTCGCCCCAGGCGCCGGGCCTCGACGAACACCTTGATGGCCAGTACGCCGAGGACGGCGATCCCGAGGAATCCCAGGGCGATGGCGAGCATGGGCCAGAACATGCGCAGAGCCTCGATGTTGTCTAGGTGTCGCAGGAGCCGGGTGTCCGTGTGTCAGGAGTTCTGAAAGCTGGTGTGGAGGCGCAGCGTCCGCACGCCCCCACCCGTGAGGAGTTCCACTATCCGCTCCCCGGCGGGCTTACGGACGGCGGCGCCGCACTCGGGGCAGGTGAACGAGTAGAACGTGGTGCGACGGCTGGAGCCGATGGCAAGGCGCAGGGCACCCGCCGCGAGCTCGAAGCGCCCGCGGCAGTCCGGGCAGGCCGCCTTGAACCGTACGGACTCCGGTACCAACACAGTTGAGATACCCGACATCACAGACATATTGCTCACATCTCCTCAGGTATCCGTGCAGGCAGGGCCGCCGTAGGCGGCGAGCGCCGCCCGCGCCGCCTGCTGCGCGCTCCGGGCCAGCTCCGGTGGGGCGACGATGCGCCCTTCCCCGCCGAGCCGCAGCGCAAGCCTGCGCAGCGACGCCGGATCGGGCGTGCGCAAGGTGATCCGCAGTCCGCCGTCGGCCAGTTCCTCCGCACTGTCGTGCGGGTAGTACTCGGCGACCCACCGGCCGCCGGGCCCGACCTCGATCACCACCTCGGGGTCCTCGGCCGCCGGCTGCACCAGCCCCTCGGACAGGTCCCGCAGTTCCAGCTCCGGCGGTGCGGACGGCTCGTCCAGCAGCCGGATCTCGGCGACCCGGTCGAGCCGGAACGTACGCCGGTCCTCGGAGGACCTGCACCAGGCCTCCATGTACGTATGCCCCACGGCGAACAGCCGGATCGGGTCCACCTCGCGCTCGGTGAGCTCGTCGCGCGCGGGTGAGTAGTACCGCAGCCAGAGCCGGCGCCGCTCCGAGATCGCCCGGTCGACATCGGCGAAGACGCCGCCCTCGGACTCGAAGGTGACCGAGAGCCGGGAGCTCGCCGCCCCGACCTCACCGGCCGCCGTCTCCAGCTTGGCGGTGGCCCGCAGCAGCGCCTGCCGGTCGCTCTCCCGCAGCCCCGGCAGCGTCGCCACGGCGCGCGCCGCGACCAGCAGGGCCGTCGCCTCGTCCGCCGCGAGCCGCAGCGGCTCCGCCACGTCGTCCGGGTTGTGCCACCAGATCCGGTCGCCGTCGGTGTCGATGTCCAGCAGATCGCCGCCCCGGAAGCTCGTCCCGCACATGGGCAGGACGTCGAGGTCCGAGATCAGCTCGTCCTCGGTGATCCCGAATGCCCGGGCCACGTCCTGCACATGGGCGCCGGGGCGCTCCCTCAGATACGTCACGAGGGACAGCATCCGGCGCGTCTGGTCGATCGCGTTCGTCGCCATGAATACGGTCCCTCCTCAGTCCTTGGCCACGGCGCGCAGCCGGTCCACCACATCGGCCCGCAGATCCGCGGGTTCCTGCACGACGACGTCCGGGCCGAACTCGACGAGCCAGGCGTCGAGACCGTGTCCGTACGGAATCTCCAACTCGTCCCAGCCGTCGCCGAGTTCCCGCACCGATATCGCCCGCGAGCGCAGCGGGTATCCGGAGCCGGACCGCAACCGGATCAGCGCGGTCCGGGTCGCCGTCTCCCCCGCCCAGCTCTCGACGGTCTCCCGGACGGTCACCACGTCGGGCACCTCGGCGGTGAAGACCCCGGCCCGCGAACGGACCCGGCCGGTGATCCTGGAGAGGCGGAACACCCGCTCGGCACGACGGTCCCGGTCCCAGCCGGCCAGATACCAGTGACCGCGCCAGCACTCGAGCGTCCAGGGCTCGACCTGGCGCTGCTCCGGGCGGGCGGCGTTGGCCTTGCGGTAGTCGAAGGTGACCGGACGGCGGTCCCGGCACGCCAGCATCAACGGCTCGAACGCTGCCTCATGGACCGGGATACGCGGTTCGAGGGCGCTGTGCACCTCGTACGCGTCCTCGGCCTCCGGCATCCCGGCGGCCCGAAGCTTCTGCAGCGCGCCACTGGCCGCGCCCGCGAGCCGGGCCTGCTGCCACACCTTTGCCGCCAGGCCGAGCGCCGCGGCCTCCTCGGCGTCCAGCGTGATCGGCGGCAGCCGGTTGCTGTCCCGGCGGGCCAGATAGCCGATGTCGCCGTCCAGGTTCTCCACGGTCTCGATGACCAGACCGAGCTCGCGCAGATCATCCTTGTCCCGCTCGAACATCCGGTTGAAGGCGTCGTCGGAGCCCGCTTCCAGATAGGCCTCGATGGACCCGCGCAGCTCGCGCTTGCTGAGCGGGCGCCGGGTCCCCAGCAGGCACAGCGCCAGGTTCATCAGCCGCTCGGCCTTGGCAATCGCCATCGGCGCCCTTTCTCTACGTGCTCTACGACCCTCGACCGTACCGCTCCGGAGTGTCCGGACAAAAGCGAGGAGGGTGCCGGAGATCTCGGCGCCGCGGAAGCGGCCAAGATCTCCGGCACCCTCCTGGAGTCCACGCTCCACGGAACGAGGGCCCGTGCGGTCCCGCACGGGCCCTCGTGATGTGTCCGCGGGACGGATCAGACGGCGATCAGGTCGCAGACGAAGATCAGCGTCTCGCCGGGGGCGATACGGCCGCCGGCGCCACGGTCACCGTACGCGAGGTGCGCGGGGATGGTCAGCTGGCGACGGCCACCGACCTTCATGCCCTGCACGCCCTTGTCCCAGCCGGAGATGACCTGACCGACGCCGAGCTGGAACTGCAGCGGGGTGCCGCGGTTCCACGAGGCGTCGAACTCCTCACCGGTGGAGAAGGCCACGCCCACGTAGTGGACCTTGACCATGTCGCCGGCCTTGGCGACCGCACCGTCGCCCTCCCAGATGTCCTTGATCTCCAGGTCGGCCGGCGGCTCGCCGCCCGGGAAGTCGATCTCGGGCTTCTCGATGCTCACTGAACTGCTCCTCCACATGAATAACTGGGCAACCGGGACAGTCTTACATCTTTGCCAGCAGGTCCACGGCGAAGACCAGCGTGGACTTGGCGGGGATGGACTGCTGAGCCTTGTCGCCGAAGGCCTGGTCCGGCGGGATGACCAGCAGGACACGGCTGCCGACCTTCTTGCCGATCAACCCGTTCTTCAGACCCTTGAGGGTGACCTGGGCCAGCGGGAAGGTCTGGGTCTTGCCCGTGGCGTACGTGCTGTCGAACGTCTTTCCGTCCTTCCACAGCAGGCCCACATAATTCACGACGACGCTGTCGGTCTCCTTGATGACCTCACCCTTGGACTCCAGGATGTAGTTGGAGACCAGCTTCGTCGGCGGGTCGGTCTTCTCCGGGATCTTGACCGTCGGAGCCTTGCCGTCGGTGTTGGTGCCCACCTTCGGCAGGGCGGTGTTGTCCTGGGCGACCGCGGTGCCCTGGGCCGACGCCGGGATGTGCGTCGCCTTCAGGATGTCCACGACGAAGACGAGGGTGGCGTTCGGCTTGATGTCGCCCTGGCCCTGCGCGCCATAACCGAGGTCCGGCGGAATGACGAGCTGGACGCGGCTGCCGACCTTCTTCCCGAGGAGCCCCTGGTCCCAGCCCTTGATGACCATGCCGGCGCCGAGGGTCAGATCGAACGGCTGCTTACGGTCAAAGCTGTTGTCGAACGGCTTCGTGGAGTCCCACGCCTGCCCCAGGTAGTTGACCTGGATCGCGTCGCCGTTCTTCAGCGCCGCGCCCTTTCCCTCACTGACGACACGCGTCTTCAGATCCTTGGGAGGATCGCCTTCTCCCTTGGACAGAGTGGGCTTCTCGCCGAACTTCGCACCCGCGGTGATCGCGGGAAATGCGTTATTCGAGGCAGAGGCTGAAGCGGAGGCGGATCCCTTGCCGTTGCCGCCGCACGCCGCTGTCAACAGCAGCAGGGGGACAACGAGAAGGCCGGCAAGTCGGCGCACTGGTTCCTCAGATCTCAGACGGCACAGTTGATTGGGTCCCCGACACTCTAGGGCGTGCACAGGGCCCCGCACGAGGAACGTACGGGGCCCGAGTCGCACAGGAGCCGAGGCGCGTCCTGCGCCCGGTCACATACCCGCGATCAGCTTCTCCACTCGATCGTCCACGGAACGGAACGGGTCCTTGCACAACACCGTGCGCTGCGCTTGGTCGTTGAGCTTGAGGTGGACCCAGTCGACGGTGAAGTCCCGCCGCTGCTCCTGGGCCCTTCGGATGAAGTCACCGCGCAGCCGCGCCCGGGTGGTCTGCGGGGGCACGGACTTGCCCTCGAAGATCTTCAGGTCGTTGCAGATGCGGGCGGCCTGCCCCTTCCGCTCCAGCAGGTAGTACAGCCCGCGGCGCCGGTGGATGTCGTGGTAGGCGAGGTCTATCTGGGCGACCCGCGGATGGGACATCGTCATGTTGTGCTTGGCCCGGTACCGCTCGATGAGCTTGTACTTCATCACCCAGTCGATCTCGCTCCCGACCCGGTCGAGGTCCTCGGCCTCGACCGCGTCGAGCGTACGGCCCCACAGCTCCAGGACCTGTTCGACGGTGCCGGTGCGGATGCCGCGGCGGTCGACGAAGTCCACGGCCTTCTCGTAGTACTCCCGCTGCACCTCGATGGCGGACGCCTCGCGGCCGCTGGCGAGGCGCACCTTGCGCTGCCCGGTGATGTCGTGGCTGACCTCACGGATCGCCCGGATCGGGTTCTCCAGCGTCAGATCACGCATCACCGTGCCCGCTTCGATCATGCGGAGCACCAGGTCCGTCGCGCCGACCTTGAGCAGCATCGTCGTCTCGGACATGTTGGAGTCGCCGACGATGACATGGAGGCGGCGGTACCGCTCCGCGTCCGCGTGCGGTTCGTCACGGGTGTTGATGATCGGACGGGAGCGCGTCGTCGCGGAACTGACGCCCTCCCAGATGTGCTCGGCACGCTGGCTGACGCAGTAGACCGCGCCACGCGGGGTCTGCAGCACCTTGCCCGCACCACAGATCAGCTGCCTCGTGACGAGGAAGGGAATGAGGATGTCCGCGAGCCGGGAGAATTCTCCGTGCCGCGCCACGAGGTAGTTCTCGTGGCACCCGTAGGAGTTTCCCGCCGAATCGGTGTTGTTCTTGAAGAGATAGACGTCGCCCGCGATTCCCTCCTCGTGCAGGCGGCGTTCGGCGTCGACAAGCAGGCCTTCGAGAATGCGCTCGCCGGCCTTGTCGTGGGTGACCAGCTCGGTCAGATTGTCGCATTCGGGGGTTGCATATTCCGGATGCGATCCCACGTCGAGGTAGAGGCGGGCGCCGTTCCGCAGAAAGACATTGCTGCTGCGGCCCCATGACACGACACGGCGGAAGAGGTAGCGCGCCACTTCGTCAGGAGACAGTCGGCGCTGTCCCCTGAACGTGCACGTGACGCCGTACTCGTTCTCCAGCCCGAAAATGCGGCGGTCCATGACTGAACATTACGCCTGATGGCCCGAGCTGAAACCGGGTTGGACAGCACCGTTTCGATCGTTTTCCGATCCATGCGCGGAAACGTCCGTACGCCCGGGAACTGCGAGGACCCTTCCCGTCGCCAGCAGAACCATCAGTGCGGCCACTCCACCGGCCCCCGCGACGGCGAAGCTCGACGCCGTACCGCCCAGCTCGACGGCCGGGCCCGCCAGGGCCGTTCCCGCCGCCGCGCCCACCCCGAACGTCGTCACGAGCCAGGAGAACGCCTCCGTCACCGTGCCCCGCGGAGCATGCCGGTCCACCACGATGAACGAACACGCGATCGCCGGCGCCAGGAACACCCCGGAGAGCGCGGCCAGGGCGGTCATCGCCACCACATCCGGTGTCAGCATCAGTGGCAGATAGCCGAGGGCCAGCAGCGCGACGATGACCCGCAGCCGGCGCTCCGGCGCTCCGGCCCACTGGCGTGCCCCGTACACCGCCCCGCCGATCAGCGCGCCGAGACCGAGCGCGGCCATCAGCCAGCCGTAGACCGCCTCCCGGCCGTGGTCGTCGGCGTACGCGACGCCCGCCACCGTGATCGAGCCCAGCGCGAGCCCGACGAAGAAGAAGGAACCGAGAAGCGCCAGCAGCCCCGGCGAGCGCAGCGCGCCCAGCCAGTGCGCCTCGCGGGGTGCCGAGCGCCAGGTACGGGAGGGCTCCGACACCACCACGGAGAGCGCGCCCAGCACTCCTATCGCGTTGATGACGAGCAGCGCGGCGGCGGGCGACCAGAGCGAGACCAGCACCGTCACCAGCAGCGGGCCCACGGTGAACATGACCTCCTGGGCCACGGCGTCCATCGCGTACGCCCGGTGCACCCGGTCCTCCCTCCCCAGGACCGTCGGCCACAGCGCCCGCAGACCCCCCTCCAGCGGCGGCGTGAACACCCCTGCCACGATCACGGCCCCGTACGCCAGCGGAAGCGATCCGAGGCCCACCAGAGCCAGCAGGGACATGCCCAGCGCCGAGACGACGGACGCGGGAAGCTGGACGCGCGGCTGGCCGTACAGGTCCACCGCCCGGCCCAGCAGGGGCTGCCCGACCGCCGTGGCGAGGCCGTACACCGCCGCGAGCGCCCCCGCGAGGGTGTAGCTGCCGCCCTCGGACCGGGTGAACAGGACGATCGCGATGTGGGCGGTGCCGCTCGGCAGGCGTCCCACCAGCGTGCCGATCAGCAGCCGCGCGGCATGCCGCGCCCGGAGGATGTCCAGATATCCCGCGGCCATGTCCGCCCCTCTCCGCCGGGCGCCTTCCGGACACCTGAGGTTTTACGTATAACGTCGAGCCTCATACGTACCATGTGCCCTGTCCTCAGGTCCACCTCACGCCCGCACCAGCACCGCACCCGCCCAGCCCGGAGGCCCCCGTGACCAGCGCATCCCAACCCGCCCCGGCCCGGCCCACCAGCCGCGACGTCGCGCGGGCCGCAGGCGTCTCCCAGGCCACCGTCTCGCTCGTCCTCGGCGGCAAATGGCGCGGCAGGGTCTCCGAGGCGACCGCCGCGCGCGTCCGCGCCGCCACCCAGGACCTCGGCTACCGGCCCAATCTCGCCGCCCGCAGCCTCCGCCTCGGCCGCACCAGGACCGCACTGCTGGTCGTCCCGGCGCTCACCAACGAATTCTTCGCACGGGTCTACACCGGCGCCGCCGCCGTCGCCGCCGAACACGACTTCGGGGTCGTCCTCTACCCCTCCCCCGACGGCACGGGTCCGGCCAGGGACCCCTTCGCCTCCGCCCGCGCCGCCCTGGACGGGGTCATCGCCTCATCCATGGCCGCCGACGCCCTCGACGCCCTGCGCGGCGCCGACCTGCCTCTGGTCATGCTGGACAGCGACCCCGCGGACACCGGCGTCGCGGCCCGGGTCAACCTCGACATCGCCGACGGCATGCGGCAGGTGACGGACCATCTCCTCACCCTCGGCCACCGCCGCTTCCTGCACCTGGCGTCGGCCATCGACTCCTGGACCTTCGCCGTTCGCGCCGGGGCCGTCCGCGACACCCTGCGGGGCGTGCCCGGCACCTCCGTACAGACTGTCCCGGCAGCGCTCGACGTACGGGCCGGCCGGGAAGCCACGGAACAGGCTCTGTCCGCCCCCGGCCCCCGGCCCACCGCGATCATCTGCGACGACGACATCCTCGCCGCGGGCGCCTGCAAGGCCGCCCGCCGGCTCGGCCTGCGCGTCCCCGACGACCTCTCCGTCACCGGCTTCGACGACCTGGCTCTGGCGACCGCCGTCGAACCCGAACTCACCACCGTTCAGCTCCCCGCCGAGCAGGTCGGCGAGCGCGGCATGACCGCCCTCCTGTCTGTGCTCGACGGCTGCCCTGTCGAATCAGGCAGCCTGCCGGTGCGCCTGGTCGTCCGCGGCTCCTCCGGGCCCCCGCCACCCCGTTCATGACGATGCCCCGGCCCACCGCGAACGGTGGACCGGGGCACGGGAACATCCGGCAGGGCTACTCCCCGGACGACTCCGGGGACGCCGGCGGCTCCGCGGACTCGGCGGCCCCCGACGACTTCGTGACATCGGTGGGAGCCTCGCCCCCCTCGCCGTCCTCCAGGTCCGACGGGGCATCCGTCGGCACGGCCCCGCCGTCGGCCTCCAGCAGCCGCGTCAGCTGCCGCCCGACGATCCGCTTGAACTTCCGCTGCTGGGGCCGCGTACGGTCCAGGACCGCCACCTCGAGCCGCTCCGCGGGAATCTCCCGCTCGCTCCCGTTGGGATCACGGGACAGTGCCTGCACAGCCAGCTTGAGCGCCTCCGCCAGCGTCATTCCGTCACGGTGGCGCTGATCCAGGAACGTGCTGATCTGTTCCGCATTGCCGCCCACCGCGACCGAACCGTGCTCGTCCACGATCGAGCCGTCGTGCGGCAGCCGGTAGATCTGATCGCCCTCGGGCTCGACGCCCACCTCGGCGACCACCAGCTCCACCTCGTACGGCTTCTCCGCCGCACTGGAGAAAATGGTGCCCAGAGTCTGCGCATAGACGTTGGCCAGCCCACGGGCCGTCACATCATCGCGGTCGTAGGTATATCCACGGAGATCGGCGTAACGGACGCCGCCGATACGCAGATTCTCGTACTCGTTGTACTTACCGGCGGCGGCGAAACCGATCCGGTCATAGATCTCGCTGAACTTGTGCAGCGCACGGGACGGGTTCTCGCCGACGAACACAATGCCGTCGGCGTACTGCAGCACAACCAGGCTGCGACCACGGGCAATGCCCTTCCGGGCGTATTCCGCCCGGTCGGCCATGGCCTGCTGAGGTGAGACATAGAACGGCGTCGACACCGGCTATCCGTCCCTTTCTGTCAGTGACGAGTGCATCGAAGAAGCCCCGGGATCCGGATCAGAGCAGCGCGGCGCGCGGGCCGTCGGGCTGCTCCATCCGGCGCTCCAGGATCGACCGTGCGATGTCGGAGGAATCCGCATCGGTGAGCCTCCGGAAGCCCTCGTCGGTGATGACGGTGACGATCGGATAGATCCGCCGGGCCACATCGGGGCCGCCGGTCGCCGAGTCGTCGTCCGCGGCGTCGTACAGCGCCTGCACGACCAGGGTGAGCGCCTCCTGCTCCGTCAGGTCCTCGCGGTAGAGCTTCTTCATCGACCCGCGGGCAAAGATCGACCCGGAGCCGGTGGACGCGTAGCCCTGTTCCTCGGAGCGGCCCCCGGTGACGTCGTACGAGAAGATCCGGCCCTTCTCGCGGTCGACGTCGAAGCCGGCGAAGAGCGGAACCACGGCGAGGCCCTGCATGGCCATGGCCAGATTGCTGCGGATCATCGTGGAGAGCCGGTTCGCCTTGCCCTCCAGGGAGAGCTGGGCTCCCTCGACCTTCTCGAAGTGCTCCAGTTCCAGCTGGAAGAGCTTGACCATCTCCACGGCGAGCCCCGCCGTACCGGCGATGCCCACCGCCGAGTACTCGTCGGCCGGGAAGACCTTTTCGATGTCGCGCTGCGCGATCATGTTGCCCATGGTCGCCCGCCGGTCGCCGGCGAGCACCACGCCACCGGCGAACGTCGCGGCGACGATGGTCGTCCCGTGCGGCGCCTCGATCGCCCCCTGCAAGGGCGGCAGCTGCCGGTTGCCCGGGAGCATCTCGGGAGAATGGTCGGACAGGAAGTCCATGAACGAAGAGGATCCCGGCGTCAGGAAGGCAGCTGGTAGACGCCCGGTGCTACGAGTGTTGGCTTCCACGCGTTTCCCTCCAGGTATGCGATGGCCCTGCGCAAGGTGTCAGGATCATCCCCCATCTTGCCGATGGCCGAGTTGCAGTTGAAGCACAGTACGCCCCGGACCCTACCCGTCTCGTGGCAGTGATCAACATGCACGGCGGGGGCAGCCAGACAGATCGTGCAGATGCCCATCTGCGACGAGATCATCTCGTCGCGCTCGGCTTCGGTCATGCCGTACTGACGCTCCAGGTGGCCCGCACGCCCCTGAACGGCCCGGCACGCTCTGCAGCGCGTCGACAGGCCGTCGGAGGCGGTGGCAATGCGATGCCACTCGCTATGAGGCTTGACCTCCCCACATCGCCGGCACAGCTTGTGCCCTTGCGCAATGTCCATCTTTTCCCGCACCTGCTTGCCGATCGCCTCCCGGCGGCGCCGGCAGCGCGCGGCTCCGTACTCCGCTACGCACTCCCGGCACCGCACTTGGAGACGGTCGGCGCGGTTCTTGTCACCAGCGAACGAGGCGAGCGGGAGCTTGCGCTCACAACCCGTGCACGGCTTCACCGCAGACGAGTCAGACATGCCCGCTACTGTCCACCTTTTTGTACAAATGAACGAACGAAATCCTCGGCGTTAGCCTCGAGTACGTCGTCGATCTCGTCCAGAACGTCGTCCACATCGTCCGACAATTTCTCTTGCCGCTCCTTGAGGTCTTCCGAAGCCTGCGCGTCCTGCGCCTGCTCCTCGACCTCCTCGGTGGAGCGCGTCGCCTTCTGCTGTCCGCCGCCGGTGTCCTTGGTCGCCATGTAGCTCACCCCGCTCGGTTCGAAGCACTTGATCAGACCCTACCTACGGGGTCCGACATTGGCCCGGTAGTTCTCTACAACGCCCGGGGACCATCTCGATGATTCCCAGTCGGCGGCTGTTTCAGCCGCCGGACAGCACCCGGACCAGCTCTTCCGCCGTGCGACAGCGGTCCATGAGCTCCTTGACGTGGTTACGGGTCCCCCGGAGCGGTTCCAGGGTGGGGACCCGCTGCAGCGAGTCATGGCCCGGCAGATCAAAGATGACCGAGTCCCAGGAGGCCGCGGCGACGTCGTCCGCGTACTGCTCCAGACAGCGACCGCGGAAGTACGCCCTGGTGTCCTCAGGGGGCTTCGTACGGGCCTCCTCGACCTCGCGCTCGTCCAGCAGGCGTTTCATCTTCCCGCGGGCCGCGAGACGGTTGTAGAGACCCTTCTCGAGCCTCACGTCGGCGTACTGGAGGTCCACCAGGTGCAGCCGGGCCGCGTCCCAGTCCAGGCCGTCACGGCGGCGGTAGCCCTCCATGAGCTCGCGCTTGGCGATCCAGTCGAGCTCGCCCGACAGGCTCATCGGATCGTTCTCCAGGCGGTTGAGGGTGTCCTCCCAGCGGATCAGGATGTCCTTGGTCTGCTCGTCGGCGTCCGCGCCGTAGCGCTCCTCGACGTATTTGCGGCCCAGCTCGAAGTACTCCATCTGGAGCTGTACCCCGGTGAGTGTCCGGCCGCTGCGGAGCGTGATCAGATGTTGCAGGGTCGGGTCGTGGGAGACCTGGTGCAGGGTGCGCACCGGCTGGTCGACGGCCAGATCGACATTGATGAAGCCGTCCTCGATCATGGAGAGGACGAGCGCCGTGGTGCCGAGCTTGAGGTAGGTGGAGATCTCCGACAGATTCGCGTCGCCGATGATCACATGGAGACGGCGGTACTTCTCGGCGTCGGAGTGGGGTTCGTCGCGGGTGTTGATGATGGGGCGCTTGAGGGTCGTTTCGAGGCCGACCTCGACCTCGAAGTAGTCCGCCCGCTGGCTGATCTGGAAGCCGTGCTCGTGGCCGTCCTGGCCGATTCCCACGCGGCCCGCGCCGGTGACGACCTGGCGGGAGACGAAGAACGGGGTCAGGTGGCGCACGATGTCGGAGAACGGGGTCTCCCGCTTCATCAGGTAGTTCTCGTGCGTGCCGTACGAGGCGCCCTTGTTGTCGGTGTTGTTCTTGTAGAGGTGGATGGGCTGGGCGCCGGGGAGCTGGGCCGCGCGCTCGGCGGCCTCGGCCATGACGCGTTCGCCGGCCTTGTCCCAGAGGACGGCGTCCCGCGGGTTGGTGACCTCCGGCGAGCTGTACTCGGGGTGTGCATGGTCGACGTAGAGCCGGGCACCGTTGGTGAGGATGACATTGGCGAGGCCGATGTCCTCGTCGGTGAGCTGGCTGGAGTCGGCGGTTTCGCGGGCGAGGTCGAAGCCTCGCGCGTCGCGCAGCGGATTCTCCTCCTCGAAGTCCCAGCGGGCGCGTCGCGCCCGGTGCATCGCCGCCGCGTAGGCGTTGACGATCTGGGACGAGGTGAGCATGGCATTGGCGTTGGGATGTCCGGGCACGGAGATGCCGTACTCCGTCTCGATGCCCATTACTCGCCGTACGGTCATGCGGCCCTCCTTGCCCGGCGGCGTTCCCTTCCGGGATCGGCGCTCAAGTACCGCTGCTTGTCCGGTGCGTGTGCGGTGCCCGTCCCCGCACTGCGCGACTGGGCGGTACGGAAGAGCCTAGAGCGCCTCTGCGCTGGTGGGGAGATCAATTACGTCATTGTTCCGGTGTCGTGGGAGCTGTCCGGAAAGCAACCGGCTGCGGATGCCCGGCCGGGCATCCGCAGCGGGTCTGCGTTCTACAGGTACTGCCCGGTGTTTGCCACCGTGTCGATGGAGCGACCGGTGTCTGCGCCCTGTTTTCCGGTGACAAGGGTGCGGATGAAGACGATCCGCTCGCCCTTCTTGCCGGAGATCCTGGCCCAGTCGTCGGGGTTGGTGGTGTTGGGAAGGTCCTCGTTCTCCTTGAACTCGTCCACACACGCCTGGAGGAGATGGGAGACGCGAAGGCCCTTCTGGCCCTGGTCGAGGAAGGCCTTGATGGCCATCTTCTTGGCCCGGTCGACGATGTTCTGGATCATCGCGCCGGAGTTGAAGTCCTTGAAGTACAGGACTTCCTTGTCGCCGTTGGCGTACGTGACTTCGAGGAAGCGGTTCTCCTCGGACTCGGTGTACATCCGCTCGACGACGGACTGGATCATGGCGTGAGCGGCGACTTCCTTGGAACCGGCGTGTTCGGCGAGATCGTCGGCGTGCAGCGGCAGGGAAGGCGTGAGGTACTTCGCGAAGATGTCCTTCGCCGCCTCCGCGTCCGGACGCTCGATCTTGATCTTCACATCGAGACGGCCGGGCCGCAGGATCGCGGGGTCGATCATGTCCTCGCGGTTGGAGGCGCCGATCACGATGACGTTCTCCAGGCCCTCCACGCCGTCGATCTCGGCGAGCAGCTGGGGGACGATGGTGTTCTCCACGTCCGAGCTGACACCGGATCCGCGGGTGCGGAAGAGGGATTCCATCTCGTCGAAGAAGACGATGACGGGGGTACCCTCGCCGGCCTTCTCGCGGGCCCGCTGGAAGACGAGACGGATGTGCCGCTCGGTCTCACCGACATATTTGTTGAGGAGCTCCGGACCCTTGATGTTGAGGAAGTAGCTTTTTCCGGCGGGCTGGCCGGTGACTTCCGCAACCTTCTTGGCCAGGGAGTTGGCGACGGCCTTGGCGATGAGTGTCTTGCCGCAGCCGGGCGGACCGTAGAGCAGGATGCCCTTCGGCGGCCGCAGTTCGTGCTCCTTGAAGAGGTCGGGGTGGAGGTAGGGCAGCTCGACCGCGTCCCGGATCAGTTCGATCTGCTCGCCCAGGCCGCCGATCTTGTCGTAGTCGATGTCCGGAACCTCTTCGAGGACGAGCTCCTCGACCTCGCTCTTCGGGACCACCTCGTAGACGTATCCGGACCTGGGCTCGAGCAGGAGCGCATCGCCGGGCCGGATATTGATGTCGAGGAGCGGTTCGGCGAGCCTTACCACTCGTTCCTCGTCGGTGTGCCCGATGACCAGGGCGCGCTCGCCGTCCTCGAGGATCTCCTTGAGGGTGACGATGTCCCCGGCCCGCTCGAATTCCATGGCCTCGACCACGTTGAGCGCTTCGTTGAGCATGACTTCCTGGCCGCGCCGGAGGTCGTCGATCTCGACACTGGGACTGACGTTCACCCGGAGCTTGCGGCCCCCGGTGAAGATGTCGCAGGTGCCGTCCTCGTTGCCCTGCAGGAAGACTCCGAAGCCGGCCGGCGGCTGTGCGAGCCGGTCGACTTCCTCCTTGAGGGCCACGATCTGGTCGCGGGCCTCGCGCAGGGTGTTGGCGAGCCGTTCGTTCTGTGCGGACACGCCTGCGAGGTTCGTCTGCAACTCGACGATCCGCTCTTCGAGAATCCTCGTATGGCGCGGAGAGTCGGCGAGCTTACGTCGCAGGACGGCGATTTCCTGCTCAAGATAGGCGACCTGGCCGGCTGGGTCTTCGGACCCCCGCCCGGGCCGGATGCCGCGGTTGATGTCGTCGTCGTGGGCTGCCACGGTCCTCACCTCCTCCAAGGGGAGCTGGACGCTTCCTGACCCTACCTGGGTGGGTGATGATTGAAACCCCTAGATCACAAAGACTGCGGGGTGTGTCCGATCTTCACCCTTGCGCTCTCCCTCACGCCAGGGGAATACCCACCGTTCAACATCGGAAAGCGGCCGGTTGTATCGTCGACCCGGTCAACACCCGTCAGGGCTGGCTACTTTTGGTTCGGATACGCAGGGAACGGCAGGAAAAATGACCGTGCAGCAGGACGCTCCCACCGGAAGCGACACGCAGGACCTGGAGGTCTGGATCGACCAGGACCTCTGCACGGGAGACGGGATCTGTGTCCAGTACGCGCCCGAGGTCTTCGAGCTGGACATCGACGGTCTGGCGTACGTGAAGAGCGACGACGACGAGCTGTTGCAGGACAAGGGGGCGACGACACCCGTTCCGCTTCCGCTGCTTCAGGACGTGGTCGATTCGGCCAAGGAGTGCCCGGGCGACTGCATTCATGTACGTCGCGTTTCGGACAGGGTCGAGGTCTACGGCCCCGACGCAGCCTGATCCGCCGGCTCCGGCCTGCCGGGTACGGGAAGTGACCGGTCAGGCGCTGTTCGCTTCGCCCTCCGCGGCGCGGACGAAGGCCCCGTTGCGCCATTGCCAGGTCACCTTTTCCTGCTGGTCGGGGCAGCAGCGCGGGGTCTCGGGCGAGGAGTAGCCGAGGAGCGTGGCGGAGATGATTCCGTCACGCACGGTGAAGTCGCCGATGCTCATCTTCTGGGCGGGGTCCACCAGGGTCGCAACGACCCGGGGTGCGGCCCCGCTTCCCTGTGTGAGGACGTAGATACCGCTCGGCGGGGTGCCGGACCCGGCCGCGCAGTGGACCACGGCGACGGTCTCCGGCCGGTCGTCACCGTCGAGGTCACCGGGGGCCTGCTTGGCGACGGTGCTCCCCACCGTCCCGCAGTCCAGCGGGAAGGTCACCCGGGCCGGATCGGGGGCAGCCGCGGGCGCGGTGCCGTGCTGCGTGGCGGTGCGGTGCGGGGGTGAGGCCGAGGCGGTGGTGGCATCGGGCTGGAGCATGCCCGCTGCCGCGACGACGGCGGCCATCGCGGTCGCGGTCACGAGCCACTGCATCGGCCTGGTGTCGGTGTGCGCGAGGTCCGGGAGCTCGGAGGTCTGCACGCGGGATGTCTCCTGTGGTTCCTGTGGTGCGGCGATGCCGGGAAGGCGGGGCGTCGGCCGTGGGGTGGGGGTGGCCAGCATCGTGCCACACCTCACAGGGCGGTGGAACGGTGGGGTCGGCACGGAACCGGATTCCGTGCGCAGCCACGCACTGGGCGCCTTCGCACGGGCAACGAATGGGCGCCGGCGGGGGGGGGGCGGGGGGGGGGGGGGCCGCGCCCGGGGGGGGGGGCGGGGGGGGGGGGGGGGGCCCCCCGGGGGGGGGGAGGGCGGGGGGGCCGGGCCCGCCCCGCTGGGCGGCGCCCGCCCGGGGGGGGGGCCCGCGCCCGGGCCCCCGGGGGGGGCCCCGCGGGGGTGGGCCGGGCGGGCGGGGGACCCCCGGGGGCGGCGCCGGTGCGTTGTGCGGGCTCAGCCGCGGGAGGAGGAGCCGCTCTGGCTGCCAGGACCGTCGTAGTCCTCGCCGTACGCGCCCTTGGCGGGCCGGCGGCGGCGCAGCGGGGCCTCCACACCATCGGCCAGGCGGCGCGCGGTGACGAGGAAGCCGGTGTGGCCGATCATGCGGTGGTCCGGGCGGACCGCGAGACCCTCGACGTGCCAGTTGCGGATCATCGATTCCCAGGGCTGCGGTTCGGCGAAGCAGCCGATCTCACGGATGGACTCGACGGTCCGGGCGAGCTGGGTGGTGGTCGCGACGTAGGCGCAGAGGATGCCGCCGGGGACGAGCGCCTTGGAGACGGCCTCCAGGCATTCCCAGGGGGCGAGCATGTCGAGGATGACCCGGTCGACATCGGTGTCGGAGAGGTTGTCCTGGAGGTCGCCGACGGTGAGCTGCCATGCGGGGTGCGGCTCGCCGAAGTAGCGCTCGACGTTCTGCTGGGCGATCTCCGCGAAGTCCTCGCGGCGCTCGTACGAGTGCAGCATGCCCTGGTCGCCGATGGCGCGGAGCAGGAAGGTGGAGAGCGAGCCGGAGCCGACGCCGGCTTCCACGACGCGGGCGCCGGGGAAGATGTCGGCGAACGCCAGGATCTGCCCCGCGTCCTTGGGGTAGACCACGGCGGCGCCGCGGGGCATGGACAGGACGTAGTCGGGGAGCAGGGGGCGCAGCGCGAGGTAGGCGACGTTTCCCGTGGTTCGGACCACACTGCCCTCGGGAGCACCGATCAGCTCGTCATGCGGGAAAGAACCCTTGTGGGTGTGGAAGTTCTTTCCGGCTTCGAGCGTGAAGGTGTAGTGGCGTCCCTTGGGGTCGGTGAGCTGGACCTGGTCCCCGACCTTGAAGGGCCCGCGTCGGCGGGCGGCACCGGTCGGTTCAGACATGTGACCAGCGTACCGGTGTTTCCAGGGGCGCCGACCGCGCGCCGGAGTGCTCGGTCGGACCGGCCGGACAGCCCTCACGGCCTCCTCCGCGACAGGGAGCGGGCTCCCGGCGTCGTGCGACTCCGCCTCCGGCGTTGTCGTCAGTCGACGACTCCCCCATGGCCTTGAAGGCATGAGAGGGGCCCCCTTCGCGTCGCCACCCTCCTCCGCCCTTGCCGTCGAAGCCGCACGACGCCGCTCGCTGATCCACTCGTGTCGCGGGGGAGGTCGTCATGCGGCGGGGCGGGCCATGGCGGCGACGAAGGCGCGTTCGACGTCGGCGGTGGAGAGGACTCCGTAGATCTCGCCGGTCTCTTCCAGAACCAGGTATTCGGTGGCGGGGCTGGCCTTCAGGGTGTCGAGGAGTTCCTCGCCGGTGAGTTCGGCGGAGATCATCATTCCGGCGGTCAGATCCTGGGCGAGGGCGCTGACGGCGACCCAGGGGCGGCGGTGTTCGGGGATGGAGACGATGGCGGTCTCGCGGACGACGGCCTTGGGGTCGCCGTGTCCGTCGACGACGACGAGGGCGCGGGCACCTGCCTCGTTGGCGCGGCGGAGCGCTTCGGAGAGGGGGGTGGCGGCTTCCACGGGGACGGCGCGGCGGGTGAGGGTGCGGGCGCGCAGGTCGGGGAGGTGTTCGCGCAGGCGGGCCATGCGGAGGCTGTTGCCTGCTCCGGTCCAGATGATGGCGGCGAGGATCGCGGCGAGCAGGGCGTTGGTGATGGTGTCCATGCCGCTGACATCGTCGGGGTTGTTCCCGAGCCCGCCGATGCGGGTGAGGAGCGGGAGCCCGATGAGGACGGCGACGGCGAGAGCGCGCCCGACCCAGGCGGCGGCGACGGTGCCGCTCATGGCGCGGCCGGTGATCTTCCAGACGACGGCACGGAGCATGCGGCCGCCGTCGAGCGGGAGGCCGGGCAGCAGGTTGAAGGCGGCGACGATGAGGTTGGAGATCATCAGTCCGGCGAGCAGGACGCCGGGAACGGTGCCGGGTTCGACGAACTTCATGGCGACATAGAAGACGCCGGCGAGTACCAGGGAGAGCAGGGGACCGATGAAGGCGAGTACGAATTCGCGGCCAGGAGTCTCGGACTCCTTCTCGATCTCGGAGACGCCGCCGAAGAACTGCAGCTGGATGCGGCGCACGGGGAGCTTGTAGCGGAGCGCGGCGACCGTGTGCGCGAGTTCGTGGACGAGCACGGAGGCGTAGAAGGCGATCGCGAAGAAGAGGGAGACCAGGTAGCGGACCGCGCCGAGTTCCGGCAGGACGCGCTCGAGCTGGCCGCCGAAGACCCAGGTGATGAGCGCCGCGACAAGGAACCAGCTGGGCGCGACGTATACGGGCACGCCGAAGGGGCGGCCCATCAGGATCCCGCCGCCCGGCTCCCGGGGACGCTGCGGTTTGCCGTTCTCGGGCGCGGCGGGGTCTGTTCCGCCGGCGCCGGGCTGCGGCTGCCCGCTGTCGCCGCTCTCGTCCACGGGGTCCCTTCGGTCGGTGCCTTTCGGCACGATCATGCAGTGTGCGAGGGTCTGTCGTCGATGGTATGCCGCCTATGGCCTCCCGCTCTATCGCGGGGAGGCCGCGAGTGTCAGTGGCGGGTCGTAGGGTCTTCGTCATGACTTCCGCGCCCCGGCCGCCGCAGCCGCCTTCGTCCCTGTCGCCGTCGCGGGCGAGCGATTTCATGCAGTGTCCGCTGCTGTACCGGTTCCGGGTGATCGACAGGCTGCCGGAGAAACCCAGTGAGGCGGCTACCCGGGGCACGCTGGTGCACGCGGTGCTGGAGCGGCTCTTCGACGCACCGGCGGCGGAGCGTACGGCCGGCCGGGCGACGGCGATGGTTCCCGGCCAGTGGGACCGGCTGCTGGAGTCGAAGCCGGAGCTGTCGGAGCTGTTCGCGGAGGATGCGGAGGGCGAGCGGCTGGCGCGCTGGCTGTCGGAGGCGGAGAGCCTGGTGGAGCGGTGGTTCTCGCTGGAGGATCCGACGCGCCTGGAGCCGGCCGAGCGGGAGATGTTCGTCGAGACGGAGCTGGAGTCGGGGCTGCGGCTGCGCGGGGTGATCGACCGGATCGATGTGGCACCGACGGGTGAGGTCCGGATCGTCGACTACAAGACGGGGAAGGCGCCGCGGCCGGAGTATGCGGAGGGCGCGTTGTTCCAGATGAAGTTCTACGCCCTGGTGATCTGGCGGCTGAAGGGTGTGGTGCCGCGCCGGCTGCAACTGGTCTACCTGGGCAGCGGCGACGTCATGACGTACGACCCGGTCGTGGCGGATCTGGAGCGGGTGGAGCGGAAGCTGCTGGCGCTGTGGGACGCGATCCGGCTGGCCACGGAGACGGGCGAGTGGCGGCCGCGGCCGACGAAGCTGTGCGGCTGGTGCGACCACCAGGCGGTCTGTCCGGAATTCGGCGGGACTCCCCCGGTCTATCCGCTGCCGGTCCGCCCGGCCGTTCCGGTCCAGGCTGTGCAGGGCAGAATGAACCCGGTCCAGGCCGAGGCCGCCCGGCCGGCGGCCGTTGAAGGAGCTTGAGGAGATCTGGTGGCAATCCGCGTCCTACTGGTCGACGACCAGCCGCTGCTGCGCACGGGCTTCCGGATGATTCTTGAGGCGGAGGGGGATCTGGCGGTCGTGGGCGAGGCCGGTGACGGTCTCCAGGCTCTCGATCAGGTGCGGGCACTGCAGCCCGATGTGGTGCTGATGGACATCCGTATGCCGCGGATGGACGGGGTCGAGGCGACGCGTCAGATCACCGGGCCGGGACGGGACGGCCCGGCGAAGGTGCTGGTACTGACCACGTTCGATCTCGACGAGTACGTGGTGGAGGCGTTGCGCGCCGGTGCCAGTGGCTTCCTGCTGAAGGACGCTCCGGCCAATGAGCTGGTGCAGGCGATCCGGGTGGTCGCGGCAGGCGAAGCGATGCTGGCCCCGAGCATCACGCGCAGGCTGCTGGACAAGTACGCGGATCATCTGCCGTCGGGCGAGGATCCCGTGCCGGACACCCTGCACACGCTGACGGATCGTGAGGTGGAGGTGCTGAAGCTGGTGGCGCGCGGTCTGTCGAATGCGGAGATCGCCGCCGATCTGTTCGTCAGCGAGACGACGGTCAAGACGCATGTGGGCCATGTGCTGACGAAGCTGGGGCTGCGCGACCGCGTGCAGGCCGCGGTGTACGCGTACGAGAGCGGACTGGTGCGCCCCGGCGCCCAGTGATCCGGCACCGTTCGGCCGGGACCGGGCGCCGGAGCGGCGCGGTGGTTCAGGCGCTGCGGCCGAGCTCCCAGAACTGGAGGTCGGCGGAGGAGTTGACCGACCACTCGACGCCGGTGAGGCCGTCGCGGGAGGCAATGTACTGCTTCCCCTGCCAGACCGGGAGCACGGGAACGTCGGTGGCGACGAGGTCCTGGAGCTTCTGGAAGGTCTTGGAGGCGGCGGCGCGGTCGGCGGCGCGGCGGGACTGCGGGATCAGCGTGTTCTGGGCCAGCGCGGACTTGTAGGGCGAGTTGAGGAAGTTGTCCTTGTCGAGGAACGGCGCCGTGTAGTTGTCCGGGTCCGGGAAGTCCGGGAGCCAGCCCAGGCCGTAGACGGCGTAGTCGCCGCGCTTCTGTGCCGCTCGGTACTCCGCCCAGGGGGTGCCTTGGGTGGTGACGTCGAACAGCCCGGTGTCGTTCAGCTGCTTCTTCAGCGTCTTGAACTCGTCGGCGGTGGCCGGACCGTAGTAGTCGGTCGTGTAGTGCAGGGTGAACTTCACCGGGGTCTCGATGCCGGCGGCCCGCAGAAGGGCGGCGGCCTTGCCGGTGCTGGGCTCGCCGTACTTGTTGTAGAACGAGTTGGTGTGCCCGGTGATGCTGGACGGGATCAGCGAGTAGAGCGGCTCGGCGGTGGTGCCGTAGACCTGGCCGGCGATCTGGCCGCGGTCGATGACCTGGGCGATGGCCTGGCGGACGGCCTTGTTCTTCACCGCGGGGTCGGTGGTGTCGAAGCCCAGGTAGCTGATGGCGAGGCCGGGCATCTCGGTGAGTTTGATGCCGTCCTTCGGCTTCTCCAGCATCTGCTTGGCCTGACCGGGCGACATGGTGCGGGTCATCATGTCGATCTTCTTGTCGTCGAGTGCCTTGCCCATCGCTGTGGCGTCGGGGAAGAGGTCGAGTTCGACCTTGTCGTTGTGGACCTTCAGATCGCCCTTGTACTTCGGGTTCCTGGTGAAGACGACCTTGTCGACCCGGTTGTTCCTGACTTCCGGCTTCATCGTGTAGGGGCCCGAGCCGTCGACCTGGAAGCCGTCACGCGCGGACTTCGCCGGGTACTTGCTCTTCGGCACGATGCCGGCGGCCGGGGTGGCGAGCTTGTAGGGGAAGGTCGCGTCCGGCGTCTTCAGGTGGAAGACGACTTCGTTGTCGTCGCGGGTCTCGATCGTGTCGATGTTGGCGAGCAGGCCGACGGGTCCGTTGTCGGAGTCGATGGCGACGACCCGGTTGATGGAGTACTTGACGTCCTCGGCTGTGACGGGCCGGCCGCTCGCGAAGGTGAGACCGCTGCGCAGCCTGCAGCGGTAGCTCTCGTTCTGCCGGTCGGTGAACGTACAGCTCTCGGCGGCCTCGGGGACGGGCTCGCCGCCGCCGCGCGGGACGTGGGTCAGCGTCTGCACGGTCTGCCGCAGGACGTTCCAGACGCCTGCTTCGTAGCCGATAGCGGGGTCGAGCGGCGCGGGGTTGTCCTCGGTGGCAACCAACTGGTCCGTGGTGCCGACAACGATGGCGGCGTTGCCATCGCTCCCACCGTCCGTCGCGCCGCAGGCGGCGAGTCCGGGGGCGAGCAGGCCGACTACGGCCGGCAGCACCAGAGTCTTGCGGTTCATCTTGGACGTTCTCCCTCATCCGGCCATGGAGAAAACGACATTAGTGGGCGCCGCCGGTATTCCCCGACCGGTGGCGCCCCATGCGCCGTCGAATGGCGATGAGAATTGTCGCCGAATTGATTTCCCGGGCAGGGAAGGTTCCCTACAGGACTCCACGAATCGGGACAGTGGGGCGGATCAAAACGAACACCTCGGGCGATCTTGAGGGAGACCATGAGTGTTCGAGGTGACAAAGCTCACCCTTGGGTCATTCGCTGTCTTGGCATGCACCCGACTTTTCCCTGCGTATGCGTGACGAAACGCGCACACGGCCACGGCGAGAGCTTTTCTATTCATTCACAGAAATACTCTCGGTACGGGGATCAATGCGTTCCGGTGACCAGGCCGCGGAGAAATGCGAGATCGACTTCTTCGAGGGAGCCCACCACGGCCCGGCCCGATGCGGGTGCGATCGGTGCGACGGACGGTACGGCGACGACCCAGCAGCCGGCGGCCTCTGCCGCGGCGACACCGGTCGCAGTGTCCTCGATGACCGCGCAGCGCTCGGGGGCTGCCCCGAAGCCGGAGGCGGCGGTGAGGTAGGGCTCCGGGTGCGGCTTCGTCCGGACGACCTCGTCACCTGCGACGGTGAGCGAGAAGTGGTGGTGGCCGACCGAGTCCAGCACCCGGTCGATGATGCGCCGGTGCGAGGCGGAGACGAGCGCGGTCGGGACCTCGTGCGCCACCAGTTCGGCGAGCAGCCGTGCGGCGCCCGGCATCAGTGGCACACCGCGGTCGATGCGCTCCTCGAAGCGGTCGTTGAGCAGCACGGTGAGCTCCGGGAGGGTGATGTCCGCACCGGTGACTTCGATGAGATACCCGGCGCTGCGGGTCATCGGCCCGCCGACGACCACGTCCTTCCACGCCTCGTCCAGCCGGTACCCGAGGTCGGCGAAGACCGCCACCTCGGCCTCCCACCAGAAACCCTCGGTATCGACCAGGGTGCCGTCCATGTCCAGGAAGACTGCCTGCAGGGCGGCGCCTTCAGCCGTACGGATCAAAGACGCGGGGACCGTACTGGTCATGCGGCACACCTTCCATGAGGGACGAGAAGGCCGACCGCCCTTTCCAGAGAAAAGGCGGCCGGCCTGCACTGGACCGACAAGTCTACGACTCGTCCCGCTACGGCGCGTCGGACATTTCCTTACCGCGCGTTGAAGTACTTCGCCTCCGGGTGGTGGATGACGATCGCGTCGGTGGACTGCTCCGGGTGGAGCTGGAACTCCTCGGAGAGGTGGACACCGATCCGCTCGGGCTGCAGCAGGTCGGCGATCTTCGCCCGGTCATCCAGGTCGGGGCAGGCCCCGTAGCCGAGGGAGAAGCGTGCGCCGCGGTACTTCAGCGCGAACATGTCCTCGACTGCGGCCGGGTCCTCGCCGCCGAAGCCGAGCTCGGAACGGACCCGGGCGTGCCAGTACTCGGCGAGGGCTTCGGCGAGCTGGACGGAGAGACCGTGCAGCTCCAGGTAGTCGCGGTAGGAATTGGCCTCGAAGAGCTTGGCGGTCTCCCCGCCGATCTTCGAGCCGACGGTGACGACCTGGAGGCCGATCACGTCCGTCTCACCGGACTCCTCCGGGCGGAAGAAGTCCGCGAGGCAGAGGCGGCGGCCGCGGCGCTGGCGCGGGAAGGTGAAGCGGGTGCGCTCGGAACCGTCCTCGTGCAGCAGGATCAGGTCGTCGCCCTTGGAGACGCACGGGAAGTAGCCGTAGACGACGGCGGCTTCCAGCAGGTTCTCCGTGTGCAGCTTGTCGAGCCAGCCGCGCAGGTGCGGGCGGCCCTCGGCCTCCACGAGTTCCTCGTACGTCGGTCCGTCGCCGGCGCGGGCCTGCTTGAGGCCCCACTGGCCCTTGAAGAGCGCACCCTCGTCGAGCCAGGAGGCGTATTCCTTGAGCTGGATGCCCTTGATGACACGAGTGCCCCAGAACGGCGGTTCGGGGACCGGGTTGTCGGTGGCGACATCGGACCGTACGCCGTCCTCGGGCTCTTCGACCTCCAGTACGGCGGTCTCCCGCTTGGGGACGCGGCGCTGCTTGAGCTCGGGGAGGGCGGCGCCGGGGACGCCGCGCTTGACCGCAACCAGGGTGTCCATCAGGCGCAGGCCCTCGAACGCGTCGCGGGCGTAGCGGACCTCGCCCTCGTAGATCTCGTGGAGATCCTGCTCGACATAGGCCCTGGTGAGAGCCGCGCCGCCGAGGATCACCGGATATTCGGCGGCCAGCTTGCGCTGGTTCAGCTCCTCCAGGTTCTCCTTCATGATCACGGTGGACTTCACCAGGAGGCCGGACATCCCGATCACATCGGCGCGGTGCTCCTGGGCGGCTTCCAGGATCGCGGAGACCGGCTGCTTGATGCCGATGTTGACGACGTTGAAGCCGTTGTTGGACAGGATGATGTCGACGAGGTTCTTGCCGATGTCATGGACGTCGCCGCGGACGGTGGCCAGCACGATCGTGCCCTTGCCCTCCGCGTCGGACTTCTCCATGTGCGGTTCCAGGTAGGCCACGGCGGACTTCATGACCTCGGCGGACTGGAGCACGAACGGCAGCTGCATCTGACCGGAGCCGAACAGCTCGCCGACGACCTTCATGCCTTCGAGCAGCGTGTCGTTGACGATGTCGAGAGCCGGACGGGTCTGCAGTGCCTCGTCGAGGTCGGTCTCCAGGCCGTTCTTCTCCCCGTCGATGATGCGGCGCTGGAGGCGCTCGTCGAGCGGCAGCGCGAGGAGTTCCTCGGCCTTGCCGGCCTTCATCGACTTCATGTTGACGCCCTCGAAGAGCTCCATGAGCCGCTGCAGCGGGTCATAGCCTTCGGCGCGGCGGTCGTAGATGAGGTCGAGTGCGACCTTGACCTGCTCCTCCTCCAGGCGCACGATCGGCAGGATCTTCGAGGCGTGCACGATGGCGGAGTCGAGACCGGCCTTGACGCACTCGTCGAGGAAGACGGAGTTCAGGACGACCCGGGCGGCCGGGTTGAGACCGAAGGAGATGTTCGACAGGCCGAGTGTGGTCTGGACCTCGGGATGGCGCCGCTTCAGTTCGCGGATGGCGCCGATGGTGGCGACGCCGTCCTTGCGGGACTCCTCCTGCCCGGTGCAGATGGTGAAGGTCAGTGTGTCGACGAGGATGTCCGACTTGTGGATGCCCCAGTTGCCGGTCAGGTCCTCGATCAGCCGCTCGGCGACGGCGACCTTGTGCTCGACGGTGCGGGCCTGGCCCTCCTCGTCGATCGTGAGAGCGATCAGCGCGGCACCGTGCTCGACGGCCAGTCGCGTGACCTTGGCGAAGCGCGACTCGGGTCCGTCGCCGTCCTCGTAGTTGACGGAATTGAGAACCGCCCGGCCGCCGAGCTTCTCCAGACCGGCCCGCAGGACCGGCAGTTCGGTGGAGTCGAGCACGATCGGGAGCGTGGAGGCGGTGGCGAAGCGTCCGGCCAGTTCCTCCATGTCCGCGACACCGTCGCGGCCGACGTAGTCGACGCAGAGGTCGAGCATGTGCGCGCCCTCCCGGATCTGGTCGCGCGCCATCTCCACGCAGTCGTCCCAGCGGGCCTCCAGCATGGCCTCGCGGAACTTCTTGGATCCGTTGGCGTTCGTACGCTCGCCGATGGCGAGGTACGAGGTGTCCTGGCGGAACGGGACGGTCTGGTACAGCGAGGCGGCGCCGGCCTCAGGGCGCGGGTCGCGGGGGGTGAGGGCGGCGCCGCGGACGCGTTCGACGACCTGGCGCAGGTGCTCCGGAGTCGTACCGCAGCAGCCGCCGACCAGCGAGAGGCCGTACTCCTGGACGAACGTCTCCTGCGCGTCGGCCAGTCCTTCGGGACCGAGCGGGAAGTGCGCGCCGTCCTTGGTGAGCACCGGCAGTCCGGCGTTGGGCATGCAGAGCAACGGGATGCGGGAGTGGCGCGTGAGGTAGCGCAGGTGCTCACTCATCTCCGCCGGGCCGGTCGAGCAGTTCAGGCCGATCATGTCGACGCCGAGCGGTTCGAGCGCGGTCAGCGCCGCGCCGATCTCCGAGCCGAGCAGCATGGTGCCGGTCGTCTCGAACGCCAGCGAGCACAGCAGCGGGAGGTCGCTGCCCATCGCCTCCAGCGCCCGCCGGGCACCCAGTACCGCGGCCTTGGTCTGGAGGAGATCCTGCGTCGTCTCGACGATGAGCGCGTCCGCGCCGCCCGCGATCAGTCCTTCGGCGTTCTGCTGGAAACCGTCGCGGAGCACGGTGTACGGCGCGTGGCCCAGCGTCGGCAGCTTGGTGCCGGGGCCCATGGAGCCGAGCACCCAGCGCTGCTGCCCGGTGGAGGCAGTGAACTCGTCGGCCACCTCGCGGGCGATGCGCGCGCCGGACTCGGACAGTTCATGGATGCGCCCGGGAATGTCGTACTCGCCCAGGGCGGAGGCGTTGGCACCGAAGGTGTTCGTCTCGACGCAGTCCACGCCGACCGCGAAGTACTCCTCGTGCACCGAGCGCACGATGTCCGGGCGGGTGACGTTGAGGATCTCGTTGCAGCCCTCGAGGTGCTGGAAGTCCTCAAGGGTGGGGTCCTGCGCCTGGAGCATGGTGCCCATGGCGCCGTCAGCCACCACCACGCGGGTGGCGAGTGCCTCGCGGAGGGCTTCGGCTCGGTTCCGGCTGTCGGCGGAAGGGGTCGGCGACGGGGCCATGGATGTACTCCCAGGGATGCGACGGCTGTCGGCTTTGCGGCCTCGGTGGAGGCCGCACCCCGTCAGGGTAGCCGGGTGCCGCCTACGGCCGTCACCGTGTCCCACGGAACGGACGGCATGCTGTGCGGGGGAATGTCCGGGGCAACGCGGTGGAGCAGGATCGCCGGACAACCGAGCATTGGTCGGCATCGACCGATAGTGTTCAGCATTGTCGAACCACAGTGGAGGAGTACGGCGCCATGGCCAAGAACATCCAGTCGCTCGAACGGGCGGCGGCGATGCTGCGTCTGCTGGCGGGCGGCGAACGACGGCTGGGACTGTCCGACATCGCCTCCTCCCTGGGCCTGGCCAAGGGCACCGCGCACGGCATTCTGCGCACGCTGCAGCACGAGGGCTTCGTGGAGCAGGACACGACTTCGGGGCGCTATCAGCTGGGCGCCGAGCTGCTGCGCCTGGGCAACAGCTACCTGGACGTCCACGAGCTGCGGGCGCGCGCCCTGGTCTGGACGGATGACCTGGCCCGCTCCAGCGGCGAGAGCGCCCACCTGGGGGTCCTGCATCAGCAGGGCGTCCTGATCGTGCACCACGTCTTCCGCCCCGACGACAGCAGACAGGTCCTGGAGGTCGGGGCCATGCAGCCGCTGCACTCCACCGCACTGGGCAAAGTGCTCGCGGCGTACGACCCGGTGGCACACACCGAGGCGGTCGAGGCCGAGCGGCAGCCTTTCACCCCGCGCACCGTGACCGACCTGGAGGAATTCGAGTCGGTGCTCTCGCTGACCCGGGCGCGCGGCTGGGCGGCCGACGTGGAGGAGACGTGGGAGGGCGTGGCCGCGGTGGCCGCACCTATCCACGACCGGCGCCGGATGCCGGTCGGCGCGGTTGCCGTGACCGGAGCGGTGGAACGCGTCTGCTCCGGGGGCGAGCTCCGTCCGGACCTGATCGCGGCAGTACGGGACTGCGCCCGGGCAGTTTCCCGGGACCTCGGAGCCGGGCGCTTCTGACCGCACTGGCGGATAGTCGGTAACGATCGGATCAAGGACCCAGGAACTCTTGACGCTTCATTCACCAGGGGGAAACACTGCCGTTCATCGGTCGGCATTACCGAACACCTAACGGCAATACACGCTAGGGTGTGACAGTGCCAAGGGCCGGTCAAGCCCTCACCTGAGGGCACGGACCACCGGAGGGACCCGGGGTTCGGCTTCCCTGGACTAAGGACAAAGGAGTCACGGGTGTCCAGCTCCGACATCTTTATCGGCGAGACCATCGGTACCGCCGTACTCATCCTGCTCGGCGGCGGTGTCTGTGCCGCCGTCACTCTCAAGCACTCCAAGGCACAGAACGCCGGCTGGCTCGCCATCACCTTCGGGTGGGGCTTCGCGGTGCTGACCGCCGCGTATCTGGCCGGCGGGGTGTCGGGGGCACACCTCAACCCCGCGGTCACCATCGGCCTCGCGATCAAGGGCAGCACCGCGTGGAGCGACGTACCGCTGTACCTCGGCTCCCAGCTGCTCGGCGCGATGATCGGCGCGGTGCTGGTCTGGCTGACGTACTACGGGCAGTTCCGGGCCCATCTGACCGACCCGGCGACCCTGTACAGCCAGCCGAGTGAAGAGGGCATGGTCGATCAGGCCGCAGCCCCGAAGGCCGGCCCGGTGCTGGGCATCTTCTCGACGGGCCCGGAGATCCGGAACGCCGTCCAGAACGTGATCACCGAAGTCATCGCCACCGTCGTGCTCGTCCTGGCGATCCTCACGCAGGGTCTGAACAACAACGGTGACGGCCTCGGCACGCTCGGCGCGCTGATCACCTCCCTGGTCGTCGTCGCCATCGGTCTCTCGCTCGGTGGCCCGACCGGTTACGCAATCAACCCCGTTCGCGACCTCGGGCCGCGTATCGTGCACGCGCTGCTGCCGCTGCCGAACAAGGGCGGTTCCGACTGGGGCTACGCCTGGGTCCCGGTCGTCGGCCCCCTCATCGGCGGTGCGATCGCGGGCGGGCTCTACAACGTCGCCTTCGCGTGAGCCGTAGAGCTCAGAGCCGTACCCCTCAGATCTCACAGACCTCCAGGAGCACACCGTGACCGACGCACACACCACCGGCCCGTTCATCGCGGCCATCGACCAGGGCACCACCTCCAGCCGCTGCATCGTCTTCGACAAGGACGGCCGGATCGTCTCCGTCGACCAGAAGGAGCACGAGCAGATCTTCCCGAAGCCCGGCTGGGTCGAGCACAACGCGACCGAGATCTGGGAGAACGTCCAGGAAGTCGTCGCCGGCGCCATCGTCAAGGCGGGCATCAGCGCCGCCGACGTCAAGGCGATCGGCATCACCAACCAGCGCGAGACCACGGTGCTCTGGGACAAGAACACCGGTGAGCCCGTCCGCAACGCGATCGTCTGGCAGGACACCCGCACCGACGCGCTCTGCAAGGAGCTCGGCCGCAATGTCGGCCAGGACCGGTTCCGCCGCGAGACCGGACTGCCGCTCGCCTCGTACTTCTCCGGACCCAAGGTCCGCTGGCTGCTCGACAACGTCGAGGGACTGCGCGAGCGCGCCGAGCGCGGCGACATCCTCTTCGGCACCATGGACTCCTGGGTCATCTGGAACCTGACCGGCGGCGCCGACGGCGGCGTGCACGTCACCGACGTCACCAACGCCTCGCGCACCCTCCTGATGAACCTGCACCAGATGACGTGGGACCAGCGAATCCTCCAGTCGATGGAGATCCCCGCCGCCGTGCTGCCGGAGATCCGGTCCTCCGCCGAGGTGTACGGCATCGCCAAGGGCGGCATCCTGGCCGGCGTCCCGGTCGCGTCCGCGCTCGGCGACCAGCAGGCGGCCCTCTTCGGCCAGACCTGCTTCTCCGAGGGCGAGGCCAAGTCCACGTACGGCACGGGCACCTTCATGCTGATGAACACCGGCGAGACGCCCGTCAACTCGTACAACGGACTGCTGACGACCGTCGGCTACCGGATCGGCGACCAGAAGCCGGTCTACGCCCTGGAAGGCTCCATCGCCGTCACCGGTTCGCTCGTGCAGTGGATGCGCGACCAGATGGGTCTGATCAAGTCCGCCGCCGAGATCGAGACGCTGGCCTCGTCGGTCGAGGACAACGGCGGCGCGTACTTCGTGCCCGCCTTCTCCGGTCTCTTCGCCCCGTACTGGCGCTCCGACGCCCGCGGTGTCATCGCCGGACTCACCAGGTACGTCACCAAGGCGCACATCGCCCGTGCCGTCCTCGAGGCCACCGCCTGGCAGACCCGCGAGATCACCGACGCCATGACCAAGGACTCCGGCGTCGAGCTGGCCGCCCTCAAGGTCGACGGCGGTATGACCTCCAACAACTTGCTGATGCAGACGCTCGCCGACTTCCTGGACGCGCCCGTGGTGCGGCCCATGGTCGCCGAGACGACCTGCCTCGGCGCCGCCTACGCCGCCGGTCTCGCCGTCGGCTTCTGGCCGGACACCGACGCGCTGCGCGCCAACTGGCGCCGGGCCGCCGAGTGGACCCCCCGCATGGACGCGGACACCCGCGAACGTGAGTACAAGTGCTGGCTCAAGGCCGTGGAACGTTCCATGGGCTGGCTCGACGACAACACTGCCGAGGAGTAATCGACATGACCACCCTGCAGAGCGTCCCGGCACTCGGGACGCACCCGGCCTCCGGCTCCCTTCCGAGCCGCGCCGAGACTCGGGAGCAGCTCTCCAAGGCGACGTACGACCTCCTGGTGATCGGTGGCGGCATCCTGGGCATCTCCACCGCCTGGCACGCCGCGCAGTCCGGGCTGCGGGTGGCCCTGGTGGACGCCGGCGACTTCGCCGGCGCCACCTCCTCCGCCTCCTCCAAGCTGCTCCACGGCGGTCTGCGCTACCTGCAGACCGGCGCGGTGAAGCTGGTCGCGGAGAACCACTTCGAGCGCCGTGCGGTGTCCCGCCAGGTGGCTCCGCACCTGGCCAATCCGCTCACCTTCTACCTGCCGGTCTACAAGGGCGGCCCGCACGGCGCGGCGAAGCTCGGCGCGGGTGTGTTCGCGTACTCGGCGCTGTCCGCGTTCGGTGACGGCGTCGGCCATGTGATCAGCCCGGCGAAGGCGCAGCGCGATGTGCCGGAGCTGCGCACGGACAATCTGAAGGCCGTCGCGGTCTACGGCGACGACCAGATGAACGACGCCCGGATGGCGCTGATGACGGTCCGCGCGGCTGTCGACGCGGGTGCGGTCGTCCTCAACCATGCCGCGGTCACCGGGCTGCGGTTCACCAAGGGCCGGGTGACGGGCGCCGACCTCAAGGACCGTACGGACGGCACGGAGTTCGGCGTCACCGCCCGGCTGGTGCTGAACGCGACCGGCCCGTGGGTCGACCACCTGAGGAAGATGGAGGACCCGAACGCGGCGCCTTCGATACGCCTGTCCAAGGGCGCGCACCTCGTACTGAAGCGCACCCGCCCCTGGAAGGCCGCGCTGGCCACCCCGATCGACAAGTACCGCATCACGTTCGCCCTGCCGTGGGAGGACATGCTGCTGCTCGGCACGACGGACGAGGAGTACGAGGGCGATCCGGCGGATGTCGCGGTCAACGAGAAGGACACCGCGCAGATCCTCGACGAGGCGGCGTTCTCGATCAAGGACCAGCAGCTGTCCCGCGATCTGATCACGTACTCCTTCGCGGGTCTGCGGGTGCTGCCGGGCGGTCCCGGCGACACCTCCAAGGCCAAGCGCGAGACGGTCGTGACGGAGGGCCGCGGCGGGATGCTGTCGGTCGCGGGCGGCAAGTGGACGACCTTCCGCCACATCGGCCGTACGGTGATGAACAAGCTGGCCTCGCTCCCCGGGCACCCGCTGGCCGATGACATGGAGCCCATGGCGCATCTGCCGAAGAAGCTCCCGCTGCCCGGCATCGCCAACCCGAACGCGGTCGCGCACCGGCTGCTGATCGACGGCGGAACGCCCGGACCGCGGATGTCCGCCGACACCGCCCGGCACCTCGCCACGCACTACGGCTCGCTCTCCTTCGACATCGCGCGACTGGCGAACGAGAACCCGGCGCTGGCCGAGCGCATCCACCCGGACGCGCCGGAGATCTGGGCGCAGGTCGCCTATGCGCGTGACCACGAGTGGGCGGAGACGGCCGATGACGTGCTGCGCCGCCGCACGACGCTGACGATCCGGGGCCTGGCCACGGACGAGCTCCGCGCCAAGGTCGAGGGAATGCTGGCCGACAAGGGCTGACCGGCACCGGCTGACGCACGCACGGGCGGGGGCGGTTCCCACGGGGGGAACCGCCCCCGCCCGCGTACCCGCTGTGACCTGGGGCGGCCGGTGGACGTGCCCTGCCGCATCGAGCGGGTTCGGACCGAGCCACCCCGAACAGATCGAGACGCTGCAGCGCTTCGCGGAGGAAGTCGCTCCGGTGGTGCAGCACGAGTCTGCCTCGCACGCTCTGGAACGGAGCGATCGATCAACTCCTCAGGCAGACCGGGTTCCTCCGTCTGATCCGACCCCCATAATGAAGGGGATACATCGGATGTCTTGTGCGGGGTCTGATCCCGTCCGAATCCAGGAGGACCGTCATGGCTGTCACCGACGAGGCGATCGAGAAGATCAAGGGAATGATCGTCTCGGGTGCGCTGCGGCCAGGCGACCGGCTGCCCAAGGAGAGCGAACTCGCGGCGGAGCTCGGGCTCTCCCGCAACTCGCTGCGGGAGGCCGTCCGCGCCCTGTCGCTGATCCGCATCCTCGACGTCCGGCAGGGCGACGGCACGTACGTCACCAGCCTCGACCCGCAGCTGCTGCTGGAGGCGCTGAGCTTCGTCGTGGACTTCCACCGCGACGACACGGTGCTGGAATTCCTGGCGGTCCGCCGGATCCTGGAGCCCGCCGCGACGGCGATGGCGGCGACGCGGATCAGCGAGGCGCAGCTGGATGTGCTGAGCTCCCAGCTGGACGCGCTGGGCGCGCAGCCGTCAGTGGAGGAACTGGTTGCCTGCGACCTGGAGTTCCACCGCGGCATCGTGCAGTCGTCCGGCAATTCGGTGCTCTGCTCGCTGCTCGACGGTCTCTCCGGCCCGACGACGCGGGCCCGTGTCTGGCGCGGACTGACGCAGGAGGACGCGGTCAGCCGGACGCTGCACGAGCACCGGGCGATCGTGTCGGCGCTGCGGGACCGGGACGCGGAGGCTGCGCGGGCCTGGGCGACGGTGCATGTGGCGAGCGTGGAGCAGTGGCTGAGGTCGACGCTGTGACATGCGTACGGGCCGGTGCGTGGAGGGTTCCGCGCACCGGCCCGTACGGACCCCGGTTCAGTCCTGCTTCTCGCCGCTCGCGAAGCGCGAGATGACCAGGGCGACGATGATGATCGCGCCGTTGAGGAACTGGTTCCACAACGCCGGGACGCCGCCGAGGGTCATCACATTGACCACCAGCTGCAGCGTCAGTACGCCGGTCAGCGCACCGAACAGCGTGCCACGACCGCCCTTGAGGCTGATGCCGCCGATGACCGCCGCTGCGAACACCTGGAAGATCCAGCCGTTGCCCTGGGTCGCGGCGACCGCCCCGTAGTGGCCGGTGTAGAGGATGCCCGCGAAGGCCGCCAGCAGACCGCCGATGGCGAGCACGATCCAGGTGACGCGGTCGACCCGGATGCCCGCGGCCCGCGCCGCTTCCGGGTTGCCCCCGATCGCGTACAGCGAACGCCCGTGGCGCAGCCAGGCCAGCGCCGCGCCGCCGATCGCGAAGAGCACGAGGCAGATCCAGACCGCGGCCGGTGCGCCGAGCCACTCGCTCTTGCCGAGGTAGCGGAACGACTCAGGGACGTCGGTGATGGACTTGCCCTCAGTGATGCCGATGTGGAGTCCGCGCAGCATGGTGAGCATGCCGAGCGTGGCGATGAAGCCGTTGACCCGCAGCTTCAGCATCAGGAAGCCGTTGATCGCGCCGATCGCGAGCCCCACCAGCAGGCAGAGCGGGATCGCCGACCAGGTGGGCAGCAGGCCGAGGCCGGCGAAGCGGCCGCCCTCGGTGGGCAGCACCAGCCACATGGCGACGACGGGCGCGATGCCGATCGTCGACTCCAGCGACAGGTCCATCCGTCCGCAGATGAGGATCAGGGCCTGGCCGAGGACCAGCAGGCTGAGTTCGGAGGACTGCTGGACCACGCTGATCAGGTTGTCGGAGGTGAGGAAGACCGGCGAGACGATGAAGCCGATCACCATCAGCACCAGGATCACCGGCACCAGCGAGAAGTCGCTCCACCGGATCAGCCCCAGCCGTCTCAGCGGGCTGTCGTCGCCGAACCCGCCCCCCAGTCCTCCGTTGATGCCGTCGGCCGTCGACGGCCGTATCGTGCCGGTCATTCCCTTTCCCCCACACCTTCCATGGCGGCGACGAGTTCCCCGTCGGTCCACCCGCTTCCGAACGCCCGGACCACGCGCCCGTGGAACAGGGCGAGCACCCGGTCACAGACCCGCAGATCGTCCAGCTCGTCCGAGACGACGATTGCGGCATTGCCCTCGTCGGCGACCCGCCGGACGACGCCGAGCAGCGAGTCCTTGGACTTGACGTCCACACCCGCGGTGGGCCGGACCGCGACGAGCACGCTCGGCTTGCGGGCCAGTGCGCGGGCGACCACGACCTTCTGCTGGTTGCCGCCCGACAGCCCGGCGACGGGCTGTTCGGGTCCCTGTGTCTTGATGTCCAGCGACTCGATCATCGACTGTGCGAACTCCCTGGTGCGGGAGGGCAGTACGGTCCCCCACGGGCCGAGCTGGTCGGTGACCGTGAGGGTGGCGTTCTCGGCGACGCTGCGTCCCAGGACGAGGCCCTGGTCGTGCCGGTCCTCGGGGATGTATCCGATCCCGGCGTCCAGCGCGTGCGGCACGCTGCCGGACGGCACCGTCCTCCCGTGTACGTAGACCGTGCCGCCGGCCTTCCGCATCCCGGCGAGCGCCTCACCGAGCGCGGTGTTGCCACTGGCCGCGGATCCGGCGAGACCGAGCACCTCGCCGGGGCGGACCTGGAGGTCCAACGGCTCGAACTGGCCCTCCAGGTAGAGCTGTTCGGTGCGCAGCACGGGCTCCGCCGACGCGTCCCGTACCGCTGCCCCGTCACCGCCCGCGTGCCAGGCGGCGGGTCCGCTGCCCTTCTCGCCCGTCATCGCCGTGACCAGTTCGGTCTTGGTGAGGTCGGCGACCGGGGCGGTCAGGACGTGGCGGGCGTCGCGGTAGACGGTGACCGCGGTGCACAGGTCGTACACCTCCTGCAGATGGTGGGAGATGAACAGGAACGCCACTCCCTGGCTCTGCAGCTCCCTGAGCTTGTCGAAGAGCCGCCCGATGCCGCGGGCGTCGAGCTGGGCGGTCGGTTCGTCGAGGATGATCAGCCGGGCACCGAAGGAAAGCGCCCGGGCGATCTCGACGAACTGCCGCTGCTCCACGGCCAGATCCCTTGCCCGGGTGTTGGGGTCGACCTGGACCCCGTACTCGGCGAGGAGCTGCTCCGCACGCCTGCGGAGCCTCCCCCAGCTGATCCACCGCGACTCGTCGTCCAGCCGGCCGAGGAAGAGGTTCTCGGCCACGGTCAGATCGGGGACGACCATGGACTTCTGGTAGACGCACGCGACCTTCGACTGCCAGGCCGTGGTGTCCCCGAAGGCGGGCGCGGGCTCCCCGCCGAAGCGGACCGTGCCCGCGTCCGCCTTGTGCAGCCCCGTCAGGACGCCGACCAGCGTGGACTTGCCCGCGCCGTTACGGCCGACGAGGGCATGGGACTCCCCGGGGTGAACGGTGAGTTGCACACCGTCGAGCGCCACGGTGGGCCCGAAGCGTTTGACGACGCCTTCCGCCTGTACGGCAGGTGGTGGTGCCTGGTCCATGGCTAGCTCTTCTTCTCCAGCTGATTGGCCCACAGTTTCGGGTCGTCCACGTTGTCCTTGGTCACCAGGGGCGCGGGAAGCTGGTCCTCGAAACCATTGGGAATCTTGATGATGTTCGAGTCGTGGCCGGTCGGGCCTTCCTTGAAGGTCTTGCCGTCCAGGGCCGCCTTGGCGTAGTACAGCGCGTACTTCGCGTACAGGTCGGCGGGCTGCGAGATCGTCGCGTCGATCTTGCCCGCCCTGATGGCGTCGAACTCCTCCGGGATGCCGTCGTTGGAGATGATCGTGATGTGGCCCGCCGTACCGGCCGGCTTCAGCAGCTTCTTCTGCTCCAGCAGCGCGAGGGTCGGCTGCAGGAAGACGCCGCCGGCCTGCATGTAGATGCCGTTGATGTCGGGGTTCGCGGCGAGCGTGGACTGGAGCTTGGCGGACGCGACGTCGCCCTTCCAGTCGGTGGCCAGCTCGAAGACCTTGATGCCCGGGTAGTCCTTGTCCATGCAGGCCTTGAACGCCTCGGACCGGTCGCGGCCGTTGATCGAGGACAGGTCGCCCTGGAACTCGACGACCTTGCCCTTGCCCTTCAGCTGCTCGCCGAGGTACTTGCAGGCGTTGGTTCCGTAGGCCTTGTTGTCGGCGCGGACGACCATGTAGACGTTGCCCTTGTCGGGGCGGGTGTCGACGCTGATGACCGGGATCTTCTTGTCGTTCAGCGAGTTCAGCGACTCGGCGACGGCGCCGGTGTCCTGCGGGGCCATCACGACGGCCTTGGCGCCCTGGTCGGTGAACGTCTGGACATTGGCGACGAGCTTGCCGATGTCGTTCTGCGAGTTGGTCAGCGGCAGTGCCTTGACCTCGCCCGCCTTGACGCCCTTCTCGACGTAGTTCTGGTACGAGTTCCAGAAGTCGCTGTCGCTGCGCGGCAGGTCGATTCCGACCTTGCCGCCGCCCGCGCCGTCGTCGGTGGACTCGCGGTTGCAGCCCGCGAGGGCAGTGACGGCCAGCAGCACGGCGCAGGCTGCCGCACTCGTCGTACGCACTCTCATTGATGTCCCGTCCTTCGTGGAGTACTGGCTCGGTGCTCGGTTGGGTGGTGCGGCTCGTGCTCGGCGGGGTGGTGCGGCTCGTGCTCAGTGGGGTGGATCAGTTGCCGGCGGCCCGCAGGCGCAGGCCTTGCATTCCGCCGTCGACCGCGAGCGCCGTGCCCGTGACGGAGGCGGCGGCGGGGCTCGCGAGGTAGACGATCGCGGCAGCGACCTCGTCGGCCGACACGAGTCGTCCCAGCGGCTGGCGGGCGTTGAGTGCGGCGCGTTCGGCGGCCGGGTCGTCGGCCTGGCCGAGGAGCCGGCCGATCCACGGGGTGTCCGCGGTGCCGGGGTTGACGCAGTTGACGCGGACACCTTCGCGGACGTGATCTGCGGCCATGGCGAGGGTCAGCGAGAGCACCGCGCCCTTGCTGGCGCTGTACAGGGCGCGCTGCGGCAGTCCGGCGGTCGCCGCGATGGAACAGGTGTGGGTGATCGAGACGGCGCCGGGCCGGTCGGCCGCCGCACGCCGCAGATGGGGCAGGGAGTGCCGGGCGGTGCGGACCATGCCGAGGACATTGATGTCCAGGACCCGGGTCCACTCCTCGTCGGCGTTGTCCTCGACGGTGCCGATCGAGCCGATGCCCGCGTTGGACACGACGGTGTGCAGCGAGCCCAGTTCGGCGGCTGCCCGGTCGACCGCCTCGCGCACGGCGTCGTCGTCGGTGACGTCCGCCTTCACGGCGAGGGTGCCCTCGGGGGCGCCCGCGGTCTCCCGGTCGAGCACGGCCACGCGCGCGCCGCGTTCCAGCAGCAGCGTCGCGACGGCGGCCCCGATACCGGAGGCACCGCCCGTCACCAGGGCGGACATCCCCTCGAATTCCCTTGTGCCGGTCATCAGTTGGCCTCCTCGGGCGTGCGGCGGTCCTGCCATACGGGGCCCTCCGGGTAACGGTGTGCGGCGATCGAGTCGGGGAGCATCCGGGCGGAGAAGCCCGGGGAACGCGGAGCGACGTAGCGGCCCCCTTCGATCACGGTGGGGTCGGCGAAGTGTTCGTGGAGGTGGTCGACGTACTCGATCACGCGGTTCTCCCAGCTGCCGGAGACTGCCACGTAGTCGAACATCGACAGATGCTGCACCAGCTCGCACAGTCCGACGCCGCCCGCGTGCGGGCAGACCGGTACGCCGAACTTGGCGGCGAGCAGCAGGATCGCCAGGTTCTCGTTGACGCCCGCGACGCGCGCCGCGTCGATCTGGATGAAGTCGACGGCGCCTGCCTGGAGCAGCTGCTTGAACACGACGCGGTTGGCGACGTGTTCACCGGTGGCGACCTTGACCGGCTGCCCGGCCCGGACTGCGGCGTGCCCGAGGATGTCGTCGGGGCTGGTCGGCTCCTCGATCCAGTGCGGGTCGAACGGCGCGAGCGCGGTCATCCACTCCACCGCGTCGGCGACGTCCCACCGCTGGTTGGCGTCGACGGCGATCCTGATGTCCGGTCCGACGGCCTGGCGGGCCAGGGAGAGCCGGCGCACGTCGTCGCCGAGGTCTCCGCCGACCTTCAGCTTGATCTGGGTGAAGCCGTCCGCGACGGCCTCCTTCGCCAGTCGGACCAGCTTCTCGTCGGCGTAGCCGAGCCAGCCGGGCGACGTGGTGTACGCGGGGTAGCCCTCGGCACGCAGCCGTTCGGCTCGCCCGGCGCGGCCCGGTTCGGCCGTCCGGAGGATCTCGAGGGCCTCGTCCGGGGTGAGGACATCGGTCAGATAGCGGAAATCGACGAGGGAGACGAGCTCCTCCGGGGTCATTTCGGCGAGGAACTGCCAGACGGGTCTGCCCGCCTGCTTCGCGGCCAGGTCCCAGGCGGCGTTGACGACCGCGCCCGCCGCCATGTGCATCACGCCCTTCTCCGGGCCGAGCCAGCGCAGTTGCGAGTCATGGGTGAGCTCGCGGTACAGCGCGCCGAGATCGGCGGCGGTACGGGGGGCCGGGCGGCCGACCACGTACGGGCGCAGCGCGTCGATCGCGGCCGCCATCACCTCGTTGCCGCGCCCGATGGTGAAGCAGAAGCCATGACCCTCGATACCGGCTCCGTCGTCGTCCGAGCCGTCCGGGGCATCCGTACGCAGTACGACATAGGCGGCGGAGTAGTCGGGATCGGGGTTCATGGCGTCCGAGCCGTCCAGTTGCTCCGAGGTCGGGAAACGGATGTCGTGGACCTCGAAGTCCGTGACGGTCTGACTCATGTGCGCCCCCAGGGGAATAACATCGGACCTCTGTTCTGGTCATCCGATGTATAGCGTCACGAAGGCGCCAACGTCCAGAGTTGAGCCGAAATTCACCGGACACAGCTCGGATGAATTCGGAGACTGGTGCCTCGGTTGGGCCGGTGATGCCCCCTGGGGCCAGGTTCACCCGGTCTTGGACAGGGGCTGCGGCGATGGCGCCGCAGGGCGCCGGGAGCCCACTCCCTACCGTGGGGGAGGCCGTAAGGTTGGTTCGTACGCAAGGGAACTTCGGAAGGAGGCCTGGGTGATCGAGCTCGCGGGGGTTCCCGAGCTGATCGACCCGGTCATGGTGGCCGCGTTCGAGGGGTGGAACGACGCAGGTGACGCCGCCTCCACAGCGGTCGCGCACCTGGACCGGGAGTGGAAGGGCGAGGTGTTCGCGGCGCTCGACGCCGAGGACTACTACGACTTCCAGGTCAACCGGCCGACGGTCTGGCTGGACGGCGGAGTACGCAAGATCACCTGGCCCACCACGCGGCTCTCCGTGGTCCGTATCGGCGGGGACAAGCCCCGCGATCTCGTCCTGGTGCGCGGTATCGAGCCGTCGATGCGCTGGCGCTCGTTCTGCAACGAGATCCTGGGCTTCGCCCATGAGCTGGGCGTCGAGATGGTGGTGGTGCTGGGCGCCCTGCTCGGCGACACCCCGCACACCCGCCCGGTGCCGGTCAGCGGAGTCACCTCCGACCCGGATCTGGCACGGACCATGGATCTGGAGGAGACCCGGTACGAGGGGCCGACGGGCATCGTCGGCATCCTTCAGGAGGCGTGCACGCATGCGGGTGTGCCCGCGGTGAGCCTCTGGGCGGCCGTGCCGCACTACGTGTCGCAGCCGCCCAACCCGAAGGCCACCATGGCGCTGCTGAATCGCCTGGAGGACCTGCTCGGACTGCGCATCCCGCTGGGCGAACTGCCCGAGGACGCGCGGGCCTGGCAGCTCGGGGTCGATCAACTGGCCGCCGAGGACAGCGAAGTGGCGGAGTACGTGCAGACGCTGGAGGAGGCCCGGGACACCGCGGAGCTTCCCGAGGCGACGGGCGAAGCCATCGCCCGGGAGTTCGAGCGGTATCTGCGGCGCCGGGACATCGGCCCGGGCTCCGGACCGGGCCAGGCGCCGGGCGGGCATGCGACGGAGGGCGGCGACGCCTCGTACCTGCGCGACACGTCGAGCGGCCGCACCAGGCCGCCGAAGCCGTCGCGGCCGGAGACGGGGACACGACCGGGAACCTCTGGCGAGCCCACTCAGGAGCAACCCTCCGACGACGACAACGACTCCGAAGATTCATCGGAGGACTGACGGCGATGCGCCGGGCGGGCACTCGACCCGCCCGGCGCACCACTGCCCAGCCGGCGTCTCAGAGCCTGTCGGTGACCTCTGATCGGGCGGCCACGCCCTGGCACGCACGCTTCCGGCGTTGCCGAAATGCCCTGGTAGCTCCTTCCCCAAGCTCTCCACTTCGTTCGAGCAGGGGAGACCCCACCCAAGGCCATCCCGGCGCCTTGGAATCGCACGCACCATGCCGCGTCCGCTCTCCGATCGAAGGTCACCCGACAGGCTCTCAGGAGCAACCGAAGCGCGCCGCGGCCCAGTCCCCGTGGTCACCGGTCTTGGATCCGTTGGTGTCGGTGACCTTCAGATGCACGTGGCGCGCACCGGTGACGTCCACATCGACCGGCACGGTGGCCGATGCCCCGGTCACCTTCGGCGAGGTCCACAGCACCTTGCCGTCCGCCTCGACGGAGAACGCCACTTCGCCGTAGCCGTTGATCTCGTCGTCGATCCCGGCGTCCGCGGTGAACGTGGTGCAACGTCCGCCGAGGTAGACCTCGATGTCGGAGTCGGCGTGGGTGCCGATCCCCTTCGCGTAGGTCTTCCCGGCGAGGGTGAGGGTGTGTCCGTCGGTCGCGCCCGACTCGCCGTTGCTGCGGTCGCGTTCGGCCGGCCCGTAGCCGTTGGTCGACTTCAGCCACACCATCTCGCTCGCCCAGGTGTCGGCGGTCGGCGGCTCGGGCATCGCCGCGGCCGCGAACCGCTGGACGGTGGTACGGGATTCGCCCGCCGCCCGGTAACGGGCGAGCGCGGTGATCCGGGCCTCGCCCATGGCGTCCTTCGCCGGGGTGACCGCCACCTCGACCCGCCGGGTGGTGCCCGCCTGGATCCGGTCCACGGTGCTCGCCGGGGTGACCTGCCAGCCTTCGGGGACGTCCAGGCTGACCGCGGCGTCCGTCACATCGGCGCTGCCCGCGGTGACATCGACGGCCACCGTACCCGCGACGCCCGCCCCGATCTCCTGCCCGTCCGGCGCGGAGACGACGGCCGTGGCGGCCGTGTTCTTCCCGCCGACGGCGCTGGTGTCTTCCAGCTTCACGCTGAACTTCTTGCCGGTGGAGAGCGGCGCGGTCTTGATCTTCACGACTCCGCCGCGGTCGTCCTGGTCGTACCACCAGCCCTGCTTCGCGGTCTTGTACGCGGCCGCGGAACCCAGCCGGGGCAGCTTGCCGTCGAGCTTCACCGCGCTCGGCGCGGACCCGGTGTGCACGCTGAACTCGTACGGCCGCCTGCTCTGCTTTCCGGTGAAGTCCCCCTTGCTCGCACCGATGTTCACGGTGATGTCGCCCGCGCCCCGGACGGGTGCGTCGACGTCCGCCCGCTGGGTGGCGTACTTGCCGTCGCGGTGCTGCCGGGTGACACCGTCGTCCTCGTACAGCGTGAAGGAGGACGCGCCCTGCGGGTAGATGTCCCAGGCCAGCGAGGAGTCGGCGGTCCGGTCCTGGTACGAGCGGATGCCCGGCCACATCGGCACACTGGCTCCGGCCTTCACGAAGAGCGGCAGGGTGTCGAGCGGGGCGCTGTAGTTGTCGACGGTGGTGGGCCCCTGGTAGGTGCGGCCGCTCCAGTAGTCGATCCAGGTGCCCTTCGGCAGATAGATCCCGTCGCGGTGGGTGCTGTCCTGGTAGACGGGTGCGACGAGGAAGTCCTCGCCGGACATGAACTCGTACTTCGCCGCGTCCGTCGCGGCCTTCGGGTCGTGCGGGTATTCGAGGACGAGCGGACGGGCCATGCCGACGCCGGTCTTGGTCGCCTCGTGCGCGTACGAGTACTGGTAGGGCAGCAGCGACTCCTTGAGCTTGAGGTAGTCACGGTTGATGGAGGTGTAGGGCTCGCCGTAACGGAAGGGCTGCTTGTCGCTGGCCGCCCAGCCGTCCATCGTCATCGTGGTGCCCAGGAACATCTTCCACTGGAGATCACGGGTGTACGTCTTGGCGCTGCCGCCGAAGATGCCGTCGACGTCGCCTGTCGTGTAGGCGAGTCCGGACATCGTGGCGCCCGCGTAGGTCGGGATCTGCCAGCGGATGTAGTCCCAGGTGCCGGACTGGTCACCGGACCACTGGACGCCGCAGCGCTGCGCGCCCGCCCAGCTCTCCGGGGCGTAGGTGAAGCCGCGGCCGTCGCTGTTGTCCTCGATGCCCTTGTACGCGTCCTTGCAGCCGTCCAGCGCGAACTTGTAGCCCGGGCCGACCCAGGCGACGTCCAGCTTGGCGACCCGCTGGCCCGCCTTGACCTGGTCGGCGATCTTGTCGATGCCGTCCTCGGTCCACAGGCCGAGCTGCATGCCGCGGTCCTGGAGACCCTTGGTGGTCTCGGCGAGGTCCTCGTGGCCGCAGCCGTAGCCGTCGTTGACGAGCATCCAGCCGTTCGGCATGTCGTGCTCGACGTATCCGTCGGCGACCTTCAGGGCATCCAGGGTGCGGCGCTCACCGCGGTTGGCATTGTGCAGGTAGCAGTCGGAGTCGCCGATCTCCATCCCGTACACGGGCGGCAGGAAGGGCTTGCCGGTGAGCTTCGTGTACTGCCCGATGACATCCTTGGCGTCGTCGCCGGCGAAGTAGTAGGCGTCGAAGCGCTGTTCCTTCGCGCTGGTGGTCACCGGGTCGGTGAACGCGTAGGTGTTGGGCGCGTAGGTGTTGCGGAAGACGCCGTACCCGGCGGAGGACAGGTAGAACGGCACGGAGTTGGGGTGACCGCCGTCGTTCCAGTTGTAGTCGACGCCGACCTCGACGGTCTTGTCGCGGTGCGAGGTGTTGCCGCGCCCGTTCTGCATGCCGGCGCCGTAGAACTGCTCGTCGGCGCCGCGGGCCAGCGTCTGGGTGGTGCGCTTCCCGTCCCAGCTCAGCCCCTTGGCCTCGGACCAGACGAGGCTGCCGTCGGCCCGGTGGAGCTCGAAGCGCAGCGGCGACTTGTAGGCGCGCAGCGTGACGCTGTCGGTGGACAGCTCGTACCGGTCGCTCTTCTCGTTCCACCGGGTGTGCGGCGGGGCGCCCTGCGGCAGGACGATGTCGTCGCCGGTGGGGTCGGAGAACGTACCGTCCGGGGCGAGTTCGATACGGAAGGTCTCGTCGGTGACGAAGCTGACCCGGGCCTCGGCGGAGCCCGCTCTGAGGTGGTAGACGGACCCGTCGGCGGAGAAACCACTCAGATCACCGACCGTCGTGGCTTCGGGCGCGGCGGGTTCGGCCTGTGCGCTGCCGGGTCCCGCAAACACGGCAGCCAGTCCCAGCAGAGCTGCAACTGCCACCATTCTGATGCGTGTTGATGATTGCATAGAGAGCTTTTAGCGCAACCGCGAGCATTTGACCATGGACAAAACGACACCGGCCCCGAACTTCGTAGAGAAGTCCGAGGCCGGTCAACAGGCGGAGAAAGACGGGTTGTTACAGTTGTTACAGCGTGTTACAGCGCGACGCCCAGCAGCGCGTCGACGGTGCGCGAGACGAGGCCCGGTGCACCCTCGTCCGTACCGCCCTCGGCATTCTGGCGCTCGGCCCAGCGGTCCACGGCGGCCAGAGCGGCCGGTGCGTCCAGGTCGTCGGCGAGGGCCTCACGGACCTCTTCGACGAGGGCGTCGGCGGACAGTCCGTCGGGCCGCGAAACGGCGGAACGCCACCGTGCGAGCCGCTCGACGGCGTCGGCGAGCACCTGGTCGGTCCACTCCCAGTCCGACCGGTAGTGGTGCGAGAGCAGCGCCAGCCTGATCGCGGCCGGATCCACGCCGTCACGGCGCAGCGTCGACACGAAGACCAGGTTGCCCCGGGACTTGGACATCTTCTCGCCGTCCAGAGCGACCATGCCGGCGTGCACGTACGCCTGGGCGAACGGGTGCTCGCCGGTCAGCACCTGGGCATGCGAGGCGCCCATCTCGTGGTGCGGGAAGGCGAGGTCGGACCCGCCTCCCTGGACGTCGAAGCCCATGCCGAGGTGGTCCAGGGCGATGGCCACACACTCGATGTGCCAGCCGGGCCGGCCGGCACCGAGCGAGGCACCGTCCCAGCTCGGCTCACCCTCGCGGGCGGCCATCCAGAGCATCGGGTCGAGCGGGTTCTTCTTCCCCGGGCGCTCCGGGTCGCCCCCGCGCTCTGCGGAGAGCAGCCGCATCGCCTCGGCGTCCAGGTTGGACACCTCGCCGAAGTGCGGGTCGGTCTCGACGGAGAAGTACACGTCTCCGTCGAGCTCGTAGGCGGCACCGGCGTCCCGGAGCCGTTCGACGAGCGGGACGATGCCGGGTATGGCCTCCACCGCGCCGATGTAATGCTTCGGCGGAAGCATGCGCAGGGCGGTCATGTCCTCGCGGAAGAGTGCGGTCTCGCGCTCGGCGAGCTCGGTCCAGTCCTGACCGTCACGCACGGCCCGCTCCAGCAGCGGATCATCCACGTCGGTCACATTCTGGACATAGTGAACCTGCCGCTTGGTGTCGAGCCACACGCGCTGAACGAGGTCGAACGCGTTGTAGGTCGCCGCATGACCCATGTGGGTCGCGTCGTACGGCGTGATGCCGCAGACGTAGATGCGGGCGACGGGACCAGGGTCAAGAGCGATCCGTCCGCCGGTCGCGGTGTCGTGGATCCGAAGGTCGCGGCCCTTGCCAGGCAGGGCGGGGACCTCAGAAGCGGGCCAGGCATGCATGTCATGAGCGTAACCGGACGTTGCTTCCGGATACGAACCGGATACGGGATCCTGGCCGAAGAGACGGTCTTGCGCTTCCGTAGTGCCCGCCCCCACCCCGCCACTTCCCGGAACCGTGGCTCTGCCCCGGCCCGCGGCCTCCGCCGCCGGACGGCCTGTGCGAGTCCCGCGGGCCCCCTCGGACGGCGGAACGGCCTCCCCCGCGACGGGGAGTGAATCGGCGGGCGGCGTCTCATGCGGCTTCGACGACAACGCCGCAGGCGGAGTCGCAAGGCGTCGGGAGCCCACTCCCTGTCGCGGCTGAGAGCCTGTCGGGCTCGACGTCCGGCCACCCACCGCCGGGAAGATTCCGCCCGGACCTTCACGGGACGGGGTCCGGGGGCAGAGCCCCCGAAAACCAGCCCCTCCGGCGCTTGAGGAGCGGGGGGTCAGAGGCGGCGCCTCCGGGTCCGGGGAGGCACGGGCAGGGGAAACGGCCCCCGGCCTGTCACACCGGCGGCCAGGGGATCGCGGGCCACCCGCCACTCGGCTCCGGGTGCCGCCCCGTCACCCGCAGCGCCTCCACCCGCCCCCGCAACGCATCGATCTCCGCCGCAGTGATCAGCTCCGCCAGTCGGGTGACCAGCGCCGTCCCCGGCGCCAGCCCTTCCGCCAGCCGGTCCAGCACATCGACGGCCTCGGCCGTCAGCGGTTCCCCCGCCCATCCCCAGAGCAGCGTCCGCAGCTTGTCGTCCGCATTGAACGTCACTCCGTGGTCGATGCCGTACAGCCGGCCGTCCGGCGCCGGCATCAGGTGCCCGCCCTTCCGGTCGGCGTTGTTGATCACCGCGTCGAGGACTGCCAGCCGCCGCAGCCGCGGATCGTCCGCGTGCACCAGCAGAGCCGTCCTCCCCTCGCCCACCTCGGCCCGGGCGACGGCCTTCCACCCGTCCCCCGGCTCCTCGTCCTCGACGAGCGCCAGCAGCGGAGGCTCACCGTCCGCGGATGCCTCCGAGGGCGCCTCGATCCACAGCTGGCACATCCCCTCCCCGTACGGCCCGTCCCGCAGCACGGTCGGCGGCACCAGCCCCCATCCCGTCACCTCGGAGATCTCGTACGCGGCGACCTCGCGCCCGGCGAGCGTGCCGTCCGGGAAGTCCCACAGCGGCTGTTCCCCGGCGACGGGCTTGTATACGCAGGTGCGTTCCTCGCCCTCGTACGCGACCGTGCAGTAGAGCACCGCATTGGACGCGTCACGGATCTGGCCGCGGACGGTGAGCTGTCCCTCAGTGAGCAGGGTGATCAGCCGGGTGTCCGTCAGGCTCCCCGTCGGTATCCGTTCTGGCGCGGGCATACGTGTCCTTCCGGGTCGAGCGGCAGGCTGCACAGCGGGCACGGCGGACGGCCGGCGTTCACGACATCCAGGGCGCGCTTGGCGAATGCCCGCGCCTGCGCGCCGCTGAGCCGGACCCGGAGCATCGGCGGGCCGTTCTCCTCGTCCTGCAGCATCCGTTCCTCGGCCTCCGCGAGATCGTCGTCGGAGTCCGCGTCCAGCTCGACCAGGGCCTGCGCCTCGACGATCATGCGCTGTTCCTCGCCGTCCCAGGCGAGAGCCATCGTGCCGACCCGGAACTCCTCCTCGACGGGCACGTCGAGCGGAGCGGTGTCGGTGACGTCCATCGGGGCCACTGCGGGCACCGGCGAGTTCCCGCCGGTCCTCCGCACGACCTCGTCGAGCAGTTCGTCGATCCGCTCGGCGAGCGCGGCGACCTGGGTCTTCTCCAGGGCCACGCTGGTGACACGTCCGCCTGAGGAAGCCTGCAGGAAGAACGTACGGCGTCCAGGCAGCCCGACCGTACCGGCCACGAAACGGTCCGGGGGGTCGTAGAGGAACACCTGACGGGACACGTCCTGTCTCCCTTGAGAATTGACGGCAAATGAGGGGCGGCCGGGTTCCGGGAGAGTCCCGGAGGGAAGGGCGCCTACGGCGCGTCCACCCTACTGCGCGGAGCGATCACGGCGCCCCAGCGCCGCCACCGACCACCGCATCCGTACCTGCTTCCGTATCCGTGGCCGCGCCGGCGCTCTCCTCGCGCGGCTCCAGCGACGCGAAGTCCCCGGTGTCGCCGAGCCGCAGCAGGAAGGGCCGCAGCCGTGTGTAGCGGATCGCGGTGACCGAGCAGGGTTCGGCCTGGATCCGCTGGAAGAGGTCGAGATGCATCCCGAGCGCGTCGGCGACGACGGACTTGATGATGTCGCCGTGCGAGCACATCACGTACACCGCCCCGTCACCGTGCTCGGCCTCGATCCGGGCGTTCCACTCCCGTACGGCCTCGACGGCGCGCGCCTGCATCGCCCGCATCGACTCACCGCCGGGAAAGGCCGCGGCCGAGGGGTGCTGCTGCACGACGGACATCAGCGGCTCGTCGGTGAGTTCTGCGAGTTTGCGCCCCGACCAGTCGCCGTAGTCGCATTCGCTGATCCGCTCCTCGGTGTGCAGCGGCAGCCCCGGCCGGGCGTCGAGCAGCGGCTGCAGAGTCTCCCGGCAGCGCTGCAGCGGGCTGCTGACGGCGGCGGCGAGGGGCAGGGAGGCCAGCCGCTCGTCGAGCGCGACACCGGGGGTCCGGCCGGCGAGCACCCCGGCCGTGTTGGCGGTGGAGCGTCCGTGGCGTACGAGGATCAGGGTGGGCATACGGGCCAGCGTAGGCCGATGCCCGTCGGAAGATGCGTCGGGGACCGGAGCAGGGAAGAATGCGCGCCGTGATTGTGGATTGCGCGATTTATCGGGATGGGCGTCGCACCGACGGACCTGCCGACTTCTCCGATGCCCTCGACGAGGCGCGGGCCACCGGGGACGCGTTTCTGTGGATCGGGCTGCACGAGCCCACGGAGAGGGAGTTCGACCTCGTCAGCAGCGAGTTCGGACTGCATCCACTGGCCGTGGAGGACGCGCTGAGCGCGCACCAGCGGCCGAAGCTGGAGGTGTACGACGACTCCCTCTTCGTGGTCATCAAGCCGGTGGTGTACGAACCCGAGGACGACACCGTCACCACCGACGAGCTGATGATCTTCATAGGCGACTCGTTCGTCGTGACGGTCCGGCACGGGGAGAGCGCGCCGCTCGCCGAGGTACGCCGTCGGCTGGAGGCCGATCCCGAGGTGCTCAAGCACGGCCCCACCTCGGTCCTGTACGCGGTCAGCGACGCCGTCGTCGACCACTACATCGATGTGGCCGCGGAACTCGAGGTCGACCTGGAGGAACTGGAGACCGAGGTCTTCTCACCGAGCAGCGCCATCGACACCAAGAACATCGCGTCACGCATCTACACCTTCAAGCGGCAGGTGCTGGAGTTCCGCCGGGCCGCCGGCCCGCTGAACGCGCCCATGGCCCGGCTGGCAGGCGCCACCGTGCCGTTCGTCGACGAGCACTCGCAGCCGTTCTTCCGGGACGTGAGCGACCATCTGACGCGTGCCAACGAGCACGTGGAGGGGCTGGACCGGCTGCTCTCCGACATCCTCTCCGCCCATCTGGCGCAGACGGGGCTGCGGCAGAACGACGACATGCGAAAGATCTCGGCGTGGGCCGCCATGGCGGCCGTACCGACGATGGTGGCGGGGATCTACGGCATGAACTTCGAGCACATGCCGGAGCTGCGCTGGGTGTGGGCCTACCCGACGGTGATCGGGCTGATGGGCTGCGCGGTCTTCGGCCTGTACCGCCTGTTCAAGCACCACGGCTGGCTCTGACGACGGGCTGCCCGCCGAAGGCACGGCTCAGATCCTGTCGGGTGACGTCCGCCCGATCAGAGGTCGCCCGACAGGCTCTCAGGCGTACTCGGGCGCCGGTACCGCCGGGCCGCCCAGCGCGTCGCGCCGCTCGGGCGGTTGCAGGCTGACCATGCGCCGCCAGCCGACGAGCCGTTCGTACACGTAGACGCCGTGGATCCCCGCGGCGAGCACCACCGCCCTGGCCCTGGACCAGCCCAGGATGCGGCCCATGTGGGCCATCACGGCGAGGCTGACATCGCGGTACACCCGGATCTCGGCGAGGGCGCACTCACGCAGGATGCGCTGGATCGTCCGGCCGTGTCCGGCGCGGGCGAGGCGGAGCAGCTCTTCGTGGCAGTACGCCAGGTGGTTGTCCTCGTCGTTCGAGATCATCTTCACCGCACGGCCCACGTCGGGGTGGTCGGCGAAATACCTGTGGAGCGTTTTCATCTGCTCGGAGGCGCGCTGCTCGGTGACCCGGCTGTGCGCCAGATATGTGACGATGTCGAGCTCGGAGAGCGGCTCGTCACGTATCAGCCGCTCGTGGGCGAGGCCGATGCCGTGCTTCTCCAGCAGCATCGTGTAGTCGGTCTCGTGCGGCACCTCGGTCGGCCGCAGCCCGCGCTTCTTCAGCAGGGCGTGGAAGATCCGGCCGTGCTTGTCCTCGTCGGCGCCGTGCCGGACGATCTTGGGAACGAGGGCGCGCTGGCTCTCGGGGGCCAGGGCCGCGATACGGCCGTTCTCCCAGCCGCCCTGACTCTCGCCACCTGCGGCGATCGAACAGAAGAGCCGGAACGACTCGTCGTTGTCGAGGATCTCCTGGAACAGGTTCTTTGCCGAGAGCATCGCTGGCGCCTCCGTACCGGTGTCCGCAGAAGGAAATTCAAATGCGGCACGGGAGGGCAGGCAACAGGAGGCATCTCGGGCAGGGCCGAACGGGTGCCGCGTAACCGATGGGGGCCGGGCGCGTTGTGCTGCGTAACGGCCGTGGCGGGGAAGACCCCCGAGCCCCCACCACGGCCGTAGTGCTGCCCGCGGGCGGTTGGGGCGTGCAGGGCAGGACCTAGGCCAGGCCGGACCGCTCCAGCGCGTCCGTACCGGCGCGCAGCGCGGCGATCCGCTCCTCGCGGGTGAAACCGGCCGGAGCGAGGGTCAGGGTCGTGACACCGGCGGCGGCGTAGGCCTGCATGCGCTCCGCGATGCGATCGACCGAACCGAGCAGCGTGGTCTGGTCGATCAGCTGGTGCGGTACCGCGGCGGCGGCGCCGGTCTTGTCACCGGACAGGTATGCGTCCTGAATCTCGGCGGCTTCCTTCTCGTATCCCATGCGCTGGGCGAGCTGGTTGTAGAAGTTCTGCTTGCGGCTGCCCATGCCGCCGACGTACAGCGCGGTGTACGGGCGGAACATGTCGGCGAGTCCGTTGATGTCGTCACCGATGGCGAGCGGCAGCGTCGGGCAGACGTCGAAGCCGTCCATGGTCTTCCCGGCCTTCTCGCGGCCCGCCCGCAGGTGCTTCACCGCGGTGTCCTCGAGATGGTCGGCGGACGGGAAGATCAGCAGCGCGCCGTCGGCGATCTCGCCGGTCTGCTCCAGGTTCTTCGGGCCGATCGCGGCGATGTAGAGCGGAATGTGCTCGCGCTGCGGGTGGACGGTGAGCTTGATGGGCTTGCCGGGACCGTCCGGCAGCGGAAGCGTCCAGTGCTCGCCCTCGTACGAGAGCCGCTCGCGGGACATCGCCCGGCGGACGATCTCCACGTACTCCCGGGTGCGGGCCAGCGGCTTGTCGAACTTGACGCCGTACCAGCCCTCGGAGACCTGCGGCCCCGACACACCGAGGCCGAGACGGAACCGGCCGCCGGAGAGCGAGTCGAGGGTGGCGGCGGTCATCGCCGTCATGGCGGGCTGGCGGGCCGGGATCTGCATGATCGCGGAGCCGACGTCGATGGACTCGGTCTGGGCGGCGACCCAGGTGAGCACGGTCGGCGCGTCGGAGCCGTAAGCCTCGGCCGCCCAGCAGACGTCGTAGCCGAGCCGGTCGGCCTCCTGGGCGACGGCGAGGTTGTCGCCGTCCATTCCCGCGCCCCAGTAGCCGAGATTGATGCCGAGCCGCATAACCGCTCCCCTTACTGATCAGTAACGTCCCTGTGGTCCGGACTCTAGCGCGCACCACGCGGATCCGGCAGGGGCGACGTGACCCCGGGTTGTCCACAGGCTTCCTCCCCGTGGAGTTCTGGCCAGTAATCTCAGCGCCCATGGAGCAGAGGCATCTCGGCCGCACCGGCCTTCGAGTGTCCCGGATCGGGCTCGGCACCCTCACCTGGGGCCGGGACACCGACGAGCACGACGCCGCCGAACAGCTGAAGGCCTTCTGGGAGGCGGGCGGCACGCTGGTCGACACGGCCGACGTGTACGGAGGCGGGGAGGCCGAATATCTGCTGGGGCGGCTCGTCGAGGGTCTGGTGCCGCGGCGCGATCTGGTCATCGCGACGAAGGCGGGCAGCGTGGCCGACCCGTACCGCCGCTTCGACGGCTCGCGTGGTCATCTGCTGGCCGCACTGGACGCCTCGCTGGAACGGCTCGGTACGGACTACGTGGATCTGTGGCAGCTCCACGCCTTCGACCCGGTGACTCCGCTGGAGGAGACCCTTCAGACGCTGGAGCTGGCGGTGTCCACCGGGCGCGCACGGTACGTCGGGGTGTCGAACTTCTGCGGCTGGCAGCTCGCCAAGGCGGCGACCTGGCAGCTCGCCTCGCCCGGGGCGCGCACCCGGCTGGCCAGTACGCAGATGGAGTACTCACTGCTGCAGCGGGGCGTGGAGCGCGAGGTGCTGCCCGCCGCACTCGATCTGGGCGTGGGGCTGTTGCCGTCGTCGCCCCTGGGCCGCGGGGTGCTGACCGGCAAGTACCGCACGGGCACCCCGGCCGACTCCCGCGGCGCCTCCGAACTGCTGGCCCCGTTCGTCGAGCCGTATCTCGACGACCCGGCGAGCCGCATCGTGGACGCGGTGGCGACGGCGGCCGACGGGCTGGCCACGACGGCGCTGCAGGTGGCTCTCGCCTGGGTGCGGGACCGTCCCGGAGTGGTGGCCCCGATCGTCGGCGCGCGCAACGCACGGCAGCTCACGGAGGCATTGTCAGTGGAGGCGCTTAGTCTTCCTGACGAGATCTGCCAGGCGCTCGACGATGTGTCGGCGCCCGTGCACCGCTATCCCGACCAGGACTGGAGCACGCTGTGACTGCGCTTCCCCGGGGGGAATCCCCCGGCCCCTCGGCCGCCGACGACGACACCGACGTCGCCGGCTCCCCTGCCGCCGAACCCGCCCCGTCCGCCGAGGACGTGGGGGCCGGCGAGAGCGAGGCGGAGGAGACGGACGGGACGGCGGAGCCGGCTGCCCCGGAGGGAGCCGACGAGGCGGATGCGGTCGGCGTGACGGACGCCGACGCGGCGCCCGGTGCCGCCGCGCTCTCGGAGGCCGAGGCCGAGCTGGCCGCCCAGCGGGAGCTGCGGGAGCGGATCGAGAAGCGCAAGGCCGAGAAGCAGGGCCCGATCGCTGCGGGCGCCAAGCTGAGCGGGCAGGCCGCCGATCTGCTGGCGGCGGTGCGTGCCGTGGAGAGCGGCGAGAAGCCCGGCGCCGGGTTCTTCGACTCGCCCGCACCGGCACCGCGCCGCGCCGCTCCCGCGCCGGTACGCCCCCGGGAACCCGAGCCGGTGTTCGCACCGCAGGGTGCCTCTCCGGAGGCTGTGGCCGCGGTGACGGCCGTCCTGGCGGAGGGCGGGGCACCCGAAACCCTGGCGGTACGGGCGGCGGAGACGCTCGGCGCGCAGGCGGCCGACGTGCTGCGCGCGGACCCGTGGCAGCTGCTGGCCGTAGCCACCGTCCGGCCTGAGCAGGCGGACGGTTTCGCAAGGGCCCTGCTGGGCGCCGCGTGCGGTCCGGATGACGAGCGGCGGACGGCGGCGCTGGTCGGCTGGCTGCTGGAGCGCGCCGCACTGCAGGGCCACACCGCGCTGGACACGTCGGCGGTGCATGCCGCGCTCGCCGAGCGTGCGGTGACCGACCCGGAGGCGGCCGTGCAGCACGCCGTCGCCGAGGGCGTCGTGCTGGCCTTCCAGGACGGTCCGGACAACCAGGAAGCGGACGTGGATGCAGAGCCCGGGGACGAGGCGGCGGACGGGGCCCGGCAGGAGCCGGCCCAGGTGCTGCTCGGTCTCGAGCGGTACGCGCTGGCCGAGGAAAGCCTCGCCGACGGCCTGGCCCGGCTGGTCAACGCCTGCGAGAAGGACGCCGACTGGTCGGAGGCGGCCGCGGCCGCCGGTTCCCCGTCGGCGGCCGAGCTGATCCGTGCGGTCGCGGCCGGTGGCCTGGTCGCGCACACGGGCGGCGACGCGGCGCGGGCGGAGCCCGCCGCGCTGGTCGTCGCAGCCCGCGCCCTCGGATTGCGGGCCCTCGGCGCCACCCACAGCGTGGACGGCAGACGGCGGCTGGCCGAGGCGCTCGACGAGCCGTCGGCGGCCGTCACCCTCGCCGGGCTGCTCTCCGGCGCGGAGGGCCCCGGCCGGGACGCGGACGGGGCGCTCGCCGTCGATCTGCTGGTCGTGCTGGACGCCCCGCAGCTGGACGTGGAGACCGCCGCGATTCTGGTGGAGTCCCTCCCCGACGGCGCCCGGCTGGTGCTCAGCGGCGACCCGGGGGTGCTGGGCTCGGCAGGTGCGGGGCGGGTCTTCGCGGACGTCCTGGCCGCCCGCGCCTGCCCGCAGGTCGTATCCCGCACGCCGGATCCCGGTCCGATCGGCGAGCTGGTCTCCGGGATCGGAATCGGCGAGCTGAACCAGGTGGCGGCCCCCGGCAAGGAGGTGGTGATCGTCCCCGTGCAGGACGCCGGGGAGGCGGTGCACCGCACCGTGCAACTGGTCGCCGACTCGGTGCCGCGCGCGATCGGTGTCCCGTCGGCCGACACCCAGGTGATCACCGTCGGGCACGGCGGCTCGGCGGGCACCCGTGCGCTGAACGCGGCACTCAAGCAGCGTCTCAACCCCGGTCCCGGCCGGTTCGGCGGCTTCGACCCGGGGGACCGGGTCGTACACGTCCCGACGCCCGGCAGGACCGTGCCCGGGACGGTCGTCTCGGCTGACGCCGAGGGACTGCATCTGGACTGTGCGGGCACGCCGGTCGTCGTACCGCAGGAGCGGGTGGAGTCGTCCGTGCGCCACGGCTGGGCCCTCAGCGCCCACCAGGCGGCCGGGATGCGCTGGCCCGCGGTCGTCGTCGTGCTGCCGGGTGACGCGGCTCAGGGGCTGAGCCGGGCCTGGGTGTACACCGCGTTCAGCCGTGGCGAGCGGCATCTCTCCGTGGTGCACGGGGTGGATCAGGCGCTGCCGCGCGCGGTGGCCCTGCCTCCGTCCCAGAACCGCACGACCCGGCTGCGCGCCCTGCTGGAGGCGCAGCAGACGGTCACCGCCTAGTGCTGTGACCGGCAGTGTTTGTCCTATAAGGGGTCCCGAAATCCCTGACGGCACAGCCCTTGGGTGCTGTCGTCGAACTGCCGTCGTCGCCCGAAGGGCGGCCGCGCGGCGTCCGGTGCGTCGCCGGTGCCCTGGGCGGGGCACCGGCGACGGCTTCCTGTCACCGACAGCACACGGTCAGGAGGTGTCGGCCGCCAGGTCGTCCAGCTCCTCGTCGAGTTCGTCCTCGTCGAAGACGGCACTGACGTCGAAGCGGCACACCACCAGTTGAGGGTCGGCGTCGTCGAACGGGGCACTGAGCCACTCCCCCGGCTCGGGAAGCTCTTCCGCCGCGCCGACCCAGAGCGTGGAGTCTCCTTCCTCCAGGCCGAACTCATGGTGCCGGGAGGCGATCTCGTCCGGTTCGTACTCACCGAAGAGCACGCCGAGCGCCGCATGGACACTGGCGCCGACCACGGCGCCGGTCCCGTTGGCGCGGCCGTCCGGGTCCGGGTTGGCGATCCGCTGGGCCTGGGCGAGCAGCCGGGAGGGGTCCACCACCGCGTAGTCGCGGCGGATCAGCACGCTGAGCGCCTTCGGCTCCTCGGGACCGCTGTACGGCGGCAGGGAGTCGTCGGCGCCGGGGATCTCGAAGGGAGTGACCTCGTCGTAGCGGTCGTAGAGGAGTTCGTCGTAGACCTCGGCCGCAGCGGCCAGTGCATTGAACGCTTCGTAGACGCCGGGGTCGTCGTCCCCGGACCGGCGCTCGACCGCCGCGAGGTGATGGTCGAGCGCGGCTTTGACTGCATCGGCGGCGGCGCGTACCTCGGCAGCGGTGGGCTGCGCAGCATCAGACATAGTGCAGACGCTATCCGTAGACAGCCTCTGCCCGCACAATAGATGCGATGCCGGAATACGAATTTGTCGATGTGTACGTACCACGCGGGGTCTCCCGGAAGGAGACCGCCCGCTTGCTGACCGACCATGCCGAGTACGGGCACTGGGAGTTGGACCGATTGACGCTGCGCCGTGACGGCAGCCGCAGGGTGCGGCTGCGCCGGCGGATCATTCGCCAGATACGCGCCACCTGGTGAGAGGAGCGGGCCCCGGATCTGCGGGGCCCGCTCGTCTTCGTCCGGCCTGTCCCGGTGCCGCAGCCCGTTGTTATGCGGCCATACGGGAGCGGCGGTACAGCACCGTACCCGCGCCCGCCAGCAACAGACCCGCGCCCGCCGGGACCAGCAGGTCGAGCCCGCCCGTTCCGGTGTGGGCGAGCTGGGGCTCGGGCGCGTTCGGCACGCCTCGCGGTCCGGGCACTTCGGGCTTCTCGGGGGTGAGCGGGGTGACCGGGGTGACCGAAACGTCCACCGGGGGCGTACTCACGGGGTCGTTCTCGCACGTGCTGCCGGTTGCGGAGCCGAGCAGTCCGCCGATGGTGACACTGCTGCCGCAGGCATTCACGGGGACGTCGACGGGGACCTGGACGGTGTTGCCCGAGAGGATGCCGGGCGACCCGTTCGCGTACCCCTCGGCCGTGGCGCCGCTGACGCTTCCGTTGCTTCCGGCCCGGTGCTTGCCCGTTCCGGCGCGGTACTCGCGGGTCAGGTCGCCCATGCCGCGGTCGGATGCCGCGTGGCGGCCCGATGCTTGCGCACCCGAGCCGTGCCGCCCCGAGGCGCTGTTTCCCGAACCGTTTCCACAAGCGTTTCCGGCCGCCGGATTAAGCAGTCCGACAACACTCACGGAGTTACCGCATACGTTGACCGGGACATCGACCGGGATCTCCACCGAATTCCCCGACAGTAACCCCGGGGAATTCGACGCGTCGCCGGCCGCTCCCGCGTCGGCGTGTGCGTATCCGCCACTCAGCGCGAGCACCCCGCCCGCTGCCGCCATGGTCATCAGGCCTTTACGCGTGACCTGTCGCATAGGTTGTTCCCTGCCTTCTACCTTCCGGATTACCCCCGGACGTGACCGTGCGGGGGCGGAATGCCCAGCGGCCCCGGAGCGCATGGCGTGCGCTCCGGGGCCGACCGGGCTCAAACCCTTACGGGTTGACGCACAACGTCACGAGTTGGCGCAGTAGTTGCCGAAGGCGGGGTTCAGCAGCCCGATCACGGAGACCGTGTTGCCGCACAGGTTCACCGGCACGTGCACGGGAACCTGGATGGTGTTGCCCGAGATCACACCGGGGCTGCCGGCCGCGGCACCCTGGGCGCCCGAATCGGCGACGGCCATACCCGCACCCGCGATTACCAGACCACCGGTGACTGCCGCAGCGGCGACGATCTTCTTGATCATTATTCCTCCTAGTTGGCAATGCGGTCCCAGCCGCGGACCGCATCACCTGTAACGAGGAATAAGTAGCCGGGCTACGAGGCGATGACCCCTTTCACTCGTTCCGGTCACCTACGTACACGCTGGCGATTACCGGCGGAACAGGGCGCGGTAATTCAGCAGTTGTCAATGAAACGGTCGAGCACCCGCGTACCGAACTGCAGGCCGTCGACCGGTACCCGCTCGTCGACACCGTGGAACATGCCCGCGAAATCGAGCTCCGGCGGCAGCTTCAGCGGGGCGAACCCGAAGCAGCGGATACCGAGGTCGGCGAAGGACTTGGCATCCGTGCCACCGGAGAGCATGTACGGGACGGCGCGGGCGATCGGGTCCTCCGCCTTCAGCGCGACCTGCATCGCGTCGACCAGGGAGCCGTCGAAGCCGGTCTCCAGTGCCTTGTCGCTGTGCACGTCCTCGCGCTTGACCCGCGGGCCGAGTATCCGGTCCAGGTCGGCCAGGAACTCGTCCTCGAAGCCGGGCAGGAATCGGCCGTCGACGTGGGCGACGGCCTGGCCGGGGATCACGTTCACCTTGTAGCCGGCGCCAAGCATGGTGGGGGCGGCGGAGTTGCGGAGGGTGGCGCCGATCATCTTGGCGATGCCGCCCAGCTTGGCGAGCGTGGCATCCATGTCCTCCGGGTCGAGGGAGGTGCCGAGCGCGTCGGACAGTTCGTCGAGGAAGGACCGTACGGTCTTGGTGACCCTGACCGGCCACGTGTGCCGGCCGAGCCGCCCGACCGCCTCGCAGAGCTCGGTGATCGCGTTGTCGCCGTTGGTCATCGAGCCGTGCCCGGCGGTGCCGTCCACGGTGAGCCGCATCCAGTGGATGCCCTTCTCGGCCGTCTCCACGAGATAGAGCCGCAGCTTCTCGTTGACCGTGAAGGAGAAGCCGCCGACCTCGCCGATCGCCTCGGTCACGCCGTCGAAGAGGTCCGGGTGCTTGTCGACGAGATACCGCGCACCGTACGTACCACCGGCCTCCTCGTCGGCGAGGAAGGCCAGCACGATGTCACGCGGGGGCTTGCGGCCGCTGCGCATCCGGTCACGGACGACCGCGAGGGTCATGGCGTCCATGTCCTTCATGTCGACGGCGCCGCGCCCCCATACACAACCGTCCGCGACCTCGCCCGAGAACGGGTGGTGCGTCCAGTCCTGGGCGTTGGCCGGGACGACGTCGGTGTGCCCGTGGATGAGCAGCGCGGGCCTGGACGGGTCCTCGCCCTCGATCCGGGCCACGGTCGAGGCACGGCCCTTGTGGGATTCGAAGATCTTCGGTTCGAGCCCGACCTCGGCGAGCTTCTCCGCGACGTACTCGGCGGCCGCCCGCTCACCCGGGCCGGAGTGGTCTCCGTAGTTGCTGGTGTCGATCCGGATCAGCTCACGGCAGAGGTCCACGACCTCGTCCTCGCCGGACGGGCCGCCGGCCTTGTTCGTCTCGCTCACGCTGCTTCCTTCCACTCTCACCCTGCTGCTCCCCCACATCCTCCCGCGCCCGGCCCGCACACCCAAGGGCGCCTGTCCCCCGTCACGCGCCGTTCACACCGCCAGTGGCGTGATCGAGCACCCCCGAATGTTTGCTATTGTTTTCCACGTCGGAACGGGCACGGCCCGCGAGACAGACACCTTGTCCGGGTGGCGGAATGGCAGACGCGCTAGCTTGAGGTGCTAGTGCCCTTTATCGGGCGTGGGGGTTCAAGTCCCCCCTCGGACACCAGAAGGTCTCCCTCCACGGGAGATGGAGCGGATGCGGGTCGAGGATCACCTCGGCCCGCATCCGCTTTTCGGTGCGATGCCCGGCGCCGTCACACTCCGGCCGGATCGGAAGGCGCGACCGGCGTGGGCGCCCCGGTGCGCATCGGTGGTGGTGGCGGTCGGTCCGGGGCTGCCGCCCTCACTTGACGAGCTGGTAGATGCTGTCGGCGACCAGCCACATCCCCAGCAGAAGTGACAGTGACACGATCGTCTGGTCCTGATGGGTGTCGAGCCAGTCACGCAGCCCTCGCAGCCTGGCCTCTGCCGCAACGGGCGAGAAAGTGGTGTACAGCTCCATCGCCAGCAGGCTGGACGTGGCCAGCGCGCAGAACCCCGTCAGGGCCAGCGTGGACGCGAGCGAGGAGAGATTCGCGTCCACTGCCGTGGCGGCTCCGGCGCCGACCATGGCCCAGGGCTGCAGCAGGATCGCCAGTCCGGCCGCTGTCCATCCGGACACGCGGTCCGGTCTCTCCATCCACTTGGGTGAGTGGCGGGGACGGCGCGGACGGCGCCGCTTGCGTTCGCCGTACGCGACGAGCCCCAGGCCCAGGGCCAGCTTGCCCGCGAGCGCCGCGGTCGACGGAACGCTCTGGCGTGCCGGGGGCGTGCCGCCGGTCAGCAGGATCACGGAGGCGATCACCATCAGGAGGCCGGCGAGCCACGACAGGATGAACACCAGCCCCCTGCGCACCCCTCTGTCGGCGGTCAGCAGCAGAATGAAGGCGCTGTTGTGCAGGGGCCCGAGCGTGATGGCCGTGCCGATGACGACGAGGTCAACGACCATCGCTGCCAGCCGCGTAGCCGGTCCCGTCCCGAGGCCGGTGTCCGCGCGGCTCCCCGAGGCCAGGGGTACCGGGCACGCCGGACGGCAGAGCCCCCGTCTCGCCCCGGTTCTCGGCCGTCGCCGCCTTCCCGTAGTGTCTGCCGACAGCCGGAGAACGGACCGGGCGTGCGCGGGCGCGCGTCGTGGTGGGGACGTCGGGTCGCACATACCGACTGTGTTGGCCGGGCATCACCGCGTCAAGCCGGCCACGGCGCCGGTGGGCCGAATGCGTCCGGCGGACTGAAGGCCCAGCGGGCGATCCGGCGCAGGATCAGCGGGCGCGGGAGCCGCGCACGCGAGCGCTGACCGCGCCCTCTCCCGAGGCCGGTTCCCAGTCCGCGACCACGTAGACCACGTCGCGACCGGAACTCCCGTCACGGGTCACCGCTGCTGTTGTCGAGCCGGTGTCTCGCGGTGTTCAAGGCCGCCCATAAGAAGATCGGACAGGTGACGAGCGAGGTCGCGTCGGCCCGGCTCTCCCGCGAGGTGGGTCACGCCGCCCAGGCTCATGAGCACGTCGCCCGGGCCGATGTCCGGGCGGATCGTTCGCTCGGCGACACCTGCCGCCGTGAGCGTGGTCGGCGCTCATCCGGTACCGACGCCTCCGACCCCTTGTTGAAACGGTTCATTCATGGTTAACGTCCTGCACCGACAGCGAACCGGGCGTTGCCGAGCAAGGAGAATCATGAGCCGCGCGCATACGCACCCCCTCCCCTGGTACGTGGACGTGTCCCCCGGATCGGGCGGGCTGCCGCCCCGGTCCTGGTACGCGGGGTCGGACGCCGGGCGGATGTCGTTGAACGGGGAGTGGCGGTTCCGGCTCTCGCCGACCGCTTCCGCCGAGGACGCCTCGTTCCTGCGGTCCGGGTTCGACGCGTCCGGCTGGGGAACGGTCGCGGTGCCCGGGCACTGGGTGCTGCAGGGAGCCGGCGGAGCTCCCGCGTACACGAACGTCGTCTACCCCTTCCCTGTCGATCCACCGCTCGTGCCGACCGAGAATCCGACCGGGGACCATCTGCTGGCCTTCGATCTGCCGGCCGGGTGGCCGGAGGGCGGCGAGTGCGTGCTGCGGTTCGACGGGGTGGAGTCCGCCGCCCGGGTCTGGCTCAACGGCGAGGAGCTGGGGGATTTCAAGGGGTCCCGGCTGCCGCACGAGTTCGCGGTCGGCGGAGTCCTGCGGGTCGAGGGCAACGTACTGGCCGTGCGGGTGCACCAGTGGTCGTCCGGGAGCTATCTGGAGGACCAGGACCAGTGGTGGCTGCCGGGGATCTTCCGGGACGTCACGCTGCTGCACCGGCCGGACGGCGCGCCCCGGGACTTCTTCGTACACGCCGGCTACGACCACCGCGCCGGGGCCGGGACGCTGCGGGTGGAGTGCGACGGCGCCGACGGGCGGGTCCTGGTGCCCGGGCTGGGGATCGATATCGCAACGGACGAGGCGGTGACCGTGCCGGTCGAGCCGTGGACCGCCGAGACGCCCCGGCTGTACGACGGTGAGCTGGTGACGGCCGGTGAGCGGATACCGCTGCGGATCGGATTCCGTACCGTCGCCGTCGAGGACGGGCTCGTCAAGGTCAACGGCCGGCGGGTGCTCTTCCGCGGGGTGAACCGGCACGAGTTCCACCCCAGGACCGGGCGGACCGTGGACACGGACACGATGCGGCGCGATCTGGCGCTGATGAAGCGGCACAACATCAACGCCGTACGGACCAGCCACTACCCGCCGCACCCGGCGTTCCTGGATCTCTGCGACGAGCTCGGGCTCTGGGTGATCGACGAGTGCGATCTGGAGACACATGGCTTTGTCGACCTGGAGTGGCGCAGCAACCCGGTCGACGACGAACGGTGGACCCCGGCACTGCTCGACCGGGCCGCACGCATGGTGGAGCGCGACAAGAACCACGCCTCGGTGATCATCTGGTCGCTCGGCAACGAGTGCGGGTCGGGGCGCGGGCTCACGGCGATGGCCGAGTGGGTCAAGGACCGGGATCCGGACCGGCTGGTGCACTACGAGGGCGATCTCTCCTGCAAGGACGTCGACCTGTACTCGCGGATGTATCCGACCCACGCCGAGGTCGAGCTGATCGGGAAGCGGGCCGAGGACCCGTGGGGCGACCCGGCGCTGGACGCCCGACGGCGCGCGATGCCGTTCATCATGTGCGAGTACGGGCACGCGATGGGCAACGGCCCCGGCGGACTGAGCGAGTACCAGCGGCTCTTCGAGCAGTACGAGCGCTGCCAGGGCGGGTTCGTCTGGGAGTGGATCGACCACGGATTCGCCCATCCCGAGCACGGCTTCGCCTACGGCGGGGACTTCGGCGAGGAGCTGCACGACGGCAACTTCGTCTGCGACGGACTGCTCTTCCCGGACCGCACGCCCTCCCCCGGGCTGATCGAGTACAAGAAGGTCATCGAGCCGGTACGGATCGAGGCCGGAACGTCGGCGGGAACCGTCCGGATCGTCAATGGGTACGACTTCGCGGACCTCGGCCACCTGGAGTTCGTCTGGTCGCACGAAGTGGACGGGGAACTCCGCGCATCGGGCCCGCTCACCGTGCCCGGCCTGGCGCCCGGAGCCCGCGCCGAGGTGGCACTCCCCGAGGGCGGCGAGGGCGTGTGGACCGTGCGGGCGGTGCTCGCCGAGGACGCCGCGTGGGCCGGGCGCGGGCATGTGGTGGCCTGGGGGCAGTTGGCGGTCGGGACGATGGTGCCGGCTGCGCCCGCGGTGGGCTCGCGACCCGAGGCGGCTGACGGGGTGATCGTCCTCGGGCGCGGCGTCTTCGATGCGGCGACCGGGGCGTTGGTCCGGCTCGGGGACGTACCGGTGGAGGCGCCGCGGCTCGATGTGTGGCGGGCGCCCACCGACAACGACAACGGTGCGGCCTGGCAGCCGGACGAGCGGTACGGGCTGCGGTGGCGGGAGTTGGGGCTGCACCGGATGCGCCACCGGACCGACGCCGTGGAGGTGGGCGAGGACTCGCTGACCATACGGACACGGGTGGCGCCTGCCGGGGTGGATACGGGGCTGCGCACGGAGTACCGATGGACCGCAGACGGGGAACGGCTCGGGCTCACCGTGTCCGTGGCGCCCGAGGGCGAGTGGCGGGTGCCGCTGCCCCGGCTCGGGATCCGGTTCGGGCTGCCAGCCGCGTACGGCGGGGCGCGGTGGTTCGGCGGCGGGCCCGGCGAGGCGTACCCGGACACCCGGGCCGCCTCGATGCTCGGGCGGTGGGAGATGTCCGTCGACGCGATGCAGACCCCGTACGTCCGGCCGCAGGAGAACGGCGCCCGGGCCGACGTCCACTGGGCGGAGCTGACGGACGGCGACGGTGCCGGGGTGCGCGCCGAGGGCGGCGCGCCGTTCTGGTTCTCCGCACGGCGGTGGACGAGCGAGCAGCTGGACGCCGCGGGGCACGGGCCGGATCTGGTGGCCGGGGAGACCGTCTGGGTCCACCTGGATCACGCGCTGCAGGGCATCGGGTCGCAGTCGTGCGGGCCGGGGGTGCTGCCGGAGTACCGCCTCGACGCGGCCGAGACGGAGTTCTCGTTCGTGTTCTCACCCGTGGGGTGAGGTACGGCTCTTTCCCGGTCCGGTGGCCGCCGGACCGGGAACCCGTGCCGGCCGGCGCAACAGGCGTTCGGGGACGGGGGGCGGGCGTGCAGGCCGTCGCGGACCGGCACGGCGCACCCAGTCGCTCAGCGCTCCGAGGTGTGCGGTCCGACACCGCCGGTGAGCTGCGCCGACGCTGTGACAGGATGACCGGCATCATGACCACCAGCACCGTCAGCAGCTGCCGCGCCCCGGGCGCCGACGCACCGGCCGGGACCTCGCGATGAGGGGCCGGGCGAAGCCTCCGTCGGCGCCCCTGCCGCAGCGGGACGGCATCGACCCGGTGCGGGTACGGCTCCCCGAGGATCCGGGCGGGGAGTGGGCGACGGTCCGTGACCATCTGCTGGCTCGGTTCGGCGGTGCGATTGGGGCGGACCGGGTGGACGCCATGCTTGCCGAGGGCAGGTTCGTCTCGGTGCAGGGGCCCGTGGCGCCCGACGAGCCGTACGCGGCGGGCCGGTATCTCTGGTTCCACCGGGACTTCGCGCCCGAGGAGCCGGTGCCGTTCCCCGTCGGTGTCGTGTACCGCGACGCGCATCTCGTCGTCGCCGAAAAGCCGCACTTCCTCGCCACGACACCGCGCGGCCGGCACATCACCGAGACAGCGGTGGCCCGGCTCCGCCGCGAGCTGGATCTGCCGTCGTTGCAGCCCGCACACCGGCTGGACCGGCTGACGGCGGGCCTGGTGCTCTTCGTCGTACGGCCCGAGGACCGGGGTGCGTACCAGACGCTGTTCCGCGACAAGCGGGTACGCAAGGAGTACGAGGCGGTGGCACCGCACGACCCGGCGCAGACCTTCCCGCGCACCGTACGCAGCCGGATCGTCAAGGAGCGCGGGGTGATCGCGGCCCGGGAGGAGCCGGGCGAGGCGAACAGCGAGAGCCGGATCGAACTGCTGGAGCACCGAGCGGGGCTGGGCCGCTACCGGTTGCTGCCCGCCACCGGGCGCACCCACCAGCTCCGGGTTCATATGAACAGTCTGGGTCTGCCGCTCGTCCATGATCCGGTCTATCCGATGGTCGAACCGGAGGGGGTGGCGGACGACTGGACGCGTCCGCTGCAGCTCCTTGCCCGGGTCCTGGAGTTCACCGATCCGGTCACGGGCGGGCCGTGCCGCTTCGAGAGCGGGCTGCGGCTCTCCGCGTGGCCGGACCGGTGATCTCCTGGCGTCAGTGCCCGCGGGCGATCCACTCGTCGAGGTGCGGCGCCTCGGCGCCGATCGTGGTGGAGTCGCCGTGTCCGGTACGGACGGTGGTGTCCGCCGGGAGTGCGAGCAGCCGGTCCCTGATCGACGCGACGATCGTCGGGAAGTGCGAGAACGACCGCCCGGTGGCGCCGGGCCCGCCCTGGAAAAGCGTGTCCCCGGTGAAGACGGTGGACAGCTCGGGGGCATACAGGCAGACCGCTCCCGGGGCATGACCGGGCGTGTGCAGGACCTGGAGCGTGGTCCCGGCGATCTGCAGCTCCTGGCCCTCCGCCAGTTCGGCGTCGGGCATGCGGTCCGGGTGGGTCTGCTTCCACAGCGGCAGGTCGTCGGGGTGCAGCAGGATGGGCGCACCCGTGGCGTCGGCGAGGGCCGGGGCCGCGTCGATGTGGTCGTTGTGGGCGTGCGTGCAGACGATGGCGCGCAGCGTGCGGCCGCCGAGCGCGTCCTCGATGGCGACCGGGTCATGGGCGGCGTCGATGACGATCGCCTCGGTGTCGTCGCCGATGATCCAGACGTTGTTGTCGACGTCCCACTCGCCGCCGTCGAGGGCGAAGGTGCCGGAGGTGACGAGGTGGTCGATGCGGGCCGTCATCAGAACACCACCACCGAGCGCAGCACGTCGCCGCCGTGCATCCGGGTGAATGCCTGCTCGACGTCGCCGAGCCCGATGGTCTCCGTGACGAACGCACCGAGGTCGATCCGGCCCTGCTGGTGCAGGTCGATGAGCATCGGGAAGTCGCGTGAGGGCAGGCAGTCGCCGTACCAGGACGACTTGAGCGAGCCGCCGCGGCCGAACACGTCGAGCAGCGGCAGTTCGAGCTGCATCTCCGGGGTGGGGACGCCGACCAGGACGACCGTGCCGGCGAGGTCGCGGGCGTAGAACGCCTGCTTGTACGTCTCCGGGCGGCCGACCGCGTCGATGACGACATCGGCGCCGTTGCCGCCGGTCAGGGCGCGGATCGCCTCGACGGGGTCGGTGGTACGGGAGTTGACGGTGTGCGTGGCACCCATCTTCTTCGCCGTCTCCAGCTTGCGGTCGTCGATGTCCACCGCGATGATCCTCGCGGCGCCGGCCAGCCGGGCGCCCATGACGGCCGCGTCGCCGACACCGCCGCAGCCGATGACGGCGACCGAGTCGCCACGGCCGACCTCGCCGGTGTTGATCGCGGCCCCGATGCCGGCCATGACACCGCAGCCGAGCAGCCCGGCGGCGGCCGGGGAGACCTCGGGGTCGACCTTGGTGCACTGGCCCGCGGCGACCAGGGTCTTCTCCGCGAACGCCCCGATGCCGAGCGCGGGCGACAGCTCGGTGCCGTCCAGCAGCGTCATCTTCTGCTTGGCGTTGTGCGTGTCGAAGCAGTACCAGGGGCGGCCGCGCCGACACGCCCGGCACTGCCCGCAGACCGCACGCCAGTTGAGGACGACGAAGTCGCCGGGCTCGACGTCCGTGACCCCCTCGCCGACGGACTCCACGATGCCCGCGGCCTCATGGCCGAGCAGGAACGGGAAGTCGTCGTTGATGCCGCCCTGCTTGTAGTGCAGGTCGGTGTGGCAGACGCCGCAGGTCTGGATCTTCACCACGGCCTCACCGGGACCGGGGTCCGGGATCACGATCGTCTCGACCCGTACCGGCTCGTTCTTTCCCGGTGCGATGACCCCTTGCACCTGCTGCGCCATACCGTGGTCTCCCTTGTCGTGACGGTCCCGGCTTCTCTGATGTTCGGCCGGCATTCGAAGATCGAACACGAACAACCGTACGCGGTCGTGGGTGTCCCGGAAGCGGCGGCACGGTGGTGCGCGGGAGGCGGCCCCACCGGAGGCTCCGCGGGGGCCGCCTGCCGGCGGGTCAGGCCTCCACGTCGTGGACCCGGCGCCCGCCGACATACGTCTGGAGGACGCGGGTGGCGCCGATCTCCTCCGGCGGTCCCGCGTACGGATCGCGGTCCAGGACCACCATGTCGGCGAGGGCCCCGGCGCGCAGCGAGCCGGTGTCGTCCAGGTGGTTCACATAGGCCGAACCTGCCGTGTACGCGGCGATGGCGGCCGTGAGTCCGATGCGCTCTCCCGGCAGGAAGACCGGCCCCTCGCCGTCCGATGCGATCCGGTTGACCGCGGTGTGGATGCCGTGCAGCGGGTCGGCACTGCTGACCGGCCAGTCGCTGCCGGCGGCGACGGTCGCGCCGGAGCGGAGCAGTGCGCCGAACGGATACTGCAGCGCGGCCCGTTCGTCGCCCAGGAAGGGGATGGTCAGCTCGTCCATCTGCGGTTCGTGGGCGGCCCAGAGCGGCTGGATGTTGGCGGTGGCGCCGAGTTCCCGGAACCGGGCGATGTCGTCGGGGTGGACGATCTGGAGGTGGGCGAGGTGGGGGCGGGTGTCGGTACGGCCGTTGGCGGCACGGGCGGCCTCGACGGCGTCGAGTGCCTCGCGCACGGCGCGGTCGCCGAGGGCGTGGAAGTGCGTCTGGAAGCCGAGGGCGTCCAGTTCGGTGACGTACCGGCGCAGTTCGACGGGGTCGACGAAGCTGGTGCCGCTGTTGGCGGTGGCGCAGCCGCAGGCGTCGAGGTACGGGGCGAGCAGGGCGGCCGTGCCGGTTTCGGCGACCCCGTCCTGCATGATCTTCACCGAACCGGCGCGGAATCGCCCGAAGGTCAACTCCTTCCGTCTGGCGATGAGTTCAGGGATCTGCTCGGCGCCGCGTTCGCGGTCCCACCACAGGGCGCCGACGACCCGGGCGGTGAGCGAGCCGTCGCGGGCGGCGGCCAGATAGGCGTCGGACACGTCGTCCATCGAGCCGTAGACACCGACGATGGCGTCCTGCCACGCGGTGATCCCGTACGAGTGGAGCAGGCGCTGGGCACGGAGCAGGGCGGCGAGCCGGTCGGCGGGGGTGGAGTGCGGGGTGTGGCGGGCGACCAGGTCCATGGCGCCCTCCTGGAGGAGTCCGGTGGGCTCGCCCCGGTCGTCGCGCTCGATGCGGCCGTCGGCGGGGTCCGGGGTGTCCCGGGTGATGCCGGCGAGCGTCAGGGCGCGGGTGTTGGCCCAGGCGCCGTGGTGGTCGCGGTTGACCAGGAAGACGGGCCGGTCGGGCACGACGGTGTCGAGCTGGTCCCTGGTCGGGCTGCCGCCTTCGAAGGCCTCCATGGACCAGCCGCCGCCGGTGATCCACTCCCGGTCGGGATGGCTGTCGGCGTACGCCCGCACGGCGGCGAGCGTGTCCGTCGCCGTGCGGACCTCCGTGAGGTTGCACTGGGCGAGCTCGAGACCGGCTGCGACGGGGTGGACGTGCGCGTCCTGGAAGCCGGGGACGAGCAGCCGGCCGGCGAGGTCGACGACTTCGGTTCCGGGACCGATCAGTTCGCGCACCTCGTCGTGGCCGACGGCGGTGATGCGGTCGCCGGTGACGGCGACGGTAGTGGCCCGGCTGCGTGCGGCGTCCATGGTGAGGACCGGGCCGCCGGTGAGGACGAGATCGGCGGGGGCGTGGTGCATGGGTTCTTCCGTTTCGGTGAGGGCCGTGCGGGTCGCGAGAGTGGCAGGAGTACGGGGGTCAGGCCATTTCGATGACTGCCGGTTCGGTGGCGGCGAGGGAGCGGCCGGTGGTGAAGTACGGGGACTTCCTTACCCACTTGGCCCAGGCCGCCGCACCGACACCGGTCAGCAGCATGAGCCAGCCGTTGTCCGGGCTGATCTCGAAGTGGTCGGCGGAGGTGTAGAAGGTCCAGCAGAGGTAGCCGCCGAGGCCGAGCAGCGCGACGGCGCTGAGCACCGGGATCACCACGGCCCGCAGGGCCTCGGTCCAGCTCTCGCGCAGCGCCCCGCGGAAGCGGGCGGCGCCCGCGGTGACGCCCAGGCCGATGCCGATGCTGGTGGTCGCGGCGGTGGAGGAGGCGGCGATGGCGATTCCGTCGACGGCGCCGCGGTTCTTCCTGAGGGGCGAGGCGGCCGGCGGGTCGCTGCCGTAGGGGGTGAGTGAGGCCGCCAAGGTGACTCCTTCGCCGAGGGGCACTTTCGGCCCCGATGGCGGAACATCGAACTCCTCGGGGGTTCCGCGCGTCAACACCGTTGTCATAAGGTGCCCGCATGAGCGCGAGCGAGCGGGTGGTGCCGGAGAGCGCACGGCGCCGCAGGCGTCCCACCAAACAAGGCACGGTGCTGTCGGAGCAGCTGATCATCGAGACGGCACTGCGGCTGATCGGCGAGCACGGGGCGGCGGCGCTCACCGTGCGCCGGCTGGGCGCGGCGCTGGGCTGCGACCCGAGCGCGGCCTATCGGTACTTCCGGGACACGGACGAGCTGCTGCTGGCGGTGGCCGACGAACTGATCGGCCACACCCTGCGCGACTGGCGGGCCACCGGGGAGTGGCGGGCCGACCTGCGTGACATCGGGCTTCGCATGCACGCCAACTATCTGGCGCATCCGCAGGCGGCGATGCTGACGTGCGCGCGGGTCACCGGTCGTACGCATGAGATCCAGGCCGTGGAAACCATCCTCGGGCTTCTGCGCGGGGCGGGATTCCCGGACGGGGAGGCGGCGCGGGTCTACCACGTGTTCGTGGATCTGACGCTGTCGTTCGCCGCGTTGGACGCGTCGGCACTGGTGCTGTCGGAGCGGGCCCGCGCGCTGGAGGTCCAGGCGTGGCAGGAGACGTATGCACGACTGCCGGCCGCCGAGCATCCGAACATCGCGGCGATCGCGCCGGTCCTGGTGGCGGAGATGGACCGGAGCGGGTATGCGGCGGCGCTGGAGATGGTGCTCGCGTCAGCCGCCGGCCGGCTGCAGCACGTGAAGTCCGGGCACTGACCGACGCGTCCGGGCCCGCCCTCCGAATCCTGGCCCCGGCCCGCGGTTCCGGGGCGGGTCCCCGCAAGGCGCGTGCCCGCGGTCTCAGGGGGCGAGCACGTCCAGTTCGTGCAGGGCGCCCACCGCGATCTCCTTCGTCAGCCGCTCCGCCTCCGCCACGTCACCCTCCCGCACCGCTTCCGCGAGCCGTACGTGGAGCGTGACCGCCGCCGGGTCCGGGTCCTCGAACATCACCTGGTGATGGGTGCGTCCCGCCAGCACCTCCGCGACGACGTCCCCGAGCCGCGCGAACATCTCGTTGCCGGAGGCGTTGAGCACGATCCGGTGGAACGCGATGTCGTGCTCCAGGTATCCCTCCAGCTGCTGGCCGCGTGAGGTCGCGACCATGCCGAGTGCGCACTCGGTGAGGGCGGCGCACTGCTCCGGCGTGGCGTGCCGGGCGGCAAGTCCGGCCGCGACCGGTTCGATCGCCGAGCGCAGCACGGTCAAGGAGCGCAGCTGGCGCGGCCGGTCGGTGCCGGCCAGTCGCCACCGGATGACCTGCGGGTCGTAGACGTTCCACGCCTCGGTCGGCTGTACGGTCACGCCGACCCGGCGCCGGGACTCGACCAGGTGCATGGATTCGAGGACCCGGATCACCTCGCGGACGACGGTGCGCGAGACGTCGAAGCGCTGGGCCAGCTCGTCGGTGCGCAGCACCCGGCCCGGCGGGCAGTCCCCCGCGGCGATCTCCAGACCCAGGGTGTCCAGCACGTGTGTATGCAGCCCGGGGCCCTGTGTGGTCATGGGCAAAGCCTACGGGGCACGCACCTCGAACAAAAAGTACGACTTTTACGTCACAGAATCTTGAATAAGTCGTACGTATAGGTTTCAGTAGCGCGACGGACCGGTGTCGAGGACGACATCGACGGAGACAGCGAGGCACCACCTATGAGCACCCCCCACGTAGTCGTGGTGATGGGCGTGGCAGGGACCGGCAAGACCACGATCGGTCCCCTGCTCGCCGCCGAACTCGGCGTTCCGTACGCCGAGGGCGACGACTTCCATCCCGCGGCGAACATCGCCAAGATGTCGGCCGGCACCCCGCTGGACGACTCCGACCGGTGGCCCTGGCTCGATGCAATCGGGCAGTGGGCGCACGACCGGGCCGGACTCGGCGGTGTCGTCAGCAGCTCGGCGCTCAAGCGGGTCTACCGCGACCGGCTGCGCGCCGAGGCCCCCGGTGTCGTCTTCCTCCACCTGACCGGCGACCGGGCCCTCATCGAGGAGCGCATGGCGGACCGCAAGGGCCACTTCATGCCGACCGCGCTGCTCGACTCGCAGTTCGCCACCCTGCAGCCGCTGCAGGACGACGAGGCCGGCGTCTCCGCCGACGTGTCCGGCACCCCCGAAGAAATCACCCAGCGAGCCGTCGCCGCGCTGCGCCGGCTCGAAGACTAAGGATCCCCACCGTGACCAGTCTCAGCGTCGAGATGTTGGCAGCGGACGCCGTCGAACCGATCACTTCGGCAGGCAACGCACAGTTGGGCATTGCCGTCCTGGCCGGCATCGCCGTCATCGTTCTGCTGATCACCAAGTTCAAGTTGCACGCGTTCCTCGCGCTGACCATCGGCTCGCTGGCCCTCGGCTCCTTCGCTGGTGCCGCGCCCGCCAAGACGATCGCCAGCTTCACCGCCGGTCTCGGCTCGACCGTCGCGGGCGTAGGTGTCCTGATCGCGCTCGGCGCCATCCTGGGCAAGCTGCTCGCCGACTCCGGCGGCGCGGACCAGATCGTCGACACGATTCTCGCGAAGGCGAGCGGGCGCGCCATGCCGTGGGCGATGGTCCTCATCGCCTCGATCATCGGTCTGCCGCTCTTCTTCGAGGTCGGCATCGTGCTGCTGATCCCGGTCGTGCTGCTCGTCGCCAAGCGCGGCAACTACTCCCTGATGCGGATCGGTATCCCGGCGCTGGCCGGTCTCTCCGTGATGCACGGGCTGATCCCCCCGCACCCCGGCCCGCTGGTGGCGATCGACGCCCTCGGCGCCAACCTCGGTGTCACGCTGGCGCTCGGTGTCCTGGTCGCCATCCCGACCGTGATCATCGCGGGCCCCCTCTTCTCCCGTTACGCCGCACGCTGGGTGGACATCAAGGCGCCCGAGAAGATGATCCCGCAGCGTCCGTCGGAGGACCTGGAGCGTCGCCCCAGCTTCGGCGCCACACTGGCGACCATCCTGCTGCCCGTCGTGCTGATGCTGGTCAAGGCCCTCGTCGACATCGTCGTGGACAACCCGGAGAACCACGTCCAGCGGGTCACCGATGTGATCGGCTCGCCGCTGATCGCGCTCCTCGCGGCCGTCATAGTCGGGATGTTCACGCTGGGCCGGGCAGCCGGTTTCAGCAAGGGCCGGCTCTCCGTCACCGTCGAGAAGTCCCTCGCCCCGATCGCGGGCGTGCTGCTGATCGTCGGTGCGGGCGGTGGCTTCAAGCAGACCCTCATCGATGCCGGTGTGGGCCAGATGATCCTGGACTTCTCCAAGGACTGGTCGATCCCGGCGCTGCTGCTGGGCTGGCTGATCGCCGTCGCGATCCGGCTCGCGACCGGCTCGGCGACCGTGGCCACGATCTCGGCGGCCGGTCTGGTCGCCCCGCTCGCCGCCGACATGTCGACGTCGCACGCTGCGCTGCTGGTCCTCGCCGTCGGTGCGGGCTCGCTCTTCTTCAGCCACGTCAACGACGCCGGTTTCTGGCTGGTGAAGGAGTACTTCGGGATGAGCGTCGGCCAGACGGTGAAGACCTGGTCCGTGATGGAAACCATCATCTCCGTGGTCTCGCTCGGCTTCATCCTGCTGCTGTCGCTGATTCTTTAGGGCCCCTCCAGGGCAGGTCCGGCGACGTCCGGCGAGTCGCCGGACCGTCCTTCCGGCCAATCGGCGGATTCCCCCGCAGTGGGTGTTCGGCCCGCGCCCAATGGCGCTCGACCGACCCGGTGCGCATGCCACGGCGTACCCACGGGTGCGCCTGCGGCACCGAGAGGGCGACTGTTCACCCGCCCATTCGAGCACCCGCGGCCCCATGTCACCAGGGGCCGCGGGTGTCCGTCATACTTCGGCAGGGCGACGGACCTCAGTGGTGGACCGCACCGCTCTCCGCCGCCTTCTCCAACTGGAACGCCTCGTTGCCGAGTCCGATCCTGGCGTGCACCGTCGGCTTCGTCGCGCGCAGCACCGCCCCGTACACCAGGCCGATGACGAGCGCGGCGACGACGGCTTCCTTTACGGCACGGGTACAAGCACGGTACGGGCCTGGCGCAAACAGGTACGAGGCAGGAACAGACATGCCGAACGCGCCACAGCAAAGCGGTAAGCGGGGCTCGGCGGCAAGAGCCGAATCGATCAACTACTTTCATTTTCCGCTGGGTTGGCCGGACCTCAGACCTTCCTCTCCTCTCCTTCGGAGGCGCCGGGACCTGTCAGACTTGCGCCATGTCGAACCGTGAAGCTCTCAAACCGTTCCTTCTCGCCTTCCCCGGTCCGCTGCGCGATCAGCTGGTGGGGGCGGTGCTCGCCGGCGTGAAGGTCTCGACGACGGGACTGCTCGCGGAGTACGCGGCGGAGCAGGAGGAGCTGCCCACGGTGGGCGAACGGTCGGCGCTGATCGATTCGGACGGCCGGGAGATCGCGGTCGTCGAGGTGACGGAGGTACGGGTCCTGCGGCTCGGTGACGTCGGTCTCCAGCATGTGCTCGACGAGGGCGAGGGCGACACGTCGGTGGCGCAGTGGCGCGCGGGCCACGAGCGATTCTGGCACGGAGAAGAGATGCGGGAGGCGCTCGGCGACCCGGAGTTCACAGTCGACGACGACACGCTGATCGTCGCCGAACGGTTCCGGGTCGTCGAATTGCTCGACCCCGTCGTCGGGGGGTGAAGCGTCTACGGCCAGGGCCCCTCGTTCGGATCATGCCGGGCTCGCGCGGTCCAGCACGCACGTCTGCGGTGTTGTCGTCGGCCGCCGGCTCACGCCCTCCTCCGCCTTGCGGCTGCCCGCACCCCGGCGGCACCAGCCGCTCCCTGATCCGCCCGATCCGAACGGAAGACCCCACAAGCTGTCCCGTCATCCCTGACGGGCGCACGACGACAGCTACGACACCCCACCGCGTGGCGGGAACACCCGAATACACCCAGTATGCGGACAACCCTCCGCCGTGCGACACACCGCATCCGATGCCGCGCGCCGGTCCGCCAGGGATGACGGGACACTCCTCAGGCGCCGACCGCCTCTGCCGCGCCGCGGCCCGCCACCCTCCCGGAGAAGATGCAGCCGCCGAGAAACGTACCTTCGAGCGAGCGGTAGCCGTGCACCCCTCCACCGCCGAATCCGGCCGCCTCCCCTGCCGCGTACACACCGGCGAGCGGCGTTCCGCCCTCGGTCAGCACCCGTGACGAGAGGTCCGTCTCCAGTCCGCCGAGCGACTTGCGGGTGAGAATGTTCAGCCGCACGGCGATCAGCGGGCCGGCCTTCGGGTCGAGGATGCGGTGCGGTGCCGCCGTACGGATCAGCCTGTCGCCCAGATAGGCGCGGGCCCCGCGGACCGCCGTGATCTGGAGATCCTTGGTGAACGGGTTGGCGATCTCGCGGTCCCGGGCGGTGATCTCGCGGCGCAGCGCGTCCGCGTCGATCAGCTGCTCGCCGGTGAGCGCGTTCATGCCGCGGACCAGCGCGTCGAGATCCTTCTCGACGACGAAGTCCACGCCGTTGTCCATGAACGCCTTGACCGGGCCCGGCACGTCGGCGCGCGCCCGGCCGATCACGTCACGGACCGACTTCCCGGTCAGGTCGGGGTTCTGCTCGGAGCCAGAGAGCGCGAACTCCTTCCCGATGATCTTCTGGTCGAGAACGAACCAGGTGTATTCGTGGCCGGACTTCATGATGTGTTCGAGGGTGCCGAGCGTGTCGAAGCCAGGGAAGAGCGGGACCGGCAGCCGCTTACCGCGGGCGTCCAGCCAGAGCGAGGAGGGGCCCGGCAGGATCCGGATGCCGTGCTTGGCCCAGATCGGGTTCCAGTTCTCGATGCCCTCGGTGTAGTGCCACATCCGGTCGCGGTTGATGTGGTGGGCGCCCGCCTCCTCGGTGATCCCGAGCATCAGCCCGTCGACATGGGCGGGCACCCCGGAGAGCATCTTCGAGGGCGGGGTGCCGAGCCGCTCGGGCCACTGGGCGCGGACGAGGTCATGGTTGCCGCCGATGCCGCCGGAGGTGACGATCACCGCCTGCGCCTTCAACTCGAAGGTGCCGGTCGCCTCGCGGCTGCTCGCCGTGCCGCGCTCGGCGCCGCTCGGTTCGAGGACTTCGCCGGTCACAGTGTCGACAGCTCCCGCGGTGCGGCCGAGACCGGTGACGCGATGGCGGAACCTCAGCCGGACGAGCCCCTTGGTGACACCCTCGCGGACCCGGCGTTCGAACGGAGCGACGACGCCGGGGCCGGTACCCCAGGTGATGTGGAAACGGGGTACCGAGTTGCCGTGGCCGGTCGCGCCGTAACCGCCGCGTTCGGCCCAGCCGACGACGGGGAAGATCCGCAGCCCCTGGGCGTGCAGCCAGGACCGCTTCTCACCGGCCGCGAAATCGACGTACGCCTCGGCCCACTTCCGTGGCCAGTGGTCCTCCTTGCGGTCGAACCCCGCCGTGCCGAGCCAGTCCTGAAGGGCCAGCTCCTGGCTGTCCTTGATCCGCATGCGGCGCTGCTCGGGCGAGTCGACGAGGAAGAGACCACCGAAGGACCAGTGCGCCTGACCGCCGATCGACTGCTCGGGCTCCTGGTCGAGCAGGATCACCGTGCGGCCCGCGTCGACTAGCTCGGCAGTGGCCACGAGACCCGCGAGCCCTGCCCCGATCACGATCACATCAGCGTCGTACGCCATGGCTTCCATCCTTGTCGGAGCGGGCCGGAAGTTACTCGTGCGTCAGATCTTGGGCACCGGCCGGTACGGCGTCAACCGCCCGGTCGGCGGCGCTCCGGCCGCGCCCCTGCCACCGAGGCGCTATCGTCGAAAAAAATCACCCTCCCCTGGCCGGACTTGAGGAAGGGAAGCGTTTCGGTGCTGGTCCTCGTGCTCGCCGTGAGCGCTGCCTGCTGTCTGGGTTTCGGCTTTGTCCTGCAGCAGGCAGCTGCCGAGCACGCCCCGAGGAGCGACTTCCTCTCCCCCCGGCTGCTGCTCGACCTGATGCGGGTGCCGAGCTGGCTGGCCGGGATCGGACTGATGGTCTGCGGCATGGCGCTGGGGGCGCTGGCCCTGGGCAAGGGCGAGGTGTCCGTCGTCGAGCCGCTGCTGGCGACCAATCTGCTCTTCGCGATGGCTCTGTCGCGCCATCGCACCGGGCAGCGGCTGGGCCGGCAGGGCTGGGCGGGGCTCTGGCTGCTTGCCGGCGGGGTCACCGCATTCCTGTTGGGAGGCCGGCCGCAGGGTGGCGAGGTGGTGACGAACGAGCTGCGGCACTGGCTGGTGATCGGTGTGGTCGTGGGCATAGCCATGATGCTGACCACGTTCGCGAAGCGCTCGCAGCACGGAGCCGCCCCCGCTCTGCTCGCGGTGGCGGCCGGGCTGCTGTACGGCCTCCAGGACGCGCTGACCCGGGTGAGCGGACAGCGGCTGTCGGAGGGGGGGTGGACGGCACTGGTGACGGGCTGGCAGCCGTACGCGGTGGTGGTGCTGGGCGTGACGGGTCTGATCCTGGTGCAGAGCGCCTTCGAGACGGGGCCGCTGCGGACGTCGCTGCCCGCACTGACCGCCGCCCAGCCGCTGGCCGGGATCGCCTGCGGGGTCGGGTTCCTCGGCGACCAGCTGCGCACCGACGCGGCCGCGCTGGCCTGGCAGGCGACGGGTCTGACCGCGATCGTCGTCGGGATCATGCTGCTGGGGCTGCATCCGGCGATGCCGGAGGGGCGCGGCCACCATCACCACAAGCGCAGCCTCCAGCCGTACTGACGGGCGGCCGGGCAGAAGGGCGGCCGGCTGCCCTTCTGTTCGTCTGTCCGTCTGTTCGCTCACAGGCGGGGCGGTGCGCCTGGTTTATTAATAATGGCCAGCATTGCAATGTTGGGCATGGCGAGAACATCAGGACCCGAGACCCGGGACCGGCTGATTCGCGCGGCCGAGGAGATCTTCGCCGCCCAGGGCGCCGATGGCGCCCAGCTGCGGGACATCGTCCGGCTGGCCGGGCAGAGCAACCCCTCCGCGGTGCAGTACCACTTCGGCTCCCGGGCGGGACTGCTCGACGCCGTGATGGCCGGACGGCAGGCCCGTACCGAACAGGTGATCGCGCCGCTCCTCGACGCGCTCGACAGCACGGACGGAACAGAACGGACGGAACAGACAGGGAAGGACCAGGCGTACGGGAGCTGCTCGCCGCTCTCGTGACAGCCGAGTCGAGCCTGCTGGCCGACGACCGCGGCCGTCGCTGTCTGCGCATCTCGGCCCAGCTCAGCCGTGAGACCGGGCTGCGCACCGGCACCCTGCACCCCGCGCTGGACGGCACCGCCTACGGGCGGGCCATCGGCCGCATGGCGGACCGCCTGACCGGGCTGCCCGGGCCCCTGCGGCTGGAGCGGCTCGATCTGGCGCTCACCCTGATCGGTGCGGCGTTCGCCGACCGCGCCCGCCAGTACCTCGACGGCGTCGAACCGCTGACCGGCGAGGAGCTGTTCCGCGCCGATCTTGTCGCGACGACGGCCGCTTTTCTGCACGCACCCGTGCCCCGTACCGCATGAAGGACATCATCATGACCGACCTCCACCGGCTCAACGGCAAGACCATCGTCATCACCGGCGGCGCCCGCGGCCTCGGCGCCGAGACCGCCCGGCGGGCCGTCGCCGGCGGCGCCCGCGTCGTGATCACCGACGTACTCGACGACGAGGGCGCGGCGACCGCCGCCGAGCTGGGCACGAACGCCCGTTTCCTGCACCACGACGTGACGTCCGAGAAGGACTGGCAGCGGGTCGCCGAGTTCGCCGTCGCCGAGTTCGGCCGGATCGACGGTCTGGTCAACAACGCCGGTGTGTCGACCGGTCAGCCGCTGGAGACCGAGACGGTCGAGCACTTCCGCAAGGTCATCGACATCAACCTGACCGCCGTCTTCATCGGCATGAAGACCGTCATCCCGGTGATGAAGGAGAACGGTGGCGGCTCGATCGTCAACATATCCTCGGCCGCCGGACTGATGGGCCTCGCGCTGACCTCCGGTTACGGCGCGTCCAAGTGGGGCGTCCGCGGTCTCACGAAGATCGGCGCGGTGGAGCTGGGCACGGCGAAGGTGCGGGTGAACTCCGTCCACCCGGGCATGGTCCACACGCCGATGACCGCGTCGGTCGGCATCCGGCAGGGCGAGGGCAACTACCCGAACACCCCGATGGGACGGGTCGGCGAGCCGTCCGAGATCGCCCAGGCCGTGACCTTCCTGCTCTCGGACGCCGCCTCCTACATCACCGGCGCCGAACTCGCCGTGGACGGCGGCTGGACCACCGGTCCGACCGTGAAGTACGTCATGGGTCAGTGATCCCAGGCCGGGCCCCGGACTCCGGCCTGAGGTTGGATGGGCGGCATGACTGCTGCTGACGAGATCCTGGACATCGTCGACGAGAACGACGAGGTCGTGGGGCAGGCCCCGCGCGGTGAGGCGACCGCGCGGGGCCTGCGCCATCGCTGCGTCTTCATCGAGGCCCGGGATGCCGAGGGCCGTCTCTTCGTGCACCGCAGGACCGCGACCAAGCTGGTCTTTCCCTCGCATTACGACATGTTCGTCGGCGGGGTGGTCGGCGCGGGCGAGTCGTACGACGAGGCGGCGCTGCGGGAGGCCGAGGAGGAGCTCGGGGTCTCCGGGCTCCCCCGTCCCGAACCGCTCTTCAAGTTCCTCTACACGGGCGGAAAGCACACCTGGTGGTCGTACGTCTACCAGGTGCGGTGCGAGTTTCCGGTGAACCCGCAGGTGGAGGAGGTCGCCTGGCACACCTTCCTCACCGATGGCGAACTGGCGGAGCGGCTCGGCGAGTGGGAGTGGGTGCCGGACGGTCTGGAGACGTACCGCCGACTGCGGGAGTACCGGGCAGGCCACGCTCCGACGGGCAGCCGGCGACAAAGTGATCGATAAGGTTCAGGCGTGAAAGAGTTCGTACAAGGTGTGAAGCTGTGGTTTGCGCCGCAGCGGATCCGCGAAGAGGGCGACACCCCCGACTACCGCTTCTCGCTCGCCAACGAGCGCACCTTCCTCGCCTGGATCCGGACGGCTCTCGCGCTCATCGGCGGCGGTTTCGCCGTCGACCAGTTCCTGCCGGAACTGGCCTGGGGGGTCAGGGCGGGGCTGGCGCTCGCACTGCTCGCCGCCGGTGTGTTCTGTTCCCTGCGGGCGGTCAACCACTGGGTGCAGTGCGAGCGGGCGATGCGGCGCGGCGAGGACCTGCCGGTCTCCCGGTTCCCGACGCTGCTCAGTGTCGCTGTTGCCGTCGTCGCCGTCGCGATGGTGGTAGTGGTCCTCTTCGGCTGGGAGGGCCGGTGACCGCCGGGGAGCGGGACCCGGGACTGCAGCCCGAGCGGACCCGGCTGGCGTGGCGGCGCACCACCCTGTCCTGCACGGTGGTGGCACTGCTGGCGGGCAAGGCGGCGCTGCAAGGGGGTGCAACCCCGGCCGGGATCGTCGCCGTGTCGCTGAGCGCGCTGGCCTGGCTTGCGTTTCTGCGGGTGGCGCACCGGCGGGTGCTCGGGATGGGGACCGCTCGGCCGCAGCCACTGGCACCGCGCGACGCCCTGATGGCGGCCGCGTGCACGATCGCGCTCGCGGTGTTCGCCGCGGCGGTGATCTTCTGAGGGGTGCGCCGGTCAGCCGTCCCAGGGGACGGTGACGACGATCTTTCCGCGGGTGCGTCCCTCCTCGGTGAGCCGTCGGCCGTCGGCGGCCCGCTCCAGCGGAAGAACGGCCTCCAGTCCGGACTGGAGGTGGCCCTCCCTTGCCTTCCGGTCGACCGGGTTGGCGGCAGCGGCCCGCACCTGCACCGGAACGTTGTCCGGGCCGACCTTGGGGTCGGGCCGCTCGCCGTACTCCAGGACGTCGGCCCCGCCCTACCTGCTGTAGCTGATCGCCGTCATCATCCGACCGTCCGGGCCGCTCAGGCGGCCCGCAACTCGGACGGTGGCCGCTTCGAGGGATGGGTCGGCAAGGAGGACCGGGGCCCGCCGGACGTCGTCGATCAACAGCACAGCCTTCCTACGTGAACCCTATTCAGGGATGCGAATGGCATCAGGGTTCCGACCCAACACTCGACACCGAGTCCACGCACCGGATTCCGGGAGTCCACTGGACGACATACCGACTGGTCGGCATCATGAGCACCGACGTCTTCTCACCCGGAGGTGCGCACGATGAGCTCAGTCCATCCGCCAGGTCTCGACCTGGACCGGCTCCGCGGACATCTCGACCGCGAGCGGCCGGGTCTGGTGAACGGACCGCTCGAAGCCCGGCTTGTCGAGGGCGGCCGCTCCAACCTGACGTACGTCGTCACGGACGGCACGGGCCACTGGGTCGTCCGCCGGCCTCCGCTCGGCCATGTCCTCGCCACCGCGCACGACATGAAGCGTGAGCACCGGGTCATCAGCGCGCTGCACCCGACGGCCGTGCCGGTGCCCGAGCCGCTGCTGCTCTGCGAGGACGACTCCGTCATCGGATCGCCCTTCTACGTCATGGAGTACGTCGAGGGGACCCCGTACCGCACCGCCGAGCAGCTCGCCCCGCTCGGTGCCGAGCACACCCGCGAAGTCGTCCTGGGCCTGGTCGACACGCTGGTGGAACTGCACGCCGTGGACCCGGGGCCGGTGGGGCTCGGTGACTTCGGGCGCCCCGAGGGGTTCCTCGACCGGCAGCTGCGCCGCTGGGGCAAGCAGCTGGACGCCTCCCGCAACCGCGAACTGCCCGGTATCGACGAGCTGCACGCCGCGCTCGGGCGCGAACTGCCCGTCTCCCCCGCGCCCACCGTCATCCACGGCGACTACCGCCTGGACAACGTGTTGATCGGCTCCGACGGCCGGATCAGGGCCGTCCTCGACTGGGAGATGTCGACGCTCGGCGACCCGCTGACCGACCTCGGTCTGCTGGTCATGTACAGCTCCGATCTGGGTCTGCCCAAGTCCCCGGTCTCGACCACCAGCGGGGCGGCCGGCCACCCAACGCCCGCCGAACTGATCGAGCGCTACGCGGCCCGCTCCGGCCGGGACACCTCCACCATCTCCTGGTACACGGCGTTCGCGTGGTTCAAGCTCGCCGTGATCCTGGAGGGCATCCACTACCGCTACACCCTCGGTCAAACCGTAGGCGCCGGCTTCGACCGCATCGGCGATCTCGTCCCCGTCTTCATCGCGCACGGCCTCACGACCCTCCAGGAAGGCTGATCACCCCCATGGACTTCGCATTCGACACCCGTACGGAAGAGCTGCGCACCAAGCTGCTCACCTTCATGGACGAGCACGTGTACCCGGCCGAGACGATCGCGCACGAGCAGCGGGCACTGCTCGCCTCCCCGTGGGACACCCCGCGGATCGTCGAGGACCTCAAGGCTGAGGCGCGCAGGCAGGGTCTATGGAACCTCTTCCTGCCCGACGCGGAGCACGGTGCCGGGCTGACCAACCTCCAGTACGCACCGCTCGCCGAAATCACCGGCCGTTCCCCGCAGTTGGCGCCGACCGCGCTCAACTGCGCGGCGCCGGACACGGGCAACATGGAGGTGCTCCTCCAGTTCGCCACGGACGAGCAGAAGAAGCAGTGGCTGGAGCCGCTGCTCGCCGGGGAGATCCGGTCGGCGTTCGCCATGACGGAGCCCGAGGTGGCCTCGTCGGACGCGACCAACATCGAGACGCGGATCACGCGCGACGGAGGGGGCGCCTCCCGCTCGAGCGAAGCCGAGAGCGGGGGAGACTACGTCATCAACGGCCGCAAGTGGTACATCTCAGGGGCAATGAATCCGGACTGCCGGATCTTCATCGTGATGGGCAAGACAGCCCCGGATGCCGCCGACATCCGCCGCCAGCAGTCGATGATCCTCGTCCCGCGCGACACGCCCGGCGTCGAAGTGCGGCGCGCCATGCAGGTGTATGGATACGAGGACCACTACCACGGCGGTCACGCCGAGGTCGTGTTCACCGATGTGCGGGTGCCCGCGACGAACCTGATCGGCGAAGAGGGCGGTGGCTTCGGCATCGCGCAGGCGCGCCTGGGTCCCGGCCGGATCCATCACTGCATGCGGCTGATCGGGATGGCCGAGCGGGCCATCGAGCTGATGTGCAAGCGGGCGGTGTCCCGTACGGCCTTTGGCAAGCCGCTCGCGCAGCAGGGCGTGGTGCAGAACTGGATCGCGGACGCGCGGGTCACGGTGGAACAGCTGCGGCTGCTGGTGCTGAAGACGGCATGGCTGATGGACACGGTGGGCAACCGGGGGGCGCACACGGAGATCCAGGCCATCAAGATCGCCACCCCGCGCGCGGTGGTCGACATCCTCGACCAGGCGGTGCAGTTGCACGGCGCGGGCGGCGTGAGCCAGGACTTCCCGCTGGCGGAACTGTGGGCGGGGGCGCGGACGCTGAGGCTGGCGGACGGGCCGGACGAGGTGCATCAGCGGTCGCTGGCGCGGCGCGAGATCAAGCGGTACGTGTAGGCGGGGCGGCACGGGCCGCAGCCGCGCCGTGTCCTCCGAAGCCGGACGGGCTGAGCAGCTGCCCGTCCGGCCCCTGGACGGAGTCGGACCGCACCCGGGAACGCGGAGCCGGCCGGGCGGATGCCGCTCCCCCGCCTCTGATCCGGCGTCAGGGGCGCAGCGCGCGCAGCAGCAGATCCGCCAAGTGGTCCGCGACCTCCTGCTGGCTCAGCGGACCGTCCGGGCGGTACCACGTCGACAGGTGGTGCACCGATCCGAAGTGGTAGTCCACCACCAGATCCGCCGGCGTCGCCGTGGAGAACACCCCCGTCCGCTGCCCTTCCTCCACCAGCGCCCGGAACCGCTCGTGGTAGCGGCGCCGCTCCACTCGTACCTGCTTGTTCTTCTCCGGGCTCAGATGGTGCATCGAGCGGAAGAAGATCGCCGCGTCGTCGAGGTTCTCGATCGTCGTGACGACCACGTCCGCCGCCGCGTCCCGCAGCCGCTGCTCGACCGGCGCATCCGCGTCCGCGAACGCGTCGAGGCGTTCCTGCTGGAGTCGCAGCACCCGGGAGTAGACCTCCTGGAGGAGATCCTCCTTGGAGCCGAAGTAGTGGTAGAGCGCGCCCTTCGTGACGCCTGCCGCCTCGACGATCTCCTGGACCGACGTCCGGTCGTAGCCCTGCTCGGCGAAGAGCCGGGTGGCGGCGGCCAGCAGCCGCTGAGGGACAGGGGCGTCGTTCCCGTCCGTCGTTCTGGCCATGGCCGTCACCTGCCTTTCCGTAGTGAAGTCGTACACGTTCTCCTGCTGGGAACGCGGTTCCCGCCTGAGGATCTTCCCACTTGCCGTCCTGGGATGTCCGGTCAGGATCCAGTGCTGTGACCGGCGATGTTTGCCCCACGGCGCGACGGGGCAAGGCTTGCCGGCCACGGCACTGGACCTCGCGCGGGTACGTGTACGCGTCGGGGCGCCGACGACGGCCGCCTCCCGGACCGCCGGGTGGGTGTACAGGGCATCTTCCATCTTGCGTGGCCACACCTTGAAACCGGAGGCGTTGATCACCCGGTGAGTGCGTCGGTGCCGTTCTCGGTCATGCGCCGGTCTCCTCCCACTTCTGCTGGAGGTGGTTCATATTGCTGAGCCAGTGGTCGGTGTCCTTGGTGCGGGCCCGGTAGTACCCGGCGACCTCGGGATGCGGCAGGACGAGAAAGCGGTCCTCGGCCATGGCGTCGAAGAGGGCGTCGGCGACATCCTCCGGCTCGATGGCGCTGGGGGCGAGGACCAGTTCGCCGGCCGAACCGGCGGCGGTGAGCATGTCCGTACGCACGCCCTGCGGGCAGATCGCATGAACCTTGATGCCCCGGTGGCGGTAGGTCAGCGAGAGCCATTCGGCGAAGGCGACGGCGCCGTGCTTGGTGACGCTGTACGGCGCGGCGCCGATCATCGTCAGCAGTCCGGCGGCGGACGCGGTGGCGACGAACCGGCCGCTGCCGCGCTCCAGCCAGTCCGGGAGCAGCGCCCTGGCCGCGCGGACCTGGGCCATCACATTGACGTCCCAGGCCCCGGCCCAGACCTCCTCGTCGGCGAAGACGTCACCGGGCGAGGCGAGACCGGCGTTGGCGCAGTAGATGTCGACGGTGCCGTCCAGCGCGTCCCGGGAGGCGTCCACGATCTGCGAGGCGTCTCCGGCGACGGCGGCGCCGCCGATCTCCTCGGCGAGCGCCTTGATGCGGCTCCCGTCGAGGTCGTTGACGACGACCCTGGCGCCTTCCGCGGCGAATCTGCGGGCCAGAGCGGCACCGATGCCGCCCCCGGCCCCCGTGACCACTACGCCCGCGCCCTGCACCGTACTCATCGGATTCCGCCTCTCTCAGCCGACTTCCTCAGCAGACTAACCAGTCGGTATGTCCTCGGGGAAGGGTCCGGCCGGGAGCTTGTCGCCACTCCTGTCACACCGCTCTCGTCCGCCTCATTCCATGCGGCCCTATGTGCGCGCTAGCGTGCGTGACCATGACAGTCGGAGCGATCATGGAGGTAGCCGAATGAGCCTGTCCAGACGTGGTTTGCTTGCCGCCGGTGGTGCAGTGGGAGCCCTCGCGGCGACGGCTGCCGGAACCGGGAGCGCGGCCGCGGGCCCCCTCCCCGGCACGGGGCAGGGCTCCGGGCGCAATCGGGTCCGTACCGGCTTCGACCGGCTGGCGGCGGACGGCTATGCGCTGTTGAAGGGACAGAAGGTCGGGATCGTCACCAACCCGACCGGAATCACGTCCGACGCGCGCCACATCGTCGATGTGATGCACCCGGACGAGCGTGTGAACCTGGTCGCGGTCTTCGGCCCCGAGCACGGTTTCCGCGGCACGGCGCAGGCGGGCGGCTCGGAGGGGAGGTACGACGACCCGGCGACCGGACTCCCCGTCTACGACACGTACCTGAAGAGCGGACAGCCGCTCGCCGATGTCTTCACCGCGTCCGGCGTGGACACCGTCGTCTTCGACATCCAGGACGCGGGCGCCCGCTTCTACACGTACATCTGGACGCTTTACGACTGCATGGAGGCGGCGGCGCTCGCGGGCAAGCGGTTCGTCGTCCTGGACCGGCCGAACCCGGTGACCGGGCGGGCCGCGCTGGGGCCGGTCCTCGACCCGGCGTTCTCGACCTTCGTGGGGCGCCGGGAGATCGCGCAGGCCCACGGCATGACGGTCACCGAGCTGGCGCTGCTCTTCAACGCGGAGTTCCTGGCCGCGCGGCCGGTCGAACTGGACATCGTGAAGATGTCGGGATGGCGCCGCGCGGACTTCTTCGACGGAACCGGTCTGCCATGGGTGCCGCCGAGCCCCAACATGCCGACGCCCGACACGGCGCTGGTGTACTCGGGCACCTGTCTGTTCGAGGGTACGAACCTCTCCGAGGGGCGGGGGACGACCCGGCCGTTCGAACTCCTCGGCGCGGAGGGGATCGACCACCGGTGGGCGGCGGCCGCGAACGCCCTCGACCTGCCCGGAGTCGCTTTCCGCGAGGCGTACTTCGCCCCGACGTTCTCCAAGTTCCAGGGGAAGACGGTCGGCGGGGTGCAACTGCACGTCCAGGACCGGGAGGTGTTCGATCCGGTGCGCACGGGAATCGCGCTGCTGGTGACGGCGAAGCAGACGTGGAGCGGGTTCGCCTGGCGCCCGGACAACTGGATCGACAAGCTCACCGGTCATACGCGGGTCCGCACGATGATCGATGCGGGGGCGGACACGGATGAGGTGGTCGGGGCGTGGGAGGCGGACCTTGCCGCGTTCCGGACGGTGCGGAAGAAGTACCTGCAGTACCGGTGAGGTGAGCCGGGCGGGCCCGGGAGTCCGGGCCCGCCCGGTGAACCGGTCCCGTCCTCGGAATCACCACATGACGCCGCGTCAACATCGCGTCCGGGCACCGTCCGAGGTGGGGCATCTCAGCCAATGGACGCGAATCGCCTTTCGATGGAGCCGAATCGGGCCGTCGTACGTCCATACCTTGACGCCGAAGTACGAGCGACGGAGGTGGCAGTGCGATGGCCGGTTTCCGGAGTCTTGCGAGACAGGTCCGCGATCCGCGGGGTGACCTGGCGCTGCGGCGGTACTCGCTGCGCAAGTGCCTGGAGAGGTTCGCCCCCTACGGTCACCGGGCGACCTGGGACCACTTGTGCACCCGGCACACGATGGAGCCGGAGGACCGGTCCCCCGACCCCGTGCGACTGGTGCACGCACTGGAGGAACTGGAGGCGGCGCGGGCCGTCTGGCTCCAGTACGAGGCCGGGTTCGCCGAGCGCCGCAAGCGGGAGAAGCGCGAGGGGCTGCGCCGGCCCGCCGTCTTCGACGAGTGGCACCGGCGCATCTGGGGCGGGAACGGGGTGGCGCGCTGCGCGGATCCGGCGGTCCACCCGTCCAGGCCGCTCCCCGAGGTGCTGGGCCGGCTGGTCTCGGCCCTGGAGGCGCAGCCCGGCACGGCGTGCCCGGTGTGCGCGGAGACCGGGATCGTCTGGCGCCAGGACCTGGACTGCGAGCCGTGGTCGGGCCCGGTCTGCACGGGCTGCGGAATCGTGGTCCCGCGGGCCGTACTGACACCGGCGGCACTGGCGAGAGCGCGGCGGATCCAGCCGAGGGGCCTGGCGTCGGCCGCATGAGGGGCTCGGGGGCGATGAAACGGCGGCGCGCCGCCCCCCGGCCCCGCGGACGCTTCCTATGAACAGCCCGCCGAGCGGCGCTCCGGCATCAGGCGCGAACCGCTGATCGTGTCGCCGGAGATGTCGTTCGGGTTGGAGAGCACACACGTCTCCAGCGACAGACAGCCGCAGCCGATGCAGTCGGTCAGATGGTCGCGCAGCCGTCCCAGCTGCTTGATCCGTTCGTCCAGTTCGGAGCGCCACGCCTCGGACAGCCGCGCCCAGTCGTCGCGGTTCGGGGTGCGCTCCTCGGGCAGTTCGGCCAGCGCGTCCCGGATCGTGGCCAGCGGTATGCCGACCCGCTGCGCCGCACGGACGAAGGCGACCCTGCGCAGTGCGTCCCTGCTGTAGCGCCGCTGGTTGCCGCTGGTGCGGCGGCTGCTGATCAGGCCCTTCGCCTCATAGAAGTGCAGGGCCGAAACGGCGGCGCCGCTGCGCGCGGAGAGCTGGCCGACCGTGAGTTCATGGAGTGTCTGTGGGATCTGGGGCACCCCTCCAACCCTACGTGCCCGCCGCCGCGCCGGTCCGTCGTTGACAGGACGCACCCGCCCAACCATGCTGAGCAAGCGCTTAGACAGGCTACGGATGACGATGGACGGTCGAGAGCGGGAAGGCAGGACCAGGGACATGGCAGAGCCGAGGATCTTCACGTCCGCGCAGGAGCTGCGCGACGGGGTGGGCGAGCAACTGGGTCACAGCGAGTGGCTGGAGATCGACCAGAAGAGGATCGACCTGTTCGCCGAGGCGACCGGGGACCACCAGTGGATCCATGTCGACCCGGAGCGGGCCGCGGCCGGCCCGTTCGGCACGACGATCGCGCACGGCTATCTGACGCTCTCACTGCTCCCGGCGCTGGTCCCGCAGGTCATGCGGGTCGAGGGCATGAAGATGGGCATCAACTACGGGACCAACAAGGTCCGCTTCCCGTCGACCGTGCCGGTGGGCTCCCGGCTGCGCGCGACGGCCGTCCTCAAGGATGTCGAGGAGGCGGGCGGCGGCGTCCAGGTCACCGCCGTCGTCACGGTCGAGCGCGAGGGCGGCGACAAGCCGGTCTGCGTCGCCGAGTCGGTGTCGCGCTACTACTTCTGAGATGTCCCGCGGCGCCATCCCCGGCGGGCGCACGAAGACAGCCGCGGCACCTCGCCGCGCTGCCGGAACGCCCGAATGCACCCGGCACGAGGACGCCCCTCCGCCTTGCGACGCACCGCATCCGACGCATCGCGCGCTGATCCACCGGGGATGACGGGGCAGCCCTATCGTGGGGCAGGCCGTGAGCGCTGGGCCGCGACCATGCGCAGGACGAGGTCGGCGTAGAGATCGCCGACCTCGTCCGGCGTACGGCTCCCCTGCGCGCTGAACCAGCGGGCCACGTCGATGCAGAGCGAGAGCACAGCGAGCGTGGTCCCCGGGATGTCGGGGACATCGAACTCCCCCGCCTGCACCCCTTCGCTGATGATCCGGCGGATCACCGCATCGCTCTTCCTGCGCAGGGCGACGATCTCGGTGCGGTGTTCTTCGCTCAGGGCGTCGAGTTCGTACTGGACCACGCGGGCGGTGGTGTGCTGCTCGGCATGCCAGCGGACGAAGGACCGTACGGCGTCCGCGAGCCGCTCGGACGCCGGGCCGCCACTGTCGGCGGCCGTCTCCAGGAGCAGCAGGGCGCGGTCGTGACCGATCCTGCTGATCCGGTGGAGCAGCTCTTCCTTCGTCTTGTAGTGGATGTAGAGCGCGGCGGGACTCATCCCGGCGCGACCCGCGATGTCACGGGTGGTCGTCGCGTGATACCCGCGCTCGGCGAAGGCGTCGACGGCCGCGACGAGGAGCCGCCTGGCCGCCTCGGGCGTCACCTCGCCCCACGGCGAGCTCTCGCCGCCGGTCTCCTCCGCCGTGCTCATCGTCACCGACCCCTTCCGTTCAGCAGGACGAACACCATACCCCGAACCTGAGCAAGCGCTTAGAGGCCCGGTGGATGCGATCGTCAGAGCTTCTGGAAGGGGTCGTGCTCGGCGAGGATCTTCTCCAGCCGGGCCTGGTCGACCCGGCTGATGATCTGCCCCGCCTCCTGGCGGTCGCGGATGACCTTGGCAAGGGTGAAGCAGGACGTGACGAGGTACAGGACGCCGATGGCGAGGAAGCCCCGCACCCAGACGTTCGCGTCGAGGAAGTAGATGCCAAGGGTCACCGCGCCCATCGCCACCCCGAAAGATGCAACGGCCTGACCGTAGAAGGCCGCGGTGCTCTGCTGCTTGACCGATGTCGTCTCATTCATGGGGACAGCTTCGGCCGCCGTAGTGCCCGCCACATCCGTCCGCGTACTCAGTCCGGTACTCAGTCGCCCGTTCGAGCGGGACGGCTCAGAAGGCGGAGACCACCGCCAGCGCACGGCTCCTCGCTGAGCCCCGAGCCATCCTGCGGTACTCCCACTGCCCCTCCTGCGGTACTCCCATTCTTAATTAGCACCGCTAGTTTTTGTTCGCAGGCCCTACTATGTGCGGCATGGCCCGACCGCGCAAGCCCCTCCTCAGCCGAGACCGCATCGTCGAGGCGGCGGGCGCCCTGGTGGACTCCGAGGGGCTCGAAGCCGTCTCCACCCGTCGGCTCGCGGCCGAACTCGGGGTCAGCGGGCCTTCTCTCTACAACCACTTCCGCAACAAGGACGAGATCCTGGACGCGGTAGCGGACTCCGTCTCCGCGCAGGTCGACCTGTCGATGTTCGACGAGGACGACGGCCGCGACTGGCGCACCGCCCTGTACGACTGGGCGGTCTCCTATCGTGCGGCGCTCGCCGCGCACCCGCACATCGTCCCGGTGCTGGCCCAGGGCCCCGGCCGACGTCCGGCCGGGCTGCGGGTCGCCGACGCGGCCTTCGGCGGCATGGTCCGCGCGGGCTGGCCGCCCGCTCAGGCCACGTACATCGGCGCACTGATGCGGTACTTCGTCACGGGCTCGGCACTGGGCTCGTTCGCACGCGGTTTCGTGGACGACGAGACGGTGTACGACCCCGCCGACTACCCGCACCTCGGCCAGGCCCATCTGCTGGCCGACCACCGCCAGAAGGTCGACGAGGGCGCGTTCGAGACCGGGCTGCGGGCGATCCTCGACGGTCTCGCCCTGCAGTACGAACAGCGGGCGCCCGCGGCAACGGTTCGGCCCACGCCGAAGCGTTCCTGACCCATGCTGGGTACATGGCACCCCACGACCCGGCCGCGCCCCGCCTCGCCGCCCTGGCCGCGCTCCTCGCCGACGAGACCCGCGCCTCGTTCTGTCTGGCCCTGCTCGACGGGCGTGCCTGGACCGCGGGTGAACTGGCGCGGTACGCCTCGGTCGCACCGTCGACCGCCAGCGAACACCTGGGCAAGCTCGTCGCCGGCGGGCTCTTGACCGAGGAGCGGCAGGGCCGCCACCGCTATCTGCGGCTCGCCGACGAACGCACCGCCCACCTCGTCGAGGACCTTGCCGCCCAGGCCGTGCCCGGCGACGAGGAACGGCCGCGAACCCTGCGGGCGGCGAGCACCAGCAGCGCGCTGGCCCGCGGACGCACCTGCTACGACCATCTCGCCGGCCGGATCGGCATCGCCATCGCGGACGCGATGACCGCACGGGGACTCCTGCGGCAGGACGCCGGCTTCGCACTCACCGACGCGGGCCTGGGCTGGTTCGGGGAGCTGGGTATCGGGCTGGACACCGGGACCCGGCGTCCGCTCGTACGCGGCTGCCTGGACTGGACGGAGCGCCGGCCGCACCTGGCGGGGACCGCGGGCGCCTCGCTGTGCAGGCACACCCTGGACACCGGATGGTGCGTACGGATCGGCTCCGGGCGGGCCGTGAAGGTGACCGCGGACGGGGAGCGGGCGCTGCACGAACTCCTCGGGATCGAGCCGGAAACAATTCGGTGAGGACCGAACCGTTCTCCGCCTACAGTCGGCGCATGACGACGACACCTGTACCGGCCTCCTCGGCGACGGCCACCCTGCCCGCAAGCCGTGACTGGCGGGCGATTGCCGCGGCGTGCACGAGCGTGGTCCTGTGGGCCTCCGCCTTTGTCTCCATCCGCAGCGCGGGCGACGCGTACTCCCCCGGGGCGCTCGCCCTCGGCCGACTGCTCGCCGGCTCGCTGATGCTCGGCGCGATCCTTCTCATACGCCGCGAAGGGCTGCCGTCCAGGGGTGCCTGGCCGGGCATCCTCGCGTCCGGGCTGCTCTGGTTCGGGCTCTACATGGTGGTGCTCAACTGGGGCGAGCAGCAGGTCGACGCGGGCACGGCCGCCATGATCGTGAACATCGGCCCGATCCTGATCGCGCTGCTCGGTGCCCGGCTGCTCGGCGAGGGGCTGCCGCGCACGCTGGTGATGGGCATGGCCGTGTCGTTCGGCGGTGCCGTCGTGGTCGGTCTCTCCATGTCGGGGCACGGGGGTTCATCGGTGCTCGGCGTGGCGCTCTGCCTGCTGGCGGCGGTGGCGTACGCGGCCGGGGTGGTCACCCAGAAGCCCGCGCTGCGGCACGGCTCGGCCCTGCAGATCACCGCATACAGCTGTCTGATCGGTATGGTCGCCTGCCTGCCGTTCTCCGGTGTGCTGGTCTCCGAGGCGGCCGACGCACCGCTCTCCGCGACCCTGAACATGGTCTACCTGGGCATCTTCCCGACCGCCCTCGCCTTCACCACCTGGGCCTACGCCCTCGCGCGCACCACCGCCGGAAAGATGGGCGCCACCACCTATGCGGTGCCCGCACTGGTGGTGCTGATGTCATGGCTGCTGCTGGACGAGGTGCCCGCGCTGCTCACCGTCGGCGGCGGCCTGCTCTGTCTTGCCGGGGTAGCAGTCTCCCGCATGCGTCCGCAGACTGGACGGACGCAGAACAGTCCGGCACAGCCGGTGGAGGGACGCCGAGATGACGCGGAGCGCCAGGAAACCGACCGACCCCGGGAAGAAGCAGTCGGGCAGGGCTGACGAGAAACAGGCCGCCCTCGCCCGGGCGGCCCGCCGCGGCGGCGCCGACCTCGAGGGCTTCGACGTGATCGACAGCGGGGACGACGACCCGGTCCTGGTAACCCCGGAGGGCCAGGCGCGCGACGCCTGGCGCGAGGACTACCCGTACGGCAGAAAACTCGGCCGCAAGGCGTACGAGAAGACCAAGCGCGCCCTGCAGATCGAACTGCTCAAGCTGCAGCACTGGGTCAAGGAGCGCGACGAACGGCTCGTCATCCTCTTCGAGGGACGGGACGCGGCGGGCAAGGGCGGCACGATCAAGCGCTTCACCGAGCATCTCAATCCCCGTGGTGCGCGTGTCGTCGCCCTGGAGAAGCCCACGGAGCGCGAGCGCACCCAGTGGTACTTCCAGCGGTACACGGCGCATCTGCCGAGCGCCGGGGAGATCGTGCTCTTCGACCGGTCCTGGTACAACCGGGCGGGTGTGGAGCGGGTCATGGGGTTCTGCACGACCCGCGAGTACCTCGAATTCATGCACCAGGCACCGGGCTTCGAGCGGATGCTCGCCCGGGACGGCATCCACCTGGTGAAGTTCTGGTTCTCCGTCTCCCGCAACGAGCAGCGCAACCGGTTCATGATCCGCCAGATCGATCCGGTGCGGCAGTGGAAGCTGAGCCCGGTCGACCTCGCCTCGCTCGACAAGTGGGACGCGTACACGGAGGCCAAGGAACTGATGCTGTTCCACACGGACACGGCGGACGCGCCCTGGACCGTGGTGAAGAGCAACGACAAGAAGCGGGCCCGGCTGGAGGCGATCCGGCATGTGCTGCACCGCTTCGACTACCGGGACAAGGACGCGGACCTGGTCGGTGAGCCGGACCCGCTGATCGTGGGCCCGGCCTCCCGGCTCTTCGAGGAGGGCGAGATGGAAGCCCGCCTCCTCACCACGAGCCGGTCGCGGGCCGAGCCCACGCAGGAGGCGCCAGCCTGAGGGCTGTCCCGTAACCTCCTCCCCCGCGACAGGGAGTGGGCTCCCGACGCCCTGCGACTCAGCGGTGGTCAGCCCAGACCGGCGGGCTCGGTTCCGGGGCGCTCGAACTGGGTGCGGTACAGCTCCTCGTACCGGCCGCCTGCCGCCAGCAGCTCCTGGTGGGTGCCGCGTTCCACGATCCGGCCGTCCTCCACGACGAGGATGAGGTCCGCCGCTCGTACGGTGGAGAGCCGGTGGGCGATCACCACCGCGGTGCGTCCTTCGAGCGCCTCCACGAGGGCTTCCTGGACGGCCGCTTCGGAGGTGTTGTCCAGGTGGGCGGTGGCCTCGTCGAGGATGACGACGCGCTGGCGGGCCAGCAGCAGCCGGGCGATGGTCAGCCGCTGGCGTTCGCCGCCGGAGAGCCGGTAGCCGCGTTCACCGACGACGGTGTCGAGTCCGTCGGGCAGCGAGGCGACCAGTCCGTCCAGCCGTGAGCGGCGCAGGGCGTCCCAGAGGTCCTCCTCGGTGGCTTCGGGGCGGGCGAGCAGAAGGTTGGCGCGGACCGACTCGTGGAAGAGGTGGCCGTCCTGGGTGACCATGCCAAGGGTGTCACGGAGGGTGTCGGCCGACAGGTCGCGTACGTCGATGCCGCCGATGCGTACGGCGCCCTCGTCCGTGTCGTACAGCCGGGGAAGCAGCTGCGCGATGGTCGACTTGCCCGCGCCGGACGATCCGACGAGGGCCACCGTCTGGCCCGGTTCGGCGCGGAACGAGACTCCGCGCAGCACCTCGGCGCCGCCGCGGGTGTCCAGGGTGGCGACGTCTTCCAGCGAGGCGAGGGAGACCTTGTCGGCAGACGGGTAGCCGAAGCGCACGGCGTCGAACTCCACGGAGACCGGACCGTCCGGGACCGTCCGCGCATCGGGCTTCTCCTCGATCAGGGGCTTGAGGTCGAGGACCTCGAAGACCCGCTCGAAGCTCACGAGCGCGCTCATCACCTCGACGCGCGCCCCGGCGAGCGCGGTGAGCGGCGCGTACAGCCGGGTCAGCAGCAGGGCAAGGGCGACGACGGCACCCGCGTCCAGCTGCCCGCGCAGCGCGTAGAACCCGCCGAGCCCGTAGACCAGGGCAAGTGCCAGCGCCGATACGAGGGTGAGAGCCGTGATGAACGCGGACTGGGCCATGGCCGTACGGACACCGATGTCGCGCACTCTGCCCGCCCTGACGGCGAATTCGGTGGACTCGTCGGCGGGCCGCCCGAAGAGCTTGATGAGCGTGGCGCCGGGTGCGGAGAAGCGCTCGGTCATCCGGGTGCCCATCGCCGCGTTGTGGGCGGCGGCCTCGCGCTGGAGCCTCGCCATCCGCGTACCCATCCGGCGTGCGGGCAGCACGAACACGGGCAGCAGCACCAGCGCGAGTGCGGTGATCTGCCAGGAGATGCTGAGCATGACGCCGAGGGTGAGCAGCAGCGTGACGACATTGCTGACGACGCCGGACAGGGTGTTGCTGAAGGCGCGCTGGGCGCCGATGACGTCGTTGTTGAGGCGGCTGACGAGCGCGCCGGTGCGGGTGCGGGTGAAGAACGCGATCGGCATGCGCTGGACGTGGTCGAAGACGGCGGTGCGCAGGTCGAGGATCAGCCCCTCGCCGAGGGTGGCCGAGAGCCAGCGGCTGACCAGCCCGAGTCCTGCCTCAGCGACGGCGATCACGGCGATGAGCACGGCCAGCCGCGTGACGGTCCCCTCCTCCTTGCCGGTCACGATCGCGTTCACGACGCGACCGGCGAGGATCGGGGTGGCGACCGCGAGCAGTGCCGTGGCCACACTCAGCAGCAGGAACAGCGCGACCCGCCGCCGGTGCGGTCGGGCGAACGCGGCGATGCGCCGCAGTGTGGCTCGGTCGAAGGGGCGTCGGTCCTGCTGCGCGTTCATGACGTTGTGGAGCTGCGTCCACGCGGTGGCTTCCATGCTCATAGAAGGAACGTACGACCTCGACCCGGCTTGAGGTCAACGTCCGCTTCAAGGCCCTGCCCGAAAGCAAGGACCTGGAGCGGTGCAGCTCAGACGTCGAGCCCCAGATCTCCTTCGGCAGGGGCACATCCGGCGGCCGTGGTGGTCGAAGACGTACAGGTGCGCGAGGTTGCCCACGCCGTCGATCTGGGACGGCTGGGCGGGTGTCCGGTTCCCTGCTGCGCGGACCCGTGTCGTCCCGCGCGGTGAGGTGCGGTGCCGGGTTCAGTCCAGGATCCGGGCCAGATATGCCTGGATCAGGACGCGGGTCTCCGCGACGATCGCCGGATCGCCCGACGGGTCGGTGCGGAAGGCGAGTCGGAGGAGCGCGTCGGCGGTTTCGACGCAGACCAGGATCGTCCGGAGCAGATCCTCGTCGGCGGTGCGCCCCAGACGGCCGGAGAGCAGCTGGGCGAGGCGCTCCGCGACGCGGCGATTGGCGTCGGAGGCCGGGTCGTCCACAGGGGCCGGGGCGCCGAAGTCGACGAGGGCGAAACCGGGGACGGAGCGCTTCATCGCCAGGTATTCGTCGAGCACGGCGTCGATGGCGCCGCGCCAGTCGGCGGCCGGGATGACGGCCAGGCGACCGGTGATGCGCTCCGCGTAACTGTCCAGGTTGCGCCGGGCCAGGGCGTCGGCGAGGGTGCGCTTGTTGGAGAAGAACCGGTAGACGGAGCCGATCGGGACCTCCGCGCGGGCGGCGACGGCCCGGGTGGACAGCTGCTCGTAACCGGTCTCGTCGAGGAGTTCGGCGCAGGCGTCGAGTATCCGGGTGAGACGCTCGGCGCTGCGCTGCTGCACGGGCGCGCGGCGGAGGTTCGTATTCGCATGGGGCACGGGCTCCATGATGCCGTGACTCTCCTCTGCGGGACGGGAGGGTGCACACCTGCGGTCAGGCGAGAAGCAGGGTCAGCCCGCCGACGGTGTACGCGATCATCAGAGTCAGCAGGGGAAGCTGCCCCGCGACGGCGCGGGCGGGCGGGAAGAGGCGCACGGACCGGTCGTGGGCGGCGACGACGCCGAGGATGTGCCCGACGACGATCGCGGCGACCTGGAGCGTGGCGATGCCGCCTGGACCCAGGTGCGGTTCGGGCGGGACCGGATTGTCAGTGCCGAGTGCCACCATGACTGTGCGCGGCCCTTCGGTGACGAAGAGTGTGAAGTAGTGGGCGATGAGATAGCCGAGGGCGATCGGGACGAGCGAGTGCGCGAAGACGGTGAGGGGGTGGCGGAGTTGACCGGAGATCAGCCGGGTGGCACCGGCGCAGAGGGCATAGAGGGCGGCGACGAGGGCAACGGCGGCAAGCAGCCCGAGCGTGGCCGCTGTGGTGCGGCCCAGGGGTGAGGTCTGGACGGCGGTGATCCAGGAGGGGGCGTCGGAGAAGCCGTCGTAGCCGGTGGAGCCGAGCATGACGCAGACGGTGGCGACGAGACCGGAGGTCTGCGGGGTGGCGTCGAGTCCGTTGAACGGGGAGCGCAGGACGAGACGGCGGTCGGCGGGCCGGCGGCCGAGGGGGGAGAGCCGGGCGAGCAGGCCGGAGTAGACCTCGAAGGCGTCGGCGTGGTCGAACCAGCGGGAGCCGTGACGGGCGGCGCCCGCGAGGTGGACAGTGCCGTACAGCACGAGGAAGAGGAGGAGGGCGGTGGACGACGCGGGGTCGGGGGAGACGAGTTCGAGCCAGGTGAAGGCGAGGAGTCCGGCCGCGGCGGGCCACTGACCGAGTGGTGCGGGAAGGGGCCGGCCCGCGGCCGGGTCGCGGGCCAGCGCGCGGCAGACGAGGAGGTGGAGCGTGCGCAGGGGGTTGAGGAGTCGCCAGACGGGACCGAGGAGGAGCGAGGCGGGGACGAGCCCGACCCAGAGGAGCACGTAGACGGCGCCCGCGGCCGGGTTGCGCTCCGGACCGTCCGGGCCGAGGAGGAGTTGGAGGAGGACGAACAGGGCGGCGGCCAGGCCGAGGGCGCGCGCGGCGATACGGGTGGGGCGGGCGTCGGCGAGTCGCTGCAGAGGGACCGGAAGCGGGCGGCCCGCCCGGTCGCCCCGGAATCGGGAAGCGGGCCAGAGCAGGCCGAGCGCGAGGAAGGAGACGAAGAGCGCGGCGAAGGCACCGGCGAACGCGTAGAAGGGGGACAGCGGCAGGTCGTGCCGGGAGCCGATGCCATGGGCGAGGACGCTCACCGTACGACGAGCTGGGTCAGGAGCAGACCGGACTCGTGGGTCTCGACCTCGAAGAGCCCGGTGCGGTCAGCGGTGAGAGTGAGGGTGATGGTCCGTCCGGCGGGCAGGCGCGCTTCCTTGTCGTAGCCGTGGACATGGAGGGTGTCGGCGCGGTCGGTGCGGACGCGCAGCTCGATGCGCTGCCCCTTCCTGAGCTCGGTGCGGCCGGGGGCGGGGCTGACCTTGCCGTGAGAGATGACGATCTCCAGAGTCCGGTCGGGGCGGGGCTCGGCTGGGGTGTCGGCGGAAGAAGTGGTGGTGAGAGGCGTGGTGGCCTGGATCGGTGTGGAGTGCACGGCCCAGGCGGTGTGATCGTCGGCGTACAGCCGGGCCGTGAGGGTGCGCCCGCCGCCCGCTTTGCGAACGAGGGAGTCGGGGAGGTGGTACCAGGGGCCGTAGAGCCGGGCCAGGGGGTGGCCGTCAAGGAAGAGCCGGGCGTGGCCGCGCCCGAGGAGCGCCGCGCCGCCGACGCTGTCCGGGCTGAATCTGAAGTTCCGTAGGGAGAGATGGACGTTCCACCCGTCCTCGGAGTCCGGCCGTACGGCGATGGTCACCGCGGGGGCGCCCTCGGCCTCGACCTGGCGGAGCCGGTGCCCGGATCCGTCGTCCGCGGTGAGGAGCCGGCCGACGCTGCCGCCGGCCTGTTCATGGCTGGTGCCGGGCCGGTGGTGGGTGGTGGGCCGCCCACCACAGGCACTCGCACCGCACACGAGGGCGCCTGCGGTCAGAAGGGCGACGGCGAGCCGGGGGAACGCCGTGCGCGACGTGAGCGCCGTGCGCGACGTGAGCGCCGTGCGCGACGTGAGCCTGTTGAGTCGCAGGGTGCGGGGAGATCGCCTCATGATCAGTCCCCGTCCGGTCCGGAGCCCCGGTGGGACCCGGAATCCGTGTCCGGCCCGGAATCCACCGATCCTGACGCTGAACCCGCGCCGGGTCCGGGACCCGCGCCGTGGCTCGAATTCCTTCCTGCGCCCGCACCGGCAGGGGCCCCCGCCCGGTCGCCGCCCTGCGTGCCCGTCGCATCGGCGTCCGCGTCCGGCCCCGGGTCCGCCTTCTTCCGTACCTCCCGTTCCCCGTGCCGCGCGGAGGCGGCCATCGCCCACACCACCCAGATGACACCGAAGAGACCCCGTGCCCAGGCCGGGCCGATCGGGATCCACGGGATCATCAGGACGGCCTTGTCGAAGGCGTCGAGCAGGGTCAGGACACCCAGCACCATCGTGGTCCAGCCCAGTCCGGGCCGCTCGCCGCGAAGGACGAGTCCGATGCCGATCCACCACGCCCCGGTCAGCAGCAGCGCCACCGCGGGCAGATAGGAGGACGCGAGACCCGTCGTCGCACCGGCCACATCCAGCCCGAGGCCGATCGCGCCGAGCAGGGTGGCCGCTGTGGCGAGCCGGCTGTGCCGCAGGCGGCGCCACCAGAGCACCCCGCCGACCAGCGCGAGCACCAGAGCGACACCCAGGGCGATCTGCACCTCGATGCGCTCGATGCCGCGTGCGCCGTACCAGTCGCAGCCGGCCGGCAGCCGCCGCGCCTGCACGTTGTAGTCGGCACAGACCAGCAGTTGGGCAAGTTTGACCGGTTCGCCCACCAGCCGGTCGGTGCGGACGGAGACCGCGCCGCGCGCCGCCCCGCACGCGGGCAGCGAGCGCGGTGTGGACGGTCCGGTGTCCGACTGCCAGCAGTTGCTGTCGCCCTGGCCGTCCCACCACACATCGGTGCGGTTGGGCCGGGAGCGGCCCGCCTTGTCCGTGCCGAGGTGATTGCCCGCGTACCGGTTGTGGTGCGAGGTGTCGGCCTGCTTCGCGGGGGCGTTCTCGCCGCGGATGAAGGCGGGGACGGCGCTCAGGAAGAAAGCGGCACGCCGCTGTCCGTAGATCCAGTTGTTCTCGTAGATGTTCCAGTTGCCGCCCGCGGTGATGATGCCGGTGCCCGGCGGCATGGAGATCTGCGGGCAGACGACGCCGTCCTCGTAGCCGCGTTCGACGGGCGGTTTGGCGCAGGTTCCATCGGCGACGTACGGGTAGTAATCGGCGTTGTTGTCGTGGATCAGGTTGCGTTCGAAGCGTGCGTGGTTCTGCGGGAGTCCGGGGTGGCCGGGGAAGGCGCTGTCCATCGAGGCGCCGCCCATGTTGTGGTCGAACTCGTTGTCGTGGACGTGGACCGAGTCGCCCGCGGTGCCGGAGTAGCCGACCATGTTGTGGTGGCTGCGGCAGCCGGTGATCTCGATCGAGTAGCGCGGCACGTCGTAGCCGTACCCGTCGTTGATGTCCGACGCGCTGCCGGGGTAGATGCCGGAGTCACCGTTGCCGTACGACTCGCAGTTCTTGTACAGCCCGTGGTCACTGGCGAAGGTGAGGAAGCCGTACTCGTCGTTCCACCGGGTGAGGACGTCGTCGATCACGAAGCCGTCCTGGGCCAGCACATACAGCGAGTTGAACGTCGTGCGCTGGGCGGTGAAGTTCTTGAAGTAGATGCCGTCGGAGCCGTCCGAGCGGATCGCGTTGAGTTTCTGGTACTTGGCGTCGATGACGACGTCGGTGCGCTCCGCCCCGGTCCCCTCGATCTGGAGCTGCTTCTTGCCGAGGATCGCCACCAGGTTCTGGTTGTGCGGACACTTCTTCTGCTGCGCGTACGACAGGATCTGGTAGCCGAGCTGCGAGTTGGGCGCCTTGAGCCTCGCGCACTCCCCCGTCGGCCTGGGCAGCGAGGGCTCCTCCTCGTACAGGCCGGGCAGGATCGCGATAGTCATGCCGGGTCCGCCGACCTCGTCGACGGCCTGTTGCAGATGGCGGTACCCGGACTTCCGGCACCGCTCGAAGAGTTCGAGGTTGCGTGCCCGGAGCTTCGCCGGAAAGCCGGATATCCGGCGTTCGAAGTCGGCGCGGTCGCTCTTGCAGACCAGCAGATCGGGTTCACCGACGCGGTAGACCGGGACGCTGCCGGAACCGTCGGGCAGGGTGACCGGCCGTTCCTCGTGCGCCTGGGCGGCCGGGGCCGCGAGGAGTGCGGCGGCCAGTGCCACCAGGACCACCAGAAGTCTTCGTGTCCACGACATGCGCCGGAGAGTAGAGCATTGTTCAACTTTTGGAACCCCCTTCTGCGCGACGGATCAAAAAATTTCCGCCACGGGCCCGCACCGGATCCGCGACGCGCCACCACCCTGCCCCGTTGACGTGCCCCGATCTGATTCCTACGGTGTCCCATAGGATTTCTTCGGCACCGGGAGCGCGACATGGGCGGCACCAGCGGCATCGAGCAGGCGAGGAAGACGGCGGAAGCGCTTGCGCACTCCGCCGGTTTCGGTAATGAGCACAGCTCCGAGGCGGCCCAGGGGGCACTGCCGCACGGCCGCAACTCGCCGCAGCGAGCACCACTCGGCCTCTACGCCGAGCAGTTGAGCGGCTCGGCGTTCACCGAACCGCGCGCCCACAACCGCCGTTCATGGCTCTACCGGATCCGTCCCTCGGCCGCCCACCCGCCGTTCGTCCGGATCGACAACGGCGCGGTGCGCACCGCCCCCTTCAATGAGTCCGTCCCCGATCCGAACCGGCTGCGCTGGGACCCGCTCCCCGATCCCGCGCCCGGCACGGACTTCCTGGCAGGGCTGTGGACCCTCGGCGGCAACGGCGACGCCACCCAGCGCACCGGCATGGCCGTGCACCTCTACCACGCCAACACGGCCATGACCGACCGCGTGTTCAGCGACTCCGACGGCGAACTGCTGATCGTCCCCGAGCGGGGCGGCCTGCTGCTCCGTACCGAACTGGGCCTGCTGCGCGCCGAACCCGGTAACATCGCGCTGATCCCCCGGGGCGTCCGCTTCCGTGTGGAACTCCTCGACGACTCCGCCCGCGGCTATGTCTGCGAGAACTACGGGCAGCCGTTCACACTCCCCGACCTCGGCCCGATCGGCGCCAACGGCCTTGCCAACGCCCGGGACTTCCTCGCTCCCGTCGCCGCTTACGAGGACGCGGACCGCCCGGTCCAGGTGATCAACAAATTCTGCGGCAACCTCTGGTCAGCGACGTACGACCACTCGCCGCTCGACGTCGTCGCCTGGCACGGCAACTACACCCCGTACGTCTACGACCTGCACCGTTTCAATGTGATCGGCTCCATCAGCTACGACCACCCCGACCCGTCGATCTTCACGGTGCTGACCTCGCCGTCGGACACCCCCGGTCTCGCCGGTGTGGATTTCGTCGTCTTCGCGCCGCGCTGGCTGGTCGGCGAGGACACGTTCCGGCCGCCGTACTTCCACCGCAATGTGATGAGCGAGTACATGGGGCTGATCGAGGGGGCGTACGACGCGAAGACGGCCGGCAAGGGCGGCTTCGTGCCGGGCGGCGGCTCGCTCCACAACATGATGTCGGCGCACGGCCCGGACCGGGAGACCTTCGACCGGGCAAGCGCGGCGGAGCTGAAGCCGCAGAAGATCGACGACGGTCTTGCCTTCATGTTCGAGACCCGCTGGCCGGTCACGGCGACCGGACAGGCGGCGACCGCCGACCACCTGCAGCGCGGGTACGACGACGTGTGGCAGGGTCTCGAACGCAACTTCCGGCCATAGGCGAAGCCGCCGCTTCCCGGCCCCCGCTCGTCGCGTCCGCAGTGTCGCAGTACGGAGAGTCCAGGTGACCCAGGTGCCTCAACTGCCCCAGACGCCCCAGGTGACGGCCTTCGCCCCCGACTCGCTGGTCCTGAACCGCAGACTGCCGCTGTGGTACCAGGTCTCACAGTCGCTGCGCGCGTCCATACTCGGCCGCGCCCAGGACGCCTCGCTGCGGCTGCCGACCGAGGAGCAGCTCGCCGCACACTACGGCGTCAGCGTCCTCACGATGCGGCAGGCGCTCAAGGAGCTGGAGACGGAGGGGCTGATCAGCAGGCACCGGCGGCGCGGCACCTTCATCGAGCCGCAGGCCCGCCGGGCCTCACCGGTCCGGCTGCTCGGTTCGATCGATGCGATCGTCGCCCAGCAGTCGGGCGAGCGCACCACGGTCCTCGGCCATGGCCCGCTCGCCCTGCCCGGCGATCTCGCCGAGTACTTCCCGGGCTGCACGGACGTGGTCGGCTACCGGCGGCTGCGCTGCGACGGCGACACCGGCGAGCCCACCAACTGGGCGGAGAACACAGTGCATCCCGAGGTCGCGGCCCGGCTCGATGCCGCCGATCTCGAACGCTGGCCGATGACCAAGGTGTTGCGCGACCGCGTCGGCGTCCGGATCGCGCGGATCACGGACACGGTCGAGGCGCGGCTCGCCGACCCGGTCACCGCCGAGCTCCTCCAGGTCCCGCTGCTCAGCCCGATCCTCTTCTACACAGGGGTGACGTACGACGAGAGCGGCCGGGTGGTGGATGTGGCACAGATCCGGTACCGGGGGGACAGGTTCTCGTTCTCGGTGACGGTCGAAGCACACTGACCGCACACGACGCACCGTTACGATGCCAGGGCCTGTTCTGAGTTCCCCGTCGTTCGCGCGAAGCGCGGGCGCAGCGGCGGTCGGTGCGGCGAGCGTGCGTGCCGGGCGTCGCTGCGCAGGCGGGGAACTCAGAACAGGCCCTAGGGCGGCGGACGTGGCGACGGGGAGGACGACACGGTGGCAGCACGGGCGGGCGCCGGAGCCGGCGGGGACGACGACACCCCGCTGCTCGACGACCTCATGCCATGGTCCGTACGGCCCCTGCGCACCGGGCGCCCCTGGGTGACGGCCCCGGACGCCGGCTCTCTCAAGGCCCGTTGGGGACGTCTGATCAACGCCGAGGGAGCCGAGCGCGACCAGCTTTTCCGGCCCACCCGTTCCCGTGATCCGCAGACTCCGGTCGCGGCGCTGCCCGGCCAGACCGCCTCCACCGCCCGGTTCGCGCGGGAGTCCGGTCCGTGCCCCGAGCCGGTGCGGATCCTGCACGGGCCGTTCGACGAGCAGTGGCTGATCCCCGACCACCGGCTGATCGACGCAGCCCGCCCGGAGCTGTGGAGGGTCGCCGACGGGCACCAGCTCTTCGCCGTCGAGCACGGGCACGTACCGCAGGACACCGGGCCCGCCCTGTCCGTGACGGCACTGCTGCCCGACGGCCACTCCCCGGCGGGCCGCCCCGGCCGGATCCGGCCGCTCTACCGAAGGCCCGGCGGACGGGAACCCAATCTGGCGCCTGGCCTGCTCGGGCTGCTGCGCGCCCGGCACGGGGACGCGGTCACCGTGGAGTCCGTGCTGGCGTGGATCGCCACGGCGGCCCGTCATTCCCCGGCCGGGTCCGTCGTACCGCTGCCCGCCGACAGCGCACGCTGGTGGGCCGGGGTGGAGCTGGGCCGGGAGCTGGTGCGGCTGCAACTGCGCGGCGCGCGCGGCGGGGAGCGCCCGCGGCTGCCCGGCGGGCGGCGCCCCTACGTGCGGGCCGCGGTACCGGCCGCGCCCGGCACGCTGGAGTACGACCCCGGCGACGAGGCGCTCCTGCTGGGGACGGGACGCATCTCGCCCGTACCGGCGGGAGCCTGGGAGTTCCGGGTGGGCGGGGTCCGGATGCTGGAGCTGTGGTTCGAACGACGGGCGGCAGCGGACGGGGCGGACGGTCTGGAGGCGATACGGCCCCGGGGCTGGCCCCAGGAGTGGACCTCGGAACTGCTGGAACTGATCACCGTGCTGGCGCTGCTCGCCGAACTCCGGCCCCGGCAGGAGGAGCCGGCCGACGGCCCGCGGATCACGGCCGACGACCTCCGCGCGGCGGGCGTGCTGCCGGTCCCGGCCACGGCCCGGCGGCCCGCATCGGTGCTCGACCATCAGGAGGAGGGCCCGGACGGGCAGTTCGCGCTGCTGTGACCGCCGGGGCCCGGGTTCGAGTGCGGATCCTGCCGGGCTCGCGCGCCCGGCGCCGATCCGGCCCGATCCGGACAAAATCCCTGGCCGCTACCGGTCGAAGGAGTCCAGTACCCGGTGCAGCGCCCGGTCGAAGACCCCCTCCAGATCGATCGGCCCGGGGTCCTCGGCGAAACCCGCCGCCATCCGCGGATACTTCCCGGTCTCGATCTGGCTGATCAGATAGCCGGTGCGCGCGGCATGCTCCTGTTCCTCGGACCAGGGCAGCGACCGACTGCGCTCCGCCGTGGCGATCTCGTTGGCCACATAGGTGGTGATCACGCCGTTGACCATGGCGATGAGTTCCATCTTCTCGCCGAACCGCGCGTCGACCCCGTCCAGCAGGCTGAGCGTGTACTCCAGGTACCGCAGCGCGTTCGGGCTGAAGCCGTACACGGGTGACATGAGCCGGGGCACCCAGGTGTGGCGGTGCATCATCTCGCGGGCCTGATGGGCCAGCGAGATGAGATCGGCACGCCAGTCGCCGGACGGCTCCGGGAAGTCGTACCCGCCGCTGACCGCGTCGAACATCAGCTCGTACAGATCCTCCTTGCGCGGCACGTAGTTGTAGAGCGACATCGTGCCGCAGCCGAGCTCCGCCGCGACCTTCCGCATGGACACCGCGTCGAGGCCCTCCGCATCGGCGATTCGGACGGCGGCTGCCGCGATGTCGGCACGGCTGAACGCGGGCCTGGGGCCGCGGCCCGCACGCTCGGGGCGCGCCCAGATCACTTCGGGTACAGCGGGTCGCCCCACCATTGATCACCACCTCTCCCCCCATCGTAGTTACGTACACCGTACGTAGTGCGGTACGGTGGCCGCATGACAACTACGTACGCTGTACTTAGTGAAGGTCTGGAGAAGCACTACGGCGACGTCCATGCGCTGCGGGGACTTGATCTCGCGGTCGCCGAAGGCACCGTCTGCGGAGTGCTGGGGCCGAATGGCGCGGGCAAGACCACCGCCGTCCGGGTCCTCACCACACTGACCGCCCCGGACGGCGGAAGCGCTCGGGTGGCGGGCCACGACGTGGTGCGCGAGGCGGGCGCGGTGCGCACGGCGATCGGCGTCACCGGGCAGAACGCCTCGGTCGACGGCGAGCTCACCGGCCGGCAGAACCTGCGACTCTTCGCCAAGCTCCAACGGTTCCGCGGCGAGGCCGCGCGCATCCGCGCCGACGAGCTCCTGGAACGCTTCGAGCTGACCGACGCCGCCGACCGCCCGGTCCGCACCTACTCAGGTGGCATGCACCGCCGCCTCGACCTCGCCGCCAGCCTGCTGACCCGGCCGAGGGTGCTTTTCCTGGACGAGCCGACCACCGGGCTCGACCCGCACAGCCGCAACCAGATCTGGGCGGCGGTACGGGAACTGGCCGGCCGGGGCACAACCGTCCTCCTCACCACGCAGTATCTGGAGGAGGCCGATCAGCTGGCCGACGACATCGTGCTGATCGACCATGGCCAAGCCGCCCATCGCGGCACCCCCACCGAGCTGAAGGCCCGCATCGGCAGCTACGCCGAAGTGGTCGTCTCCCATGAATCGGCGCTGGTCCCGGCGGCAGGCGTCCTCGATCAGCTCACCGGCACCGAACCGGTACTCGACCACGAGCGCCGCACCGTGGGCGCCGTCGCGACCGACACCACGCTCACCCTCCCCCGTATCGTCCGCGAACTCGACGCCGCCGGCGTACCGCTGATCGATGCGAGCCTGCGCCCACCGACGCTCGACGAGGTCTTCCTCCGCCTGACCGGCCGCGGCGACGGCCGCACCTCCCCGCCCCTGAAGGAGACGGCAGCATGAGCAGCACCGTACTGGCCCACGAGCAGCGCACCGGACCCGCCACGAGCACCCCGATCGCTGACAGCCTGGCCGTGCTGGGCCGCCATCTGCAGCGGATCAAAGCAGCCCCGGGCGTAGTGATCCTGACCCAGACCATGCCGATCACGATGCTGCTGTTCTTCGGTTACGTGTTCGGCAGCGCCCTGGCCATGCCCGGCCAGGAGTACCGCGCGTTCCTGGTACCGGGCCTGCTCGCGTCGACGGCGGCCAACGGCATCATGACCGGGATGTTCCAGTCCGCGCAGGACTGTCACCGCGGAGTGATGGACCGGTTCCGCACACTGCCGATGAGCCGGTCTGCCGTACCGCTCGGCCAGACCGCCGCCGACCTGCTGACCACGGCCATCGGCATGGTCCCGCTGATCCTGGTCGGGCTCGCGGTCGGCTGGCGGATCGAAGGCGGCCCGCTCGCCGCCCTGGGCGCCTTCGGGCTGCTGCTCCTCCTCCGGTTCGCCACGTCGTGGATGGGCTGCTGGCTGGGCCTGCTGATCCGCAACGAGGAGGCGGCCGGCCAACTGGGCAGTGCCACCTTCATCCTGCCGCTGCTGTCCAGTGCGTACATCCCGACCGACAACCTGCCGGGCTGGCTGCGGACGGTCGCGGAGTGGAACCCGATCAGCGCCATGGCCTCGGCCACCCGCGACCTGTTCGGCAACGCGTCCCCGGCCGCCGACGCCGCCTGGCCGGTCGCCCACCCGGTGGCCGGGACGCTCGCCTGGTCGGTGGTGCTCCTCGCGGTGTTCGCACCGCTGTCCGTACGACGTTACGCGCGCGGCGGCGAGTGACACCGACTCACCGAGGGGCCACCGCATCGGCGCGACGGATGCCCCGTACACGTCGAGGGGGCATCGCGCCGGTGCGGCTCGCACACCGGGCTCACCGCGGAATCAATGCGTCAGCACGCCCGGCCGGTCCAGGGTGCCGAGCAGGCTGACGAAGCTCGGCTCTCGGGATGACAAAGTTGTTACGTACACGATAGGTACGGTTCCCATGAGTGCTCACCCCCTCCCCCTGGACGGCATCACCGTCGTCGCCGTCGAACAGGCTGTCGCCGCCCCGTTCGCCACCAGGCAGCTCGCCGACCTCGGCGCCCGGGTCATCAAGATCGAGCGCCCGGACGGCGGTGACTTCGCCCGCGGTTACGACACCGCTGCCCGCGGCCTGGCCTCGCATTTCGTCTGGTGCAACCGCGGCAAGGAGTCCCTCGCGATCGACCTCAAGGACCCGCGCGGCCTCGCCGTGGTGCGCCGACTGGTCGCCGACGCCGATGTGTTCGTACAGAACCTCGCCCAGGGCGCGGCCACCCGGCTGGGTCTGGACGCCGCGACGCTCTGCGCCGCGCACCCGCGGCTGGTCGCCGTCGACATCTCGGGGTACGGCGCCGACGGGCCGTATGCACACAAGCGGGCCTACGACATGCTCGTGCAGTGCGAGGCGGGACTGGTCTCCGTCACCGGCACACCCGGGCAGCCGGTGAAGGCGGGGGTGCCCGCCGCCGACATCGCGGCGGCGATGTACGCCTTCTCGGGGGTGCTCGCGGCGCTGCTGCGACGCGCGACCACCGGGCTCGGCGGGCCTGTGGAGATCTCGATGCTGGAGGCGCTGACCGAGTGGATGGGGCATCCGCTGCATTTTCGGATGCATGGAGGCGAAACCCCGGCGCGCACGGGTCTCGCGCATCCCGTCATCGCCCCCTACGACGCATTCGAGACGGCGGACGGGGAACAGCTGCTGCTCTCCGTGCAGAACGACCGGGAGTGGCGCCGGCTCACGGAGCAGGTTCTGGGGCGGCCGGAACTGGCGGACGATCCCGACTTCGCGACGAACACCGCACGGACCGCTCACCGGGAGAGGACCGATGCGGTGGTGGCCGAGGCGCTCGCCACGCTGACCGCGAAGGAGGCGCTGGCCGGGCTGGACGCGGCGGGCATCGCCTGCGCCCGGCTGAACACCGTGGCGGATGTGGCCGCACACCCTCAGCTGGCGGCGCGGGACCGGTGGCGGGAAGTGGAATCACCGGTCGGGGCGTTGCGGGCCATGCTGCCGCCGATCACACTGCCGGGCGGAACGGAGCCGCGGATGGGGGCCGTACCGGCGCTCGGTGAGCACACCGAAGCACTGCTGCGGGCCGCGGGGATGACGGACGAGCAGACAGCGGAGCTGCGCCGGGACGGTGTGATCGCCTGAGCGCGGCCCGAGCGGTGGGCCGGTTCGGTCAGGGGCGGGCGATCGGTCGGGGGCCGGATCGAAGGTGACAGGCCGTCGGGTCAGTGGCGGCTGCCGAAGAGCGAGCGTCGCAGCCGTCGCAGCGGTGCGAAGAGCGAGACACGCGCGCTCCTGCTCCGGCGGCTGTGCGCGGCGTCGCGCGAGGTGAGCTCCAGCATCAGCAACGTCGCCTCCGCGGTCTCGCGCTGCGGGACGGCGGGGCCGCCGAGCACTGCGAGATGGCGGTCGAGGCGCGAACTGGTCGCACTGCTCCCACATGTGATGGCAGGCACACGCGGCCTGCTGCGCATCGCTATCTGTTCCATGTCACTCCCCACCCGTACGAGGGCACCCGGCCCGGGCAGGTTAACCCTATCCCCCCGCGATGACACACGTGTATCCCGGGCGCCGGATTGAGCACACACATACGGAGGTTGACGGCCGTACTCATAATTCACTCGATTCCAGGGCGAGTTGGACAGAACGGGAGCGGTTCGCCCGCAGCGGCGGATTGCTGCGCAAGGGGGGCGGGAACGGTCCGGTCTGAGCTAGCGTGGAGAGGTTTCCGCCGTGCTGCCGCCACTCCTGCGGATGGGGGATCACCGTGAGCGAAGTGCCGGGCGAGGACCGACTGATCGCGGGCCGCTACCGCCTGCTGGGCCCCCTGGGCCAGGGCGGGATGGGGACAGTGTGGCGGGCGCGCGACGAGGTGCTGGGGCGCGAGGTCGCCGTCAAGGAGGTCCGCGCCCCATCGGGGCTGCCCGCCTCCGACGTACAGCGGCTCTACACGCGCCTGGAGCGGGAGGCATGGGCAGCCGCGAGGGTCTCCCATCGCAACGTGGTCACCGTCTACGACGTGGCGACCGAGGACTCCCGCCCGTGGATCGTGATGGAGCTGATCCGCGGGCTCGCGCTCTCCGACGTACTGGACGCCGAGGGCCCCATGCCCCCGCAGCGGGCGGCGCACATCGGCGCGGAGGTGCTGGCCGCACTGCGCAGCGCCCATGGGTCCGGAGTGCTGCACCGCGATGTGAAACCCGGCAATGTGCTGCTCGCCAACGACGGGCGGGTGGTGCTGACGGACTTCGGTATCGCCATGGTCGAGGGGACGTCCGCGCTCACCATGACGGGTGAACTGATCGGATCGCCGGAGTTCCTGGCACCGGAGCGCGCACTGGGGCGCACGCCGGGGCGCGAATCGGATCTATGGTCGCTGGGTGTGCTTCTGTACGCCGCGACCGAGGGCAATTCGCCGTTCCGTCAGAACACCCCGCTGAACACGCTCCGGGCGGTGGTGGACGAGGAGCTGCCGCCGCCCCGGCGGGCCGGCCCGCTCGCCCCGGTCATCGAGGCGCTCCTGCGCAAGGACCCGGCCGAGCGGCTCTCGGCTGCGGAGGCCGAGCATCGGCTGCGGATCGTCGCCGCCGGGGGTACGCCGCGGACCGCGGGGGCCGGTGCGGCGGATCCGTACGGTGCCACGGTGACGGCCCGCACGACGGCGCCGGAAACGCCGTTCCCCGCGGCCCCCTTCCCCTCCCCCGCTTCGTCTCCGACGTCCGCGTACGTCCCCGAGGAGCGGTCGCGTCGCGCGGTCGCCGTTCTCGTCACAGGGCTGGCGGTCCTACTGCTCGCCGTCGGCGGCATCGTCTGGACGCTGTCGCACAGGGGCGACGACAAGAACGCGGCCACCACCACCGGCGCATCCGGCCCGGGCCCGACCAGCAGCGCCCCGCGCTCGACGCCCGCCACCCGGGAAACGCCCGGCACCGACGGATCACCGCGCGGAAGCGGCGCCGGGAGCACCGGCCACAGCAGTACGAGCAAGCCGCCGCCCCAGACCGTGACGGTGTATCTCACCCCCGTACGCGACAGCTACGAGGGCAGTTGCCCACCGCCGCACGCCGGGGCACCGGCGGTCGAGGCGACGATCACAGTGGGGCGTACGCCGGTGCAAGTCGAGTACCGATGGGCGCTGAAGGACGGTACGAGCTCGGATCCCGGCTGGCAGTCGCTGTCCTTCGGTGCCGGCGACGGGCGGTCGAAGCAGGTGTCGCACACGAAGCTGACGTACCAGCAGGACGCCACGTACCACGGAACGATCACCCTGGAGGTGAGAAGTCCGGTCGCGGTCACCTCGAACGGAGTGGCGATCTCGGTGACCTGCCGGGCGGAGACCCCGACGGACGGGGCCTCCGCCTCGACGGAAGGGGCCTCCGCCCCGGCGGGCGACTGACCGGGGCGGCCCGTGACCCTTCCGTCGCCCTGTCAGACCGCGGAGTTGAAGGCAGGCAGGTAGCCGCCCGACTGTCCGGCGGCGGTGGGGTGGTAGGACTCGCCGATGTTGAGCCAGTTGACACTGTGCAGCCAGGCACTGCCGGAGCAGATCTCGTGCCCGGTGAACCTGGATGCGACATCGCTGAAGGTGAAGCCGTGGTCGGCCGCACGCTTGGCGGTTGCCGCGTTGAGGTAGTCGGAGGCGCTGTTGATGGCGGAGCGTTCGGTCTCGCTCAGGCCGGCGAGGCAGCTGCCGCCGATCTTGTAGAAGCGGGGGTAACCGAGGACGACGACGTGGGCGGACGGCGCTTTGGACCTGATCGCCGTGTACACCGAGTCGAGCTTGCCGGGCAGGGTGGAGTCGACATAGCTGCGGGCGGTCGCGATCCGGCTGAGGCAGGTCGATTCCGACTGGAGGACACAGGTGGTCATGACATCGGCGAAGCCCGCGTCATTGCCGCCGATGGAGATCGAGACGAGGTCGGTCGAGGCGGAGAGCGGGCCGAGCTGTCGGGCCGTCACATCACCGGTAACAGCGCCCGAACAGGCCGTGAAGGCGAACGACGCGGGCGAGTTGGCGGCGGCCCAGAGCGTGGGGTAGGCCTTGGTGCTGCGCTTGCAGTCGCCGCTGGCGCTGTCGTAGCTGCCGGAGCCGACCCCCGAGGAGTACGAGTCGCCGAGTGCGACGTAATCGACGGGCGTCGCAGCGTTCGCGGTGGTCGCCCCGGTCAGGGCGAGTACGGCACCGAGCAGAAGCGAGGACGACAGCGCCACAAGTCTGGATATTTTCACGGAATCTCCCTTGGACCGGCCGGCAGGATCTCTGCCCTACTCAGTGGTAGCAGCACGGGCGCCGCGCCGGAAGTGTTCATGCCAAGTCCATCCCATGAGGTGTTCTGGACGGCCTCTTGAACGCGCGTCACATGAAATCCGGCATCCGCCGCACCAGGGGGCGAAATCGCGCCTGGGGAGAGTCAACAGCGGGACAAGGGAGGTGACTTCACCACCGATCGGATCCTCACGAAGGGGTACGCGGTCGTGCGGCGGACCCGGCAGGTCCGACGCGGATTCACCGGCTCGGGGAGGTGAGCGGTGCGGACCGTTCGAACGGGAGGCGGAAGGTGGCAAAACCTGGGTGCGCCGGATGCCCGGGTGCCGGATCATGGGCGCCATGTCTGCCAACCCCGAGTCCGCTCTGCCGATCCGGCTCACCGTCGACGACAGCGATTCCCCGGCCGATGTCGTCGACGCGCTGTTCCTCGGCCGCTTCGCGACGGGCGAGCAGCCGTACTCCCACAGTTCCTCCCTCGACCGGGTGAAGTCCGGAGCGACGCTGCTGCCGCCTGCCGCCAAGGTGCTGCGCGCCGCCCGCGACGAAGACCGCAGCGCAACCCTCGCCGAGGGAGAGGGCTGGACGCTGCTCATCTCGCGGTGGAACCGCGGCGCCGACGTCACCGTCACCGCGACCACCGCCGAGCTGGCGCAGAAGATCCTCGACCAGGCGACGGACGGTGCCCAGGACGAACCGGAACCACAGCCCGAGAACGTGACGATGGGCTTCTGGTACGTCTCGCCGCGCCGCGGCCCGCACCGCACCACCCGGCAGATCGCCGCCGGTACCTGGGACGAGGTGCGCGGCAACTACACGGCGCCGGTGGCCGAGGCCATGGACCGGCTGATGAAGGTGACACCGGACGACATCGCGGGCCGGCTGCTCCTGCTGCACGGCCCGCCCGGCACCGGCAAGACGTCCGCGCTGCGCACGCTGGCCCGGTCCTGGCGCGACTGGTGCCAGGTCGACTGCGTGCTCGACCCGGAACGGCTCTTCAACGACGTCGGCTATCTGATGGACATCGCGATCGGTGAGGACGACGGCACGGCGAAGGGCAGGTGGCGGCTGCTGCTCCTGGAGGACTGCGACGAACTGATCCGCGGCGAGGCCAAGCACACCGCGGGCCAGGCGCTGTCCCGGCTGCTGAACCTCACCGACGGGCTGCTGGGCCAGGGGCGCAATGTGCTGGTGGGCGTGACGACCAATGAGGACCTGGAGCGGCTCCACCCGGCGGTCGTCAGGCCCGGCCGCTGCCTGGCCCGCATCGAGGTGGGCTCACTGACACGCCAGGAGGCGGTGGCCTGGCTGGGCACGGAGGAGGGGATCCGCCGGGAGGGCGCGACGCTGGCCGAGCTGTACGCGCTGCGCCGCGGCACCGGTCCTGCCTCGGTGCCGAAGCAGGACGCGGGGGCGGACGCGGGGCTGTACCTCTGAGGGTTCCGCCCGCAAGCCGGTGTGTCCTCGTTCTCCGAACGGGCTTGGTTCTCGCACCGTTGAGGGCGCGAACGGCCACCGCCCGGACGGCCGCGGTCACTCCTCGTACGCCGCCCGCACCGCATCCTGTGCCAGCGACGCCGCCGCCGCGCGCGACAACCCGAGCCGCCTCACCTGGTCCGCGTACTCCCGCGCCGCCTCCGCGGCCTTCCGTTCCGCCGCGCCCCCCGCGGCGGCGACGAACGTACCGTTCCGTCCGCGGGTCTCGATCACCCCGTCCGCCTCCAGGGCCCGGTACGCCTTGGCCACCGTGTTCGCGGCGAGGCCGAGCTCTTCGGCGAAGCCGCGTACGGTCGGGAGTCTGTAGCCGACGGGCAGCGCCCCGGACCGCGCCAGTTCGGAGATCTGCGTGCGCAGTTGCTCGTAGGGGGCGGTGCCGGAGTCGGGATCGAGAGCGATCTTCAAAGTCACGGCCCGATTCTCCCCCACCGCCGGAAATTCGGAGGCGGCCGGGCCGGTCCTCCCCGTAACGTCCACCGCATGACTGTGATCGTTCGCGACTTCGTGCCCACCGACGCCGAGGCGTGGGTACGGGTGCGGCGCGCCGCACTTCCGTACATGGTGACGACTCCTGAGCAGGTTGCCTTCGAACAGGCCAACGCCCATCCCGACAAGCGGTACAGGCTGCTGGTCGCCGAGGAGGACGGGGAGATCATCGGCACCGCTCAGGTCGGCTTCGCCCATGACAGCCCGGAGCCCGGCCAGGGCTTCTGCAATCCGTACACGCACCCCCACCGGGTGGGTCGCGGGGCAGGCTCGCTCCTGGTGCGCACCGCCGAGGAGTATCTGGCCGGGGCAGGGGCTGTCGCCGTCTACACCTGGGTGCTCGACGAGCCGGCGAGCCGGGTCTTCGCCGAGAAGCGCGGGTACACGCCGAGCCGTCCCGCGCACTTCCTCCATCTCGACCTCTCACACGGCACGCTGCCGCCCCGTCAGAGTCCTCCGTCCGGTGTGGAACTGCGGTCCGCCGCGGACTTCGCGGACGACCCGCGGCCTCTGTTCGAGGCGGACGCGGAGACCACGGCGGACGAACCGAGCGACACCCCGGCCGAACTCTCGGACTACGAGGACTGGCTGCGGAACACCTGGAACAACCCCGGTCTGGACCGGGAGCTCACCTCGGTCGCTGTGGTGGACGGCGAGGTGGCGGCCTTCAGCGCGGCGAACACCGACGGCCTGACCCGCTACTCGTCGGGGATGACCGGCACCCGCAGGGCATATCGCAACCGGGGTCTGGCGAAGCTCGTCAAGAACGACTCGCTGCACCGCGCACGCGCGGCCGGCTACACGGACGCGTACACCGGCAATGACGCGGACAACGGGCCGATGCTGGCCATCAACGCATGGTTCGGCTACCGGATCTGCGCCACGGAGGTGCGGCATGTCCACAACATCGGTTGAGGTCGTCCTGGTCAAGGCGGGGCGGACGAAGATCCGTTACCCGGCGGAGCTCGTGGGCGACGACGGCACCCGGGTGACGGTGACCGCACCGTGGGCCGCGCCGGGCGTGCGCGACTTCGGCTTCGTACGGTTCGAGCCGGGCGATGTCTTCACCGAGCACTACTGGCGCGACCGGTGGTTCGCCGTGAAGGAGGTCCGCACCGGCGAGGGGACGCTGAAAGGCTGGTACTGCGACATCACCCGGCCCGCGGTGCTGGGCGACGGGGAGTTGCTGGTCGAGGACCTGGATCTCGATCTGTGGGTGTCCGCGGACGGCTCCTCCGTACTGCGGCTGGACGAGGACGAGTTCGAGGAGAGTGGGCTGGCCGCACACGATCCCGACGCGGCGGATGCCGCCCGCCGGGCGCTGGACGAGCTGGAGGGCCTCGCCCTCGCGGGCGGGCTCACGGGTCTGCTGGCACCGTCGCGCCCGTCCGGCGCCGGGCGCTAACCCACCACGAGCTCCACCTCGTACCCCGCCGCGTCCTCCAAGTAGGCGGCGCAGTGCCCGTCGCCGCCCGCGTGCGGATGGCGGTCCGCGAACAGCAGCCGCCAGCCGTGCTCCGGAGCCTGCGCCACCAGCGCGTCCAGCGTGGCCCGGTCCCGGACGTGGAACGCCAGGTGGTTGAGGCCGGGGAGGAGCCGGTCGTGCGGTCCCGGGGCCAGGGCGGGTGACTGCTCGATCACCAGATAGGTGTCACCGCGCCGCCAGCTGCGGCCGTGCTCCCATCGCTGGTACGGGACATGGCCCAGCTCACCGAGGAGCCAGCCCCACCCCGCCTCGGCCACCGCCAGGTCGGGCACCCACAGCTCGATGTGGTGCACCCCGCCGGTGCCGGAGCCGCCGGACTGCAGCGGGACCGCGCGGCGGGTGCCGTGCGGCTGGTACGCCACAGTGTCGCCGTCCTCGTGCCAGTGGATCAGGAAGCGCTCCCCCGCCCGGTAGCCGTCCAGCCCCGCACGGCAGTACGCGACCATGTCGTCGGGCAGGGCGTCCAGCGGGAACCAGGCGAGCTCCGAGCACTTCTCCGGTTCGCGGTTGTACGGCGGACGGGCAGGGTCGTACTCCGCCTCGAAGAACCAGCCGGTCCGGGGACTGCCGCCGGGCCCGCGGTGCTGCATGACCAGGGCGACCCGCAGCTCGTCCGGGTCCAGTGCGAGACCGATCTCCTCGGCGGCCTCGCGGATCATCGCCTCGCGGACGTCCTCGCCGTCCTCCACATGTCCGGACGGGCCGTTGAACAGCCCGTCCGCGTATCCCGTGCCGGCGCGGCGGGCGAGCAGGACGTCGGGGCCGCGGCGCAGGATCAGATGCACATCGACGATCTCGGTGTGCCGGTGCGGCGGCTCGGCGCGCACCACCAGCGCGTACCGGTCGTCGTCGACCTGTTTGCCCCACAGGTTCGGATCACCGGAGAGCCGCTCGTGGTGGATGCGCTCGGTGAACGGGGCGAGCAGCGCCGTCAATCGCTCGGCGGAGAGGCCCACCCCGCCCCACACCCCCTCGATCAGCAGCAGCCGCCCGCCGGGCCGCAGGAGACCGAACCAGTGGCGCAGAGCGGCCTCGGGATCGGGCAGCAGCCACACCACATGGCGGGCCATGATCACATCGAACTGCTGCTTCCCGACCGGTGGTCGGGCCGCGTCCCCGACGAGCACCTCGGTGCCCGTCCCGGCGAGCTTGGCCCGCGCCTGCTCGACCATGCGCGGCGACCGGTCGACCGCGGTGACCCGGTGGCCCTGCCCGGCGACGACCAGCGCCAGACTTCCGGTGCCGCACCCCAGGTCGAGCACCTCGGAGCGGCCCCCGGGCAGCCAGCTCTCCAGACGCTGCGCCCATGCGTGCCGGACCACCGGGTCCAGCAGTCCGTGGTCGGGCTCCTCGTCGAAGGAGTCGGCGGCGGAGTCCCAGTCGATCGTCGTCATGCGTCGATCGTCTCAGCCACCACTGACACAGTCGATCAGTCGGCCGTCCGGTCAGCGGGTCAGCTGCTTGCGGTAGTGGAACCTGTCGTAGACGCCGTCCACGCGCCGCTCCACCAGTTCGTACCCGTAGCGCGGGTACATCTTCTGGTTCTCCCACATCAGCGCGTTGGTGTAGAGACGGATCTCGGGAAGGCCAAGGCTGCGGGCATGCGCGTCCACGAAGGCGAGCAGCCGCCGCCCGACTCCCCGGCCGGCCGCGTCCGGGTGCACGGCGACGGACTCCAGGAAGAGGTGGTCCTCGTACGGGACCAGGACCAGGACGCCGATGACGTCCGGGGCTCCCGTCACGTACACCCGGCCCGCCGTCACATCTGCCGCATGGTCCGCACGCATGGGTGCCGGGACGACGCCGATGCGCGCGATGTAGTGCCGGTAGGCCGCATCGGTGACGGCCCGTACGGCGGGGACGTCGGCCGGGGCGGCGAGGCGGATTTCGTCGGACGTGTCGGCGGTCATGGAAGCACCGTACGAGGGCCCCGCCCATGCCATACGGGTGGGGCTCTCGTACGCGTACGGAGAGGTCCGCAGCGCTGCCCTGGACCGTGTCGCGAGCGCCGCGGGGGGACGGGGCGGTGTGACCCTCGGCCGTACGACGCTACGCCCCCTTCGGATACCGGGGTTTGGTTACCATCGAGGTGACATAGACACGATGCTGGAGTCGCGCTCGTGAGACTTGTTGTGCAGGTCCGTCTCATGCCGGATGCCGTGCAGGCACCGGCCCTTGAGGCGACCCTGCATGCGGTCGACAAGGCGGCGGACCGGGTGTCGTCCGTGGCATTCGAGCACTTCGGGCTCAGGGGAGGGCAAACCCCACTGCGGAAGCTGTGTGACGGCGAACTCAAGGCCTGTGGGAACGGCACGCCGGGAAGCCAGCCGTAGTCGAGCGAGTAGACGCAGTAGCCCCGGTTGACTATGCGACGGTACGTCAGTCAGCGATTCGCCCATCCGCCATGACCGTGTACGGCCAGTTGATCACGCTGCTGCGCGTTCCACGGCGTTCGGGGCCCGGGGAGCGGCTCATCGCCGAGGTCCGGGTCGCTCGCCGGCCAGAGCGGCAGGACGTACGGCCTCGGACCCGAAGCGCCGCCTGGCCCGGTCCGCGGCGGCTTCGGCGGCACGGGCGCGGTCATCGCCGGGGTCCAGGGAGAGTTGGCGGTGAGCCCCGTCGGCCGGCCGCAGGTCGTCGGCGCGGATCACGAAGGCACGAACTCTTGCCCGCTGCAGCCCGAGACCGGTCAGCAGGCCCAGAGCAGCCGTGACGAGGGCGGGCGAGTGGTCGGTGGGTTCCGCCAGCGTGCACGTACGCGTGGTGGAGCTGCGGTCGGCGTACCGCACCGTGAGCGTGAGGCGGCCGGTGACCTGGCTTTCACCGCGCAGGCGTTGGCCGATCCGGTCGGCGAGTCCCAGGACGGCACGGTGATGCCGCACCGGGTCGAGACAGTCCTGGTCGAGTACGAGATCGACCATCAGATGTGCCGCCGGTTCCAGCGGGACGACCGGGCGGGGATCATGGCCGCGGGCCCGCTCGGCCAGTAGCCGGGCCTGGCCGACGCCGAGAATGCGTTGCAGGGTCGCCGGGGGTATGTCGGCGACCTGGCCGATGGTGTGCAGGCCGTATCGGCCGAGCGTGGCCGCGGTGGCAGGGCCTATTCCGGGCAGCGCGGTGACCGGTCGGGGGCGCAGCCAGGCGGCGGCCTGTTCGGCGGGAACCCAGGTGGTGTGTCCCGGCGCGGACGCGTCGGCCGCCATGGTGGCCAGCATGCGGTTGCCGGCGAGCCCCGCACTGCTCTCGATGCCGTACAGGGCGAGCAGTCTGAGTTTCGCCAGCTGAACCACGTCGTACGGGGTGAGGTCGAAGTACCTGAGGGCGGACGTCAGGTCGAGCTGGACGGCGTCGGGCGACACCGCCTGCACATGGGGGGTGATGCCGGTCAGCAGGTCGATCGCGTCCGCGTACCGCCCTTCGTACGGCAGGGCGTGCAGGTGCAGGTGGGCAATGTGCCGTCGGCGTGTGGTCATCCTGCGCTCCCTGGGCTGGTGTAGCCGAGCTTCCTCAGATCGGCTGAGCCGCTGCCGGCGGGCTGCAGGTCGGCATAGGGATGCAGCCGGGCGCCTGTCGTGCCGTTGATCAGGGTGCGCCGCGGCTGCGCGGGGGTCGGTTGCGGATGGCTGACTCCGAGCAGGGAGAGCGCCGCTTCGGGGCCGTGATCGCGACGGGCCACGGCGATCCGGTCCAGGTCCCAGGCCATGGTGCCGACGACGGTGCGGCGGGTGCCGCGCACCTGGACCGTGCCGCGGACCAGCAGCAGCCCGCTGTGGAAGACGGTGTACGCGCAGGCGGGGTGGGAGTCCTCGAAGAAGGCCAGGTCGACCAGGCCGGAGCCGTCCTCCAGGGTGACGAAGATGACGCGCTTGCCGCTGGCGATCGGCGGGGTCTGCGTCGAGGCCCGTACCCCGGCGACGAGAACCTGCCCGCCTGGACGGGCTCCGGCCAGATGCGCCGCGTCGATGGCACCGATCTCCCGCAGCAGCCGGTGATGGTGCTCCATCAGATGCCTGGAGACGTCGATGCCGAGCGTGTTCAGCTCCGCGCTGAGGGCTTCGCGTCCGGTCATCTCCGGCAGACCGCTCAGCTCCGCTGCGCCGACCGCCTCCACGTCGATGGGCAACTGGCCCTTGCTCGCGGACCGGGCGCGGGACTGCCGGTGGAGTTCGACGATCTGCAGCAGCAGATCCCGCCGCGTGAGGCGCCCGTCGTGCAGGGTGTCCAGGGCGCCGATCTCCGCGAGGCGTTCGGCGACCGGTCGGCTGGGCCGGGCCCGCTGCCAGAAGTCCGACAGCGATCCGTACGGCTGGGCCTCCTCGATCCGCGCGCATTCCTTCTCGCTGATACCGCGCACCGCGGACAGCGCGAGCCGCACGCCCCACTGTCCCCCGTCGGCCCGCTCCACGGTGTGCTTCGTCCTGGAGTGGTTGACGTCGACGGGCAGGACCGGGACGCCGCGCCGGCGGGCGTCGGCGACGATGACGCGCTTGGGCCACATACCGGGGTCGTGTTCGAGGAGGCCGGCCAGCAGGAAAGCCGGGTAGTGCGCCTTGAGCCAGGCGCTCTGCAGAGCCGGTACGGCGAAGGCGACCGCGTGCGCCCGGCAGAAGCCGTAGGCACCGAAGGCCTCGACGGTCTTCCACACCTGGTCCCGGACCGCGGGGCTGTAACCGCGGGCGGCCGCCCGGCGGTGGAACCAGTCCTTGATTCCGGGCAGTCGTGCCTTGTCACCGAGAGCCCTCCGGGCGACCTCGGCCAGAGCGCGATCGCAGCCGGTCAGCACCGACAGCGTCTCAATGATCTGCTCGTGCCAGATGGTCACGCCGTAGGTGTCGGCGAGCACGGGTTCGAGGTCCGGGTGGGCGTAGGCCGGTGTACCGCCATGACGTGCGGCGATGTACCGCTCGGGCATCCCCCCGGCAACCGGTCCGGGGCGGAAGAGACTGATGTCGGCGATGACGTCCTGCGGGTCACGGGGCTGCAGGCGCGAGAGAAGATCCTGCTGGCCGGTTCATTGGTCAAGTGAGGTGTCGGGTTTTGTAGTGTCGGGTTTTCTGAGGACCACAGGCAGGGGATCAGTATCGGCGTATCACGATGCGTCGGTTGCATCGCCCTGTGCTGCTGATCGGCCTCAATCCGCGGCACGGCGACGCGTCACTTCTCGCGACGATCGGCCTCGCGTACCAGCCGCGTCATGTGCGCCGCGATGAAGGGCATCGAGCACACCACGATCGTCTACGGTGCGGTGCTGGCCACCCAGGACACGCCGCTCGCACTGGTGGTAAAGGCGGTGACGCCCCTGTTCCGGTAGGGCTCGTCCGCAGACCTTCCGGCAGGCCGCTTCGGACCGCTACCATGAATGGATACATTCAGGCTCAATGCCGGGTTCAGCCCCGACTCCCAATGGCCTCAGGCCGGGAGAGCCCGCATACCGTCTCCAAAGCCGCAGCGCGGCCGAGGGGCGGGGCGGCGAAGGGCGAAAACACGGACGGGAACCGACGTGCATGCCGCAGACGCGGAGCGACGAGCGGGAACTGAAGGTCTCCGAGATCTTGCGGAGTCCGGGCCTGTTCTGCCCGGACCAACCGGCTGGGCAGCCGGACCGTGTCAACCAGAGTGTTGACATCGCCATTTCGGAGGTCTTCGTGACCAGCACCGCCCCGCCCTCGGCTGACTTCGACGAGGAGGACATCACCCCTTCGTCCACCGGGAGGGACAATCCCTACCCGGGCGCCGACAAGAAGGAGTGGACCGACCGCTTCGCTGACGCGCTTGAGGCCGCCACGGGCCTGCCCCGGTCCCTGATCGACGCCATCACCGCGTACGTACCTCAGCCCAAGCAGTACTTGCAACGTCAGGACGGCGTTTACCGTCTGAAGCCGCAGACGCTGCAGGAGGACAGCGGGCTCACGATCCTCAGTGTCCGAGCCCACGGGTTCGCCGGCAGCCCGGGCGAGTACAACGAACGCATCCGCGGCGACTTCCACTCTCCTCTCCGTCCGGACGCACGGCCGGACTACGTTCTGCCCGCCCTGACGACCGGCCGTACGGCCGGAAGGCCGGCCGCGTTCCTCACCACCACCGATCCTGTGGATCTCAACCGGCAGGCGCGTCTGCTGGACCTGATGGACACGTCCCTCAACACGGCCGACGGTGACCGGGGCTATCGCCTCGTCGAGGACATCGAGATCTACGGGCAGAAGGAAGTCACGCTGCACGCCCCGTTCGTGCGGCAGATCAGCGAACAGACGGACACCGGCAGCCGCATTCGAGCCGTCCCCGACCTGACGGCCATCAAGGGCGCCAACCGGTCCAGGGCCCGCCTGGCGCTGTTCGGGCTCTCGGTCCGGGACATCGTCTTCGGACTGCGCCCCTACGCGCACATGGGCATCTCGCGGGCGGACGACCCCCGGTCCGCGGATCCCACCTACTGGATCCCGATCTTCGCGACCATCCTGAAGGACGCGTTCGACGACCCGGACCACCCCGGTCACACCATCGCCATGCGCGCCCAGAACGTAGCCACCGTCCCGATCCAGATCATCGTGGGGGCCACGAACCTCGAAGGCTTCCACAATTCGGTGTTCGACCCCAACCGGGTCGATCACCGGCGCCCGCCCCTGGACTACAAGCTGTCCGAGAAGGCGGCCTCTGACCTCCGGGCAATCCTCCGAGAGGCCGTGAACTACGGCGAACTGGAGGAGCCGGAAAGAGCGTGGCTCGCGGGTGAGGCCCCGGATCCGGTGCCGGAGGCCGGCGAGGACCGCATCGCTGCCCGGGACCGCCGGGACCGCACGCTCTACGACATCGTCTTCCCGAGCTCGCCGGAGCGGCGCAGGCTCATCCGGAGGGTCCTGGGAGAACCTGCCCCCAGCCAGACTGGCCGCCGGCATGTGGACAATCGCATGCGCATGATCTCGGCAGTGGTCAGCGACGGTTACAGCCACCGGTGGAACCCCCGTGTACTCGACGGGCTGCTCCGCCCCAGCAGCATCAAGGACGGCACGACCTTCGCACCCGACGCGACCTGGGCTGACCTCCTCGCCAGTGCCGGCCGCGGAGACGAGAAGGCTCTGGAGACCTTTATCATCACGCGCGGCATGCACTGGCTCGCCGAACACAAGATCGTCGAGGCCGACCGTGGCTCCGTCGGAGCGCAGACCCACGAGGTCGACGACGAGGCCGAAACTCGGCGCATCCGCCGGACGATGAACAGTGTGCGGGACGCCCTGAAGGTCCAGCCGACGCGCACCATCGGTCTCATGCGGGAACTCGCCCACGCGGCAAACACCCGAAGCGAGCCCCGGCAGGTCGATGTCGAGGGCCGGCCGCTGGACGGCACTCGCGCGTCACGCGCCTGGTTCGACGAGGCCTTCCCGAAGAAGCCCGCTCGCCGACGCGCGCCGCGTCCGGGCCCCTCGGACGACCCGGGCCAGCCGGAGCCCACGCCCCAGCAGAAGCTCCTCGTAGCGCGTGACACCTTCGAGGCGGCGGTCACGCACGGACTCGTGAAGGCCTTCGCGGACGTCTTCAGCACGGCCAAGGAACTCGACGACGCCGCGACCGACGCCAACGCTGTCGCACTGCCGGACAACCTCACCGACACCGTCACCAAGGTCCTGGGCGACGCCCTGGCCGCCGCCCGGAAGGACCTGCGGGGGGTAGGAACAGTTCTGCAGGTCCTCCAGCACGGCGGGGGCGACCCCGCGGACTTCGTCTCAGAGTGCGCGGTGTTCTTCGACGCGGAGGCCGGTCGGTGACCCAGCGGACGGTTCTTCCGGTGGGCCCCGTGCTCACGCGCCGGGCCCTGGGGACGCTCCCCCTGGCAGCTGGCCGCTTTCTGGTGGCTGCCTATGCGACACCGGTCCCCTTCCACGACTACGAGGTCTTCACCGACCTGGGGGTCGTGACAGGTATCTACCTGGTCACCGATGCCGACAATCACATCCGGTGGCTCGGACAGGCCAGTCGCGACGACGACCTCAGCGCCCGCCTGGGTGAGCATCATCGGAATCCTCACAAGCGGGCCGTCTTCTCCCACGTGCGAGTACTCCACCTCGAAGATCACACCCCGGGCGACGCGCTCAACGCCATCGAGGGAAGGTCCGCAGACCGGCTCAACCTCCGTGGCGCCATGAACCCACGGGTCTGGCCTCGAGCGGATGAGTGGCTACGGCTGGTGGCCTAGTTAGCACAGCAGACGCGCGGCGGGTGAGCTTCCAGCCCGCCGCGCAGTCGATTCGTCGAACAGCGAGCATAGGCGTTCAGGCCCGCGCAGTTGCACAAGGCATCTCCACTTCTAGATCTCCGGGCGTAGGGGGCGAGGCGCGAAGCAACGGCCGAGAGGCGACCGTCCGTCTTTCGGCGACGCGGCCGAGAGGGCCATCGGCGTCCCGGAGGAAGGCAGGTCACCGCTGCCTGCCGAGGGCGACGATCTGTCCATCACTCGTCAACGATTGAGCAGGTCGTCGACGGCGAACTCGGCGTGGACTCTGCTGCGCAATTTCGTGCGGGGGTGATGGTGGGCGCGGGATGATCGTCTGTACGGTCGTTGTCCTGTCGTGCGGTCGTGGGGGTGTCGTGGATGTCGTTGCGGTCGGAGGGGCTGCCGGAAGTCCCGGAGCAGACCGTGGTGGTGGCGCGGGCGGCGTTCCCGCGGGGGAGCCTGGCGATACGGGTGCGTGACCGGCTCTCGGAGGTCTTCGCGGATGAGCCGTTCGCCTCGGCGTTCGGGGTGCGTGGGGCTCCGGGCCTGTCTCCGGGGGTGTTGTGCCTGGTCACGGTGTTGCAGTTCGCTGAGGATCTGACCGATCGGCAGGCCGCGGCGATGGCGGTGCGGGCGATCGACTGGAAGTACGCGCTCGGGGCGGAGCTCACGGACACCGGCTTCGATGCCAGTGTGCTGAGCCGGTTCCGTTCCCGCCTGTCCGACAACGGCATGGAACGGG
>NZ_JBITER010000016.1:0-166690 GCF_044455345.1 Streptomyces sp. NPDC051286 | reverse complement strand
GTTTCGTACCGTCGCAAGTCGAAACGTAGCCGGGGTACGGCGTGTTCTGCATATCAGCCCAGGTCAACGACCCACGGAAGCGACAGGGGAGCCCCTTTTCCCACGCTGCCTGCAGCCGTGCCGCATGACGTACCAGCTGCGACGAGCCGCCGCGCGCGGCCAGAGCCGCCAGCCCGGGTATCGGCTCGGCCGCCATCGCATTGCAGCGTTCCGCGCATTCGGCGGCCACGGACAGCAGGTCGCTCAGCCCGCGCGGGGCCTGCTCGTACGCCAGCAGCGCGGGCAGCGCGGCGGCCAGCACAGTGAGCACCGTCCGGTATGCGCCGGTGGCCCGCGACGGTCGAAATGCCGTCCGCGGCCATCCCGGTCCAGTCGGCGACCCGCTGGCCCCGGACGGCTGTCCGGGGCCTCGCCCGACATCGGCTACGGGCGTCCGCTCACTGTCCGACGCGCCCCGGCTGCAGCACCGTGGTGAACAGCACCGAACCGCCCTGCGCCCGCAGCCGCACCGTCAACTCGCCGCTGTCCCCGTCGATGTCGACCTCACCGAAGAACTGAGGCGACTCCATTGGCGACACGTTCGCCCGGTCGGGCGCGCGCAGGAAGACCCGGTCGGGGCCGAAGGTGTTGTCGAGTGCGTTGGCGGGGAATCCACCGGCGGCCAGCGGACCCGACACGAACTCCCAGAACGGTGCGAAGTCCTTGAACGCCGCGCGTTCGGGGGCGTAGTGCTGCGCCGATGTGTAGTGCACGTCGGCGGTCAGCCAGACCGTGCCGGTGATCCGGCGGTGCTTGATGAATCGCAGCAGTTCGGCGATCTGCAGCTCACGGCCGAGCGGGGTACCGGGGTCGCCCTGCGCCACCGCCTCGAAGTTCGTCGGACCGTCCGTGACGACCAGTCCCAGCGGCATGTCTGCGGCGATCACCTTCCACACCGCGCGGGACCGCGAGAGCTCACGCTTGAGCCAGCGGAGCTGCTCGGCACCGAGGATGCCCGTGGTGTCGTCGGGCTGCCGGCCGGGGGAGTTGGCGTTCCGGAACGACCGCATGTCGAGGACGAACACATCGAGCAGCGGCCCGTGGCGCACCACCCGGTGCACCCGGCCGTCGCCGGACGATTCGTGCAGCGTGGAAACCGGGAAGTACTCGCGGAATGCCTGCATCGAGCGCGCTGCCAGCACATTCACGTTCTTCTCGGTGTACCGGGCGTCGTCCAGGATCTGCCCGGGATACCAGTTGTTGCGTACCTCGTGGTCGTCCCACTGGATGATCGACGGCACCTGCGCGTTGAACCTCTGCAGGTTGTCGTCGAGGAGGTTGTAGCGGAAGTTCCCGCGGTACTCGGCGAGCGTCTCGGCGACCTTCGCCTTCTCCTCGGTGGTGATGTTCCGCCAGACCCTGCCGTCGGGCAGCGTCACGCTCGGCTCGATCACACCGTCCGCATAGATGTTGTCGCCGCTGCACAGGAAGAAGTCCGGGTCGAGGCGGCGCATCTCGTCGTAGACCCGGTATCCGCCGATGTCCGGGTTGATGCCCCAGCCCTGTCCCGCGATGTCGCCGGACCACAGGAAGCGCACCCCGTCCCGGCGCCGGGCAGGCGCGGTACGGAACGTTCCGTACACCGGCTCACCCGTCCGGCGCGGATCGTCCGGGTCCGCGAGCGTCACCCGGTAGTGCACCTGCTCGCCCGCCGGAAGTCCGTACAGCGGCGTCGTCCCCGTGAAGTCCGTGCCCGGACCGACGAGCGGTCCGTACCAGGTGCGGGCCCGCCGGAACGACTCCGTCGCCGACGTCTCCACGATCATCCGGGCCGGCCGGTCCGCACGCACCCACACCAGGGCGGACGACGCCGTGACATCACCCACCTGAACGCCCCAGCCCGCGCGCGGACGGCCGGACAGGGCGAAGGCGGGGGCCGCCGCTCCCGCCACGGGAAGGGCGAGCGCGGCCGAAGCGGCGAGCGAACCGCGCAGCACGGTGCGGCGGTCGGGCGAAGGGACGCGCGGACGGTACGACATCGGGTGCCTCCGGGGGCAGCGGGGACAGGGGTACGGGTGGCCGGTCGACCGGCCCCACCTTTGTGCCCGTCGGCGGCGGGCACACCAACCTCAGATGAACACCGGGCCCCGACTCCCGTCGATGTCCTGCCCGTGCGTGTCCCGTTGGGCCCGCGCCAGCAGCCGTACGCCGCGCGCGATGTCCGGGGGCGCCAGATGCGCGTAACCGAGAACCAGGTTCACCGTACGGTCCCCAGGGCACGTGGTGCCGCAGTCGCTGAGCGGCCGCAGCGCGATGCCGCGACCGGCAGCGCGTTGAAGGAACACCGGCTCGGGACCGTACCGTTCGGGCAGGCGGGCGATGATATGAAGTCCGGCGGCGATCCCGCTGACCTCGGTGCCGGGAAAGTGTTCCGCCAGCGCCGCGGTCAGAGCGTCGCGCCGCTCGCGGTAGGCGCGCTGACAGCGGCGCAGCTGTCGGTCGTACCCGCCCCGGGTGACGAAGTCGGCCAGCACTGCCTGGTCGACGGCCGGATTACCCAGATCCATCGTGCGTTTACGGGCCGCGATGTCGTCCGTCAGTGTCGCCGGTGCGAGCAGCCAGCCCAGCCGCAACCCGGGTGCCAGCGACTTGCTCACCGAGCCGGTGTACGCGACATGCTCAGGGTCCAGACCCTGCAGTGCGCCGACGGGCGCCCGGTCGTAGCGGAAGTCACCGTCGTAGTCGTCCTCGATGATCAGCCCGTCCGTGGTCCGCGCCCAGTCGAGCAATGCACGGCGACGCGTGGCGGAGTAGGCGATTCCGGTGGGGAACTGGTGGGCGGGCGTGGTGATCACGGCGCGCACGCCGGAGTGCGTGAGCGGCGTGGGCGCCAGACCTTCCTCGTCCAGCGGCAGCGGGACGGTCGTCAGCCCCGCCGAAGCGAACAGTGAAGCATGTTCCGGGCTTCCGGGATCCTCGACGCCGACGGTCCGCAAGCCACGCCCGTGCAGAACAAACCCGAGCAGCGTCGTCGCCTGGGCAACGCCGGAGCACACCACCAGGCGCTCCGGATCAGCGACCACGCCGCGTCGCCTGGCCAGCAGCGCGGCCAAGGCCTCCCGCAGCTCGGGCAGTCCGCGCGGATCGGGGTAGCCGAGCGAGCTGTGCGGCAGCCGGCCCAGCACCGCGCGATGGGCGGTGGCCCAGGCGCTGCGCGGAAAAAGTGAAAGATCCGGCGTACCCGGCCGGAAGTCCACCGAGGCGCCAGGGGCGCGCGGAGCGAGATCGTGCGCCGCCCGCACAGCGCCGCGGACGGCACTGCTCACCCAGGTGCCCGCGCCCCGGCCGCTGCGCACGTAGCCCTCAGCGGTGAGCTGCTCGTATGCCTCGGTGACCAGACCGCGGGACACCCTCAGATCCGCGGCCAGTTCGCGGCTGGACGGCAGCCGGGTTCCCGGAACCAGGCGCCCGGAGCGGATTGCCTCGCGCAGCGCCTCCTGCAGCGCACGCCCGCGCCCCCGGGCCGGTGCGGCCGCGGCCGGAAGCAGTAACTCCCAGGCAGCAGATACGGACGCGCTCCGCTGCGCGCCACCCCACGGCGGATTGGTCCCCGAAGACGTCATGAAAGTGGACCTTAATCCGGACCGCCCCGCTGCCTAGCGTCGGTTCCATGAACGTGACTTCCGTGCGCGGGGCGCTGCTCGCGGCCTTCGCCTGCGTCCTCGTCGGCGCCTCCTTCACCGCCAACAGTGTCCTCGGCGCCTATCCGTACGCGGGCGGCCAGGCGTTGCGCTACGGACTTGCCGCGCTGTTGCTCCTGCCACTCCTCCGAAGCGGGGGACGCTCCGGCCTCGCTCCCCTCCGTACACTCACCCGCCGCTGGTGGATCCGGCTCGCGACGCTCGCAGCCATCGGCATGGTCGGCTTCAACCTGGCGGTCCTGGCCGCCGAACGGTCTGCGGAACCCGCTGTTCCGGGGGTATTCGTCGGCTGCGCCCCGATCCTTGTCGCCGTCCTCGTACCGCTGCTGGACGGCCGTCGTCCGACCCGCACCGTCCTGTGCGCGGCCTCCCTGGTCGCCGCTGGGGCCTTCACCGTCCAGGGCTGGGGCCGGACCGACGTGGCGGGCTTTCTCTGGTCGGTCGGCGCACTCGCGGGCGAGGTCGGCTTCGCCGTCCTGGCCGTACCGGTGCTGCGCCCGCTTGGGCCCAAACTGCTGTCGGCCGTGGTGTGCGCCATCGCTGCCGCCGAGTCCGCACTGCTCGGTGTCCTGCTCGACGGCAGCGGATTTCTGCGGATGCCCACACCCGCGGAGACGGCGGCGCTCCTGTGGCAGGCGGCCGTGGTCACGGTCGTCGGGTTCGTCTGCTGGTATATGGGCATGCAGCGCATCGGCGCCGAACGCGCCACGCTCTTCTCCGGGCTGATCCCGGTCTCAGCGGCACTCACCGCGCCGCTCGTCGGCACCGGTTCGTACGGGATCGCGCAGGCCGGCGGAAGCCTGCTGGTGGGTTCCGGCGTGGCGCTCGGTTCGGGTGTTCTGCGGCGCAGCAGGCGGCAGGGTTCTGCCGGTTCGATGAACGGCACCCGTTCAGCGGCTGGTGTCGAGGATGACGCGCGCCACGAGCGCGGGATCGTCGTTCATCGGCACATGACCGCAGCCGGGCAGTCGTACCAGCCTGGCACCGGGTATGGCGTGCTTGGCCCTGACCCCCTGCCGTCGCAGCAGCAGCCGGTCGCGGCTGCCCCAGGCGATGGTCACGGGCAGCCCCGGCACATCGTCGGTGAAGGCGACATTCCGTCCGACGGCGAGGGTCTCGTGGAAACCGGTCGCCTCGCGCAGGGCGACAGTCTCCGAGACGACGGCCTCGGGTGAACGGCGCCCGGGCCTTGCGTAGATGGTGCTCGTCAGCGCCGCACGCCCGGCCGTACTGCGCGAGAGCCGTTCGATCAGCGGCATCGGCAGAGCCAGTGCTCCGTGCCGTATCGCCCGCAGAGTGCCGAAGGCGTAGCGCCGCTCGCTCTCCGTCCAGAAGCCGGCGGGAGACAGCGCCGTCACTGACTGTACGAGCTTCTCGCGTCCCAGCTCCAGGGCCAGTAGTCCACCGAGCGAATTCCCTGCGACATGAGGCCGGTCCAGGCCGAGCGCCTCACAGAAGGAGCCGAGCACCGGGACCACGCTCGCCAGGTCGTACGGAACGCCGTCCGGGAGCGCCGCGGAGACGCCGAAACCAGGCAGATCAATGGCTATGACATCCCGCTCCGGTGCCAGCGCCGGCAGCACCGGATCCCAGGCCTGACGATGGTGGCCGATGCCGTGCAGCAGCAACAACGGCTCGCCGGAACCGGTGCGCTCGTACGCCACGGAGACGGGCCGCGGTCCTCCGGGTGAGTCGACGGTGAACGAGACCGAGGTGGCCATGCGGTTGCTCCCGGTGGTGTCCGGCACGAATGCGCCGTGCCTGAAGTGGCTCTGCGTGAACGGACTTAGACGTCCCGTAAATAACAATTACCGCTCAGTAGCCCGCAGTTCAAGTGGGCCGGGCGATTCGTGCTGGACACGACCCGGAGCGTCGGCTGAGATGGGACGGTGACAGCCGACACCGTTACCGACGTCTTCGAAGAACACCGCCCCGTACTGACCGGGGTCGCCTACCGCATGCTCGGCCGGATCGCCGACGCCGAGGATGTGGTGCAGGAGGCGTGGCTGCGCTGGTCGGCCGCGCCACGCGACGAGGTGCGGGAGCCGCGTGCGTTTCTCGTACGGACCACAACCCGCCTCGCCATCGACCGGCTGCGACAACTGCAGACCCGGCGCGAGGCCTACGTCGGACCATGGCTGCCCGAACCGCTTGTCACCGACTTCGGCCCTGCCGTGCCCGACACTGCCGAGCAGGCCGTCCTCGCAGACTCCGTGTCGGTCGCCGTTCTGGTCGTCCTCGAATCGCTCTCCCCGCTGGAGCGCGCCGTTTTCGTCCTGCGCGAGGCCTTCGGCTTCCCGTTCGGAGAGATCGCCACGACGCTCGACAGGACCGAGGCCGCGGTGCGCCAGCTCGCCGGGCGCGCGCGGCGGCACGTGGAGGAGCGCAAGCCGCGTTACGACGTCGACCCGGCCCAGCGCCGTGACCTCACCGAACGGTTTCTCGCCGCGGCGGCGGGCGGCGATATCGAGGAGCTGCTGATGCTCCTCGCCCCCGATGTGCGCCTGGTCGGCGACAGCGGCGGAAAGTCCAAGGCGCCGCTGCGGATCGTCGAGAGCCAGGACAAGGTCGGTCGCTTTCTCTTCGCCGTCGCGAAGGATCAGCCTGCCGGCTTCGAGATCCGGGTCGTGGAGCTCAACGGTGGCCCCGCCCTGGTGGTGCTTTCCGGCGGAAAGCCCGATTCTGTCTTCCAGGTCGACGTAAGGGATGGTGTCATCCAGTGCGTATATATCGTCCGCAACCCTGACAAGCTTGCCAACCTGGCCGTCGAATAGCCACCCGTCCCGACACCTGCCTGGCCGAAGCCCCACGGACCTTCCTTCCGGACGTGGGGCTTTGTGCTGCGCGCGCCGCACGGCACCACGAACGTCCTGTGAACGCTCTGCGACAGGGCCCCGATTCGCAGCGTGACGGAACAGGATTGGTCTTGACCAAGGGGGTGTGCCGCCCTATGGTCTCAACGTTAAGACAGGAACCTTTAATAAATAACGTCGCGGAAAAAGACGCTGGGTGATTGCGGAGGACAGGGTGGGGACCACGCAGCTGGAATCGGTGCAGGAGCCGAAGTACTGGCACCTCAAGACCGTTCTCAGTGAGGCACTCGACTCGGACTTTGCGGTGGGAGAGATCCTGCCCAACGAGCGCGAGCTCGCAGCCAGGTTCGGCGTCGCCCGGGCAACGCTCCGACAGGCTCTGGAGCAGCTCGAACTCGAAGGCAGGCTGCAGCGCCGCCGCGGCGTGGGGACCACTGTCGCCCCGCCGCGCGTGGGCGTCGCCGTCTCGACCGCACAGCACGACTGGACGGGCGGCGCCGACGAGGCCTGGCAGTCCATCGGCTGCACGACCGCGACAGTGCCCGCCCCCGTCCTCGCCATGCTCGATGTGGAGAGCGACGAGCCGGTGCACATCGTTCGCCGGATCCGGGTCACTCAGGGGCAGCCGGTCGCTGCGGAGTTGCTGTACGTGCCGTCGGCGTCCGTGCCCGAACTGTCCGCGATCGAGACCCCGTCGGGTGTCGCCTGCGCCCGCAGCGTCGTGCGGGAGCTGCACCGTCTCGGCCTCGACGGCCAGGACCGCTCGGTGGAGCTCGGCTCCGCGCGAGCGGACGACGCCAAGGAGCTCGACCGGCTCCCCGGCGCACCGGTCCTCGTCGTCACCACCCGTTACCTCGCGGCGGGCGGCACGGCTGCGGTCTCCGTCGCCACCTACCGGGCCGACACCTGCCGACTCACCTTCAGTGACTCCGGCGGCCTGGAGATCAGCCACTCCGGCCAGGAGCGCCACGCGTCGTGAGCCCGGCCGGGCCCACCGGCTTCGGACGCAACGAATGGCCCGTCGCGCTCAGCGGCGGGCCGTCACCGATCCCTCCACGGCGAAGAGCTGCTCCTCGACATGGTCGAGCGCCAGCCGCAGGGCACCCGTGGCCACTGCCGCCTCGCCCAGCAGCGACAGCGCGACCCGCGGCGGCCGGAGACAGTACCGGGCCAACTCACGGCGGAGCGGATCCAGCACTCCGTCCAGCCCGGCGGCCCAGCCGCCGATGACCACCAGCTCCGGGTCGAGCGCCAGCACCAGCGCCGCCACATCGTGCACCAGCCGCTGGATGAACCGCTCCACCGCAGCCTGAGCCCGCACATCGCCGTGCCGGGCCTCCGCGAACACCGCGGCGACCGCCTGCTCGTCCAACGGATCCAGCGGCGTGTCCGTCGTCGACAGCAGCTTTTCCGGTGTGGCCTCGCGGCCCAGCAGATGGAGTGCGCCGATCTCGCCCGCTGCACCGCCGTAACCACGATGCAGCCGCCCGCCGATCAGCGAACCGGCCCCCGGGCTCAGCCCCGCCAGGACGAACACGATGTCGTCCGAGTCGGTCGCGGCACCCTTCCAGTGCTCGGCCACCGCCGCGGCGTTTGCGTCGTTCTCCACGAGCACCGGACAGCGGAAGGAGCGCCGCAGCCGCTCACCGAGCGCGAGACCGGTCCAGCCAGGCAGCGCGGTGCCCAGGCGTACGGTCCCGTCGGCCTCCACGATCCCCGGACTGCCCACCCCGACCGCACGCAGACTGCTCCGAGCCACCCCGGAGCGCCGCAGCAGATCGGCGACGACGGCCCTCACCCGGTCGAGCCGGTCGTCCGCGGAAGCCGTCTCGGACACCTCGCGCGACCCGGCACCGATGATCCTGCCGTCCAGCCCCGACAGAAGTGCGGAGACGCGGTGCGGGCCGATCTCGATGCCGAGCAGATGTCCCGCCTCGGCGCGGAACCGGAACCTGCGGGCCGGCCTGCCCTGACGCCGGGCCTCACCCTCGTCGGGCGCCGATTCGACGACCAGACCGGCTTCGATAAGCCCCTCGACGACTCCCTCGACCGTTGGCCGGGACAGACCCGTGATACGAGTCAGGTCCGTGAGCGTGGGGGAGTGGGCGCCCCTGAGGGCATGAAGTACCACCGCGGAATTGATCCGTCTCAACAGCGACGGGTCCCCACCGGTCAACCGGCCCACGGTGTGTCCTTCCGGCTCGCGAGCATGTCAGGCGGATCGTACTCGCTGCCTGCAAGCGGAGCGACCGTGACCCGGAACACGGATCCGGGCGCCGTCGGCGTCAGCCCGGAGCCACGAATCCTGACTCGTACGCGGCGATCACCGCCTGCGTCCGGTCCCTGGCCCCCAACTTGGCCAGTACGGCGCTGACATGGGTCTTCACCGTCTCCACACCGACCACCAGCTTGGCGGCGATCTCCGCATTGGACAGTCCCCGGGCCATCAAACGGAGCACCGCCTCCTCCCGCTCGGTGAGCGCCGCGCGCTTCATGGCCGCCTTGGCCCTGCTCGTCCCGTACTCGGCGGCGAGCTGCCGGACCGCGGCCGGGAAGAGCAGCGACTCGCCCTCGGCGACCAGACGCACCGCGTGCACGATCTCCGAGGGCCGGGCCCGCTTGAGCAGAAAACCGTTCGCCCCGGCGCGCAGCGCCTCGTACACGTACTCGTCGTTCTCGAACGTCGTCACTACCAAGATCTTCGGCGGATCCGGCACCGTGCGCAGCACCACCCGGGTTGCCTCGATGCCGTCCATCAAGGGCATGCGCACGTCCATCGCCACCACATCGGGGCGCAGTCGGCGCAGCAGCGGGATCACTGCGGCACCGTCGGCGGCCTCGCCCACCACCTCGATATCGGGCTGGGCCTCAAGCACCGCACGCAGTCCCGCGCGCACGAGGGGTTCGTCGTCGACCAGAAGAACGGTAACCGGCATCCGGTCAGCGTAGGCCGTCCAGCGGGAGGCTCGCGTGCACCCTCCACTCGCCGTCGTAAGGACCGGTCTTGACCTTTCCGCCGAGGAGCGCGGCCCGCTCACGTATGCCCCGCAGTCCGCTGCCGCCGCCCGGGGTGCCTATCGCCCCGGTGAGCGGATTGGTCACCTCAAGCTCCAGCCAGCCGCCCGCGACCGTGATCCTCACCCGCACGGGGACGGACCCGGAGTGACGCAGCACATTGGTGAGGGACTCCTGCAGGATTCGGTACCCCTCGCGGGACACGGGGCCCGGCACCAGCTCCACCGGACCGGAGACTTCGGTGTCGACCTTCGCCCCCGAACCGCGCGCCGAGTCCAGCAGCCGGTCCGCCTCGGCGAGTGTCGGCCGCTGTCCCACCGGTGCTTCCGATTCCCGCAAGACCCGGAGTACCCGCTCCAGATCGTCCAGTGCCGCCCGGCCCGTCTCCTCGATCGCGGCCAGTGCCCGCTCGGTGAACGCCGGATCGTTCGCCGCCCGCGCCGCACCCGCCTGGACGACCGCCACGGTCAGGGCGTGCCCGATCGAGTCGTGCAGCTCGCGCGCAATGCGATTGCGCTCCAGCAACTGCTCGGTGCGCTCCTCCAACGCGGTCAAGCGCTCCACCGGTGACGGACCGAGCAGCTGCCGCGCCGCCGCCGTGATCACCTCACCGCATATCACGACAACTGCGAACAGCAGGAGAAGAGGCACGGGTGCAAGCAGCGCGTACCACCAGTGCGGCTCCACCCCGCGGAGCAGCCAGTCCTCGCTCGGGCCCGAACCCGACGCGGTGAGGACGAGGTCAACTGCCGTGGTGGACAACCACACCGTCGCGAACATCGTCACCACCGAGAGCAGGAGCCGCACCTCCAGCCAGACCACGGTCCGCCAGCGGGCCGCCCAGGTCTCCGCCGGGGCCACAGAGATCGCTGCGTCGGGTCTGCCGCGCTCCGACGGCGTCAGCAACAGCTGAGCCTGAACCCCCTCGGCGAGCCGCATACCGGGGACCAGGCCCGCAGGCACGGCAAAGATCGCGAGGGCCCATGGGGTGTCCATGGAGATGAACAGCCACACGCTGACGGCGGCCTGCGGAATGAGCATGTGCAGCCAGCGGGTGTAGGTGACCGGCTTGGTCAGCGGACGGAGAAGGCGACGCATGCCGCTATCGTGCCAGCCGTCTCGAAGGTGACGGCTCCCCCGAGCGAGGGAGATGAGCCCCTCCGCCGGGGGAGGGCGAGAGAGGGGCGCGGCCGCCAGGCTTGAGGACATGACCAGCATCGACGTTCATGAGCTCACCAAGGAATACGGCGCGACCCGCGCAGTGGACTGCCTCACGTTCAGTGTGCGACCCGGCCGGGTCACCGGTTTCCTCGGCCCGAACGGCGCCGGCAAGTCCACCACCATGCGACTCATCCTCGGCCTGGACCGGCCGACCGGTGGCACGGCCACTGTCGGCGGGCAGACCTACGCCGCACTCGACCATCCGCTGCGCCGGGTCGGCGCGTTGCTCGATGCCCAGGCCGCCCACGGTTCGCGGACCGCGCGGAACCATCTGCTGGCTCTCGCGACGAGCAACGGCCTTGCTGCCGGCAGGGTCGAGGCGGTTCTGGAGGAGGCGGGGCTCGGCCGGGTCGGCGGCAACCGGATCAAGACGTTCTCGCTGGGTATGCGACAGCGCCTCGGCATAGCGGCTGCTCTGCTCGGCGACCCGGATGTCGTCATGCTGGACGAACCGTCGAACGGGCTGGATCCGGAAGGCATCATCTGGATACGGGAGCTGATGAAACGGCTGGCCCGAGAGGGTCGCACGGTTCTTGTCTCCAGTCACCTGATGAACGAGACGTCGTCGTTCGCCGACCACCTCGTGGTCCTCGGCCAAGGCAGACTCCTTGTCGACCAGCCGATGCAGGAATTCCTCGACTCCCGCAGCCGTCCGCGCGTGCGCGTACGCACGACGGAGCCGGGTCGGCTCCGCGACGTGCTCGCAGGCAAGGGACACGAGCTAGTACAGAGCGACGACGGTCGCTGGATCGTCGAGGGCGCCAGAGCGGAGGAGGTCGGCGCCATCGCCGCCGTCGAGGGCATCCCCATTCTTGAACTCGTCGACGAACAGGCAACTTTGGAGCAGGCCTATCTCGATCTCACAGCCGAGGCGACGGAATTCGCGTCCGCAGCAGCGTCACCCGCTAGCCGTCAGGAGGCCTGACCATGTCGACCACCGACGTGCTCCGTTCCGAGTGGATCAAGATCAGATCGGTACGGTCCGTGGCCGGTTCCTTGATGGCGGTCTTCCTGGTGACAATCGCTGTCACCCTGCTCGCCTTCGCCACCGTTGGTCAGGCCGAGGCGGAGGGCTCGGCCACCGACCTGGTCTTCGGCGCCTTCTACGCACTGAACTTCGGCCAGATCGCTGCCATCAGCTTCGGCGCCACAGCGTTCTCCTCCGAGTATCTGAACGGTGCCTTGCGGATATCGCTCGCGGCAGTGCCACGCCGTGACCTCTTCTACGCGGCGAAGATGACCCTCATCGGCGCGCTCGCCCTGGTGGTCGGGCTCGCCACCAGCTTCACCGCGTTCCTCGCGGGCCAGCTGTTCATGGGGAAGTACGCGATCGGTCTGGGCGAACCCGGAGCTCTCCGAGCCGCCTTCGGCGGCGGGATATACCTCGCCCTCATGGCCCTGTTCGCCGCCGGCCTGACGGTGCTGCTGCGCAGTGCGGTCGCCGTACTCAGCCTGCTCATCCCGTTCGTCCTGATCGTCTCCTTCGTGGTCGGGGACATCGCGAGCGGCGTGGCGCTCTATCTGCCCGACCGGGCCGGACAGTTGGTACTGCACCAGCATCCGGAAGGCAGTCTGGGGCCATGGGCAGGGCTGGCCGTCACGGCCTGCTGGGCAGGCCTCGCGCTGCTCGCCGGCTGGTGGGCGATGAGGCGCAGGGACGCCTGAGGACCGATGTCCCGTGGCTTGGTGGGCGCATATCGGGAGGTGGTCGCGGAAGGGGCCGGGAACGGCGCCGGGCATGGGCGAGAGAGGCTGAAAGACCTTCAGTGCTCATGCCAGGGAACTTGTTGTCGGTGCCGGGCGGTAGACCGGCGGCATGGCCACCGACCATCACCTCCGCCGCATCGACGGGGCGCTCATCGAGCCTCGGATGTGAGGACGCGGGTGCGGCCGCCCCTGCGGCCCCCACCCCCTGACCTCAATTCCCCTGAGCCCCCGCAGACCTCTGGTGCTCGCTTCCGCAGTCCGGCTCAGTCCGAATGGCCGGGAGCGGTGAAGTCGGCTGCCGCGCGGAGGCGCCCGTACTCCTCGGCCATACTTTGAGCGGTCCAGTGCGCGTTGAGGCCGCTGGGGTTGGGCAAGGCCCAGACCCGGGCACCGCCGATCGTCCGGTCCTGCGGGCCGATCTGTGCGCGACGCTCGCCGAAGGCGGTGCGGTAGGCGGTGACCCCCACCACCGCCAGCCACTGCGGTCGCAGTTGCTCGACCTTGGCCGTGAGGATCAGTCCGCCCTCGCGGAACTCCTTGGCAGCCAGTTCGTCGGCTCTCGCCGTGGCCCGGGCGACCACATTGGTGATGCCCAGACCGTAGGCCAGCAGCTCGTGCTGTTCCGAGGGCTTCAACTGGCGGGGAGTGAAGCCGGACAGGTGCACAGTTATCTGCACTACGTCTTCTCGTTGGTCTCGGTGCTGGTACCCGAGATCAACGAGGAGAGCGCGAGTGGACCTGCGACATGAACTGATGGAGGGGCGAGCGGACGTCCCCCGCGTCGGGGCGGTAGTTCCGGCGAGGAGGGTGCATCCCCCGTACATCGTCCTCAACGGGTATGACGACGAGGTCGAGCCGGTCACTGCGTACCTGAGGGACCTGGCCCTGCACGACAGCAGCCCGCTGACGGTCCGCAGCTACGGGTACGGGTTGCTGCGCTGGTTCCGCCTGCTGTGGCTGCTCGGGGTCGGTTGGGAGAGGGCAACCGAGGCCGAGACCGCGGTGCTGGCCGGATGGCTGCGGACAGCGCCGAACCCTCAACGGCAGCGCAAGTCGGCTGGTGGCCTGGCCCCGGGCTCGGTGAACCTACGCACTGGGAAGCCGGTCCTGCGTGCTGGCTACGCGCCGCGGACGATCAACCACGCGCTGTCGGTGGTCAGCGGGTTCTACGAGTTCCACGCGCACCAGGGCAATGGGCCAGTCACCAACCCGGTCCCGGTCTCCCCGCAGCGGCGCCGGGCCCTGGCCCACCGCAGCCCGCTTGAGCCGATGGTGGTGCTGGGCCGGGCCCGGCTGCGCCAGAAGGTGGCAGACCGGCCGCCGCGGTCGATCCCCGATCACTTGTGGGACGAGCTGTTCGAGCGCATGGGATGCGAGCGCGACCGCGCCCTTCTGGAGTTCTACGTCACTAGTGGTGCCCGAGCGGAGGAATTGCTCGGCGTCGGCATCGGCGACCTGGACTGGGCTGGCCAGCGCGTCTACGTGATCTCGAAGGGGTCGCGGGAGCGTCAGCCTGTTCCGGCCTCTCCACAGGCGTTCGTACGGTTGGCCCGCTACCTCGACGAGGTCGGCACCCCGCCGGCGGACGAGCCTTTGTGGCGGACTCGTCGAGGGATGGACCGGCCTTTGTCCTACTGGGCGATGCGGCGAATCATGCAGCGCGCCAATGAGGCGCTGGGCACCAATTGGACGCTGCACGACCTGCGGCACACGGCTGCGAGCCGTATGGCCAACGGTGGCAAGCTCACGCTGCCCGAGGTGCAGTCCATCCTGCGGCACGCCAACATCCAGACCACCAGCCGTTACCTGACGGTGCGCGTCGAGGAGCTTTTCGACAAGCTCACCGAGCACTACAACGCTCCACGCATCGAACGGAGCTATCCCAGCGGCTATGACGCCGACGACATCGCGGCGGTGTTCGGTGCCTAAATCCCGTCTCAGCACCACCACGGGGGCCAGTCGACGGCATGGCCCGGTTGCCGAAGGTCTCGACTTCGCCAGCAGATTCGTCGGAGGAATCATCACGGCCGAACCAGCCGTCGCTGCGGCACCGCCCCGCCCGCACGGCGAGCTCGGCTCCGCCTCCTCCACTCACATCTCCCGACTTGCCGCCACAGTATGGATGGACGCGGACAAGGTGACCCGATACCAGCGAGCGCAGGCCACCGAATGCGTCCTGCAGTACCTGCGTGACTTTCCCGGTCAGACGTGGCAGGAGCGATGGGACGCCAGCCCCATCGGACAGGGGCTGGTCGCCGCCAACTCGCTAGGAACTCGACGTTCCACGGGCTTGGCCATTACCCCGGGGGTGCGGGCGCTCTACTGCCTGCGCGCCATCCAGCCGACCCTTGTTACCTTCCGGCGCAACGTGTTGCACAACTTCGCGCCGATGTTCGTCACCGGCCAGGACGACCCGCTCCTGGAGAAATACGCCGCGCAGGTTCAAGCGCAACCGATGCGGCACGTCCACCGTCGAGAGGCCATGGCCGAGCTGTGCACCCTCCTTGCGGTCCAGGGAGTGGCACTGAGCGATGTGACGCCGGAAGCGGTGGTGCACTTCACGCAAGAAAACCGCAGGGCTCGCAGTGTGTTGCAGCCCGGGAACAAGGTGGCGAACCGGCTGGTCGGCCAGGGGATGTGGAATGTCCTGCATGCCATGGGGCACTTCCCGCCCGCGACGCCCCTCACGCTCCGGGCCGCTCTAATGCGGGGTCAACGCACCGTCGAGGAGATGGTCACCCAATACCCCATCCGCAATCAGGCGGTGCGGGCTCTGCTGATCGACTACTTCACGCGGCGCCGGGCCGACACTGACTACTCCACGCTGAAGAACCTCGTCCTGCTGGTCGCCCATCACTTCTGGGAGAAGATCGAGCGCGTCAACCCCGACCAGGCTGATCTGCGGATCTCCCCTGAGCACTACGCGACCTGGCGGCAGATGATCACCGTCAAGGACAACGGCAAGCCTCGTGCCGGCCAAGACAGCATCGTCATCGCGGTCCGAAGTTTCTACTTCGACCTGCACACCTGGGCCGCGGAGGAACCAGAACGCTGGGCGGCGTGGGTCGCCCCTTGTCCTGTTCCGCCCAGCGAACTCCACGGCCTCGGGACTCGCCGACGCCGGATCAACGAACGCTCAGCCAACCGCACCCGTCAGCGCCAGCCCCTGCTGCCCGTCCTGGTCGACCACGTGGAGACGCGCTACGACCGTGCCCGTCTCCTGCTCGAACGGGCCAACAAGGCAGCGGAAGGAGAAGTCTTCACTCACGACGGGACCGACTACCGCCGCGTCATCACCGAAGCCGACCGCAAGCTCCTCCGCCACGGCGACGCGGTCCCCACCCGCGTCATCGAAGAGTCCAGCGGCCAGATCATTCATATCGGAACCGAGGAAGAAACAGCCTTCTGGGAGTGGGCCGCGGTCGAGACTCTGCGGCACTCCGGAGTGCGGGTGGAAGAACTCATTGAGCTCACCCATCTCAGCGGTCGGCAATACCAGCGGGCAAACGGAGAGGTCATCGCATTGCTGGTGATCGCCCCGTCGAAAACCGACCGCGAACGCGTGATTCCGATGTCCGCCGAGCTCTTCCACGTCATCGCTTCCATCATCCGCCGGCACACCCGCACAGGCCGCCCGATCCCCCTCATCAGTCGGTACGACCCACACGACAAGGAGTGGAGCGCCCCCATGCCGTTCCTCTTCCAACGGCAGAACGGCACCACGCCCGCCGTGTTCTGCACGGGCACCATCCAGGAGATGATCAGCCGACGCGGGCAGGCCCTTGCCGAAGCACATCCAGGGTTTCGCGGATTGAAGTTCACCCCGCACGACTTTCGAAGAATCTTCGCCACCGAACTCGTTAACAGCGGCCTACCGATCCACATCGGAGCGGCCCTGTTGGGCCACCTCAACATCCAGACCACCCGTGGTTACGTTGCGGTCTTCGACGAGGACGTCGTCCGGCACTACAAGGAGCATCTGCACCGACGGCGCGAGGTTCGGCCTGAGGGCGAATACCGTGACACGACGGACCAGGAATGGGGCGAATTCGAGGAGCACTTCGACCGCCGAAAGGTCGAACTCGGCTCCTGCGGACGACCCTACGGCACCCCCTGCCAACACGAACACGCCTGCATCCGCTGCCCGATGCTCCACATCAACCCGAAGATGCTCGACCGACTCGAAGAACTCGAAACCGATCTCCTCGCCCGCCTCCAGCGGGCCCAGGACGAGAACTGGATCGGCGAGGTCGAAGGCATCAACCTCACGCTCACCTTCCTCCGCGCCAAGCGCGAGGAAACCCAACGCCGGACACGGCGTCCCGCCGTCGATCTGGGCATCCCCAAGCCCCGAATCGTCCCCTCAACCCCGGAGGCACCGTGACGAGTCACATGCCCCCACATTCCCGTGAAGGCGAAGCAGAGGGAAGCCGGCAGGCGCCTCACCAGATGAGAACGCCCCCACCCATTTCCTCCGCGCGCCTGGCGGCATCCTCGATGTTCGCCAACCTCTCAGAGATCTGGCGCCGGAGTTCCTCGGCCGTCCTTACCGGGGAACCGCCGGCAACGATCTCCTCCAGGTTCTTGCGGAGCACGGCACACTCACGGCGGAACTCTGGCACCTGGCCGGCCTCGACCTGCAAGTCTGTGTCGGCCAGGACCGGAAAGAACTGGGCTCCCAGTGAACGGACCACCTCCGAACCCCACACGGTGGTACGCCAACTTTCGAATCCAGCCAGATCAGAGCATTCCTCCGGAACGTCCAGGACCTGCCTCTTGCCGTCCGCGCCAACGACGAAGACATCCACTGACAAACTCATGGTCGAAGTGGATCACAGTTGCCGAGTGAGGGTCCATACGATTCAGCACCCGGGGTCGGGGAGTCTGCGCGGACGACGTCACACCCGAACGGGTGAAGTGCAGAGAAGGAGCACTGGCCAGAAGCGGTTGCCGGGGCGGGCGAAATGGTGGCCCGTGGCGCCCGTCATCAGGCTCGGGTTGATTCCGCAGAACAGCACGCGCAAGCCGCCCGCAACCACATCGGGAACGATGCGATCGCGGGCGGCCTGGAGCTCTTCGGGTGTCATCCGGTCAGAGGATCGAGCCCGGTGTGTATCCCGCAGCCTCGGGGTGCTGCTTGGTGATCTCCTCGATCCGGGCGACGAGCGCGGTGACCTGGTCGCCGGCCGCTCCCGTGAAGGAGAGCTTGTCTGCCATCAGCGCGTCCAGCTGTTCCCGGTCCAGCGGGATGCGGCCGTCGGCGGCGAGCTTGTCGAGCAGCTCGTTGCGCTCCGTGCCCTGCTCGCGCATGGCCAGAGCGGCGGCGACCGCGTTCTCCTTGATGGCCTCGTGGGCGACCTCGCGGCCGACGCCGGCGCGCACCGCGCCCATCAGTACCTTGGTCGTGGCGAGGAACGGCAGGTACCGGTCCAGTTCGCGGGCCACGACCGCCGGGAACGCCCCGAACTCGTCGAGCACCGTGAGGAAGGTCTCCAGCAGACCGTCGAACGCGAAGAACGCGTCCGGCAGCGCCACCCGGCGGACGACGGAGCAGGACACGTCGCCCTCGTTCCACTGGTCGCCCGCCAGTTCGCCCGTCATCGAGGCGTAGCCGCGCAGGATCACCATCAGTCCGTTGACGCGTTCGCAGGACCGGGTGTTCATCTTGTGCGGCATCGCCGACGAGCCGACCTGACCCGGCTTGAACCCCTCGGTCACCAGCTCGTGCCCGGCCATCAGCCGGATCGTCTTCGCGACTGACGAGGGCGCGGCGGCCAGCTGCACCAGTGCGGTCACGACGTCGTAGTCGAGCGAGCGGGGGTAGACCTGGCCGACCGAGGTGAACGCCTGTCCGAAGCCGAGGTGGGCGGCGATGCGCTGCTCCAGGTCGGCGAGCTTGCCGGCGTCACCGCCCAGTAGGTCAAGCATGTCCTGCGCCGTGCCGACGGGACCCTTGATGCCCCGCAGCGGGTAGCGGCCCAGCAGGTCCTCCAGCCGGCCGTACGCCACCAGCAGCTCGTCCGCCGCGGTCGCGAAACGCTTGCCGAGCGTGGTCGCCTGGGCGGCGACATTGTGGGAGCGGCCGGCGATGACCAGCTCGCCGTATTCGCCCGCAAGCCTGCCGAGCCGGGCCAGGACGGCCACGGTGCGGTCGCGCATGAGCTCCAGCGAGAGCCGGATCTGCAGCTGCTCGACGTTCTCGGTGAGGTCCCGGGAGGTCATGCCCTTGTGGACCTGCTCGTGCCCGGCGAGAGCGTTGAACTCTTCGATCCGTGCCTTGACGTCGTGCCGGGTGACCTTCTCGCGTTCCGCGATGGAGGCGAGGTCGACCTGGTCGAGGACCCGCTCGTAATCGGTGAGGGCTGCGTCGGGTACCTCGATCCCGAGGTCCTTCTGAGCGCGCAGCACCGCCAGCCAGAGCTGGCGCTCCAGCTTCACCTTCTGCTCGGGGGACCAGAGGACGGCCAGCTCCGTGGAGGCATAGCGGCCGGCCAGGACATTGGGGATGCGAGGTTTCGCAGACACAGCAGTCACGTGTCCAGAGTTTACCTGTCGTCTTCAGTGGTTCGTGAGCGTCCACCAAGTCCATAAGGTCCAGGTCAGAGGCTCCTGGACCTCCGTCTCACACATCGCGTGCGAGACATGGGTGAGACGAAACGGCCCCGGGACGGTGACTCCAGCACCGCCGGGGCCTTGAGACGAAACCCCTTCCGATCAAGGGAGTCGAACCCGTGCAAGACCGTAGCCTCAGCGCCGAGGGGTACTGCCCCTGGGATGCTGCGGAGAAGGAGTCAGGCGGGCCGATGAGCGCGCCGCGCACCGTCATGGTGCCGACCCTTGACCACGGCCCGGTCACCTCACCTGCCCGGCTTGGTGCGCTGGCCACACCGGGCACCCGGTCGAGTGCCGGGTCGTCCTCGCTCACGCTGGCGCCGAGGGCGTCTTGACTCACGACGGCGAACCGCTCCACTTTGCCGAGCTGGTGAAGTATCCGTACGGTCGGTGCGCCCGCCGGCACGTGAGTGTCTATGTCGAATTGTCCGGGTTCGCCCGGACACTGGCGTCGGCCGAGCTGGACGCGCTGGCCGCGGCGCTCGTCGACCACGCCGCGCAACTGCGGGCCCTCGCTCGCCATCTCAGCACCCTCCGCGATGCCAAGGGAACCAGTGAAGCAGATCGACGCGGTCGCCGCTCTCACGGCCGCGGCTGTGAGCGTCCTTCTCACCGGTGCCGGATTCTGGAAGAACGCGTGAGACGACGAAGCCCCGCCGGATATCCGGCGGGACTTCGTGGCGCGGCGGGCTGCGATGGCGTGGCGCCGTTGTACTCAGGCTCTCCATTTTCGAGCACGCCGAGCGACGGGGTGGTGGCGATACGTGTCGTGCGGCTGATGCGCAGCACGCGGCACGGGAACTCCCCACGACGAACCAGGTCGTAGCCCTTCGTCCGCGAAAACCCCAACGCCCTGGAAGCGTCCTCCACGCTCCCGGTTCCGCCCCAGGTGGCACGGATGCGCGAAGGGCTGTACTGGACGCCCTGCGGTACCTGGACGGCGCTCCCGGCAGCCACGCCGGCTGCTTTCGCGCTCACGCTGTGGCTCCCTCAGGGTCGGGCGCGAGGCGAGGAACGAGGCGGCTGCCGCCCGCGCCGACGCCATCGCCGCGCTCCAGCCCCGCCGTCCGCTCGTCACCGGCCCGTCCCTCAGCTGAAGTGTGCCCCACCGTCGACCAGGAACGACTGGCCATTGATGAAGGCGGCGTCGTCCGAGAAGAGGAACGCCACCATCGCGGCCATGTCCTCCGGCTTGCCGAGACGCGGGGAACGTACCGATGCCAGGACTTGGTCCCGCCATTCCTCGGTGGTCGACGCCAGGGCCGCGGTCGTGAGGGTGACGCCGGGGGAGAGCAGATTGCAGCGCACTCCCTGCTTCCCACCGAGACTCGCAGTGTGCCGCGTGAGCCCCAGGAGGCCGCTCTTGGACGCCTGATAGGCGACCTTCGTGGTCCCACCGCCCCAGACCGCGCTCGACATCGTGTTGACGATCGATCCGCTGCCCTGCCCGAGCATGACCGGCAGTGCATGGCGGATGCCGAGCATGTATCCGGTCAGATTGATGTCGAGCGCCCGCTGCCAGAGGTCCAGCGGCACCGAGGTGACATCGACGTCGCCGTTCATCGTGGCGGGGGACAGGTCGGCCGCCACGTTGTACAGCCCGTCCAGGCGTCCATAGGTGCGTACGGTGAAGTCAATGAGGCCGGCGTACGAATCCTCGTTCGTGATGTCGAACTGCCGGGCCGTGGCTTCACCGCCGGCCTTCCGGATCTCTGCCGCGACCTTCTGAGCGGCCGACTCGTTGAGGTCGGCCACGACCACCGACATGCCTTCCTCGGCCAGCCGGACGGCGGTCGCACCACCGATGCCGCCGGGTGCTCCGCCGGCGACGACCGCCACTTTGCCCTTCAGTCCACGCATCTCGCTCTTCCTTAAGAATCTCGGGATTGGGTGTTGTGCTCGACGACCATGTCGGTGGTGGCGAAGTGGCGCAGGAAGATCTCACGTTCCCTCGCCAGTGCGTCACGGAGGGACAGTCGGCCGCTGTCCCGGATGGACTGGGTGGCAGCGATCAGGGCCGGGCCCGAGTGCCGTACGAACTGCTGCGCCCATTCGATCGTGTGGTCGACGAAGTCCTCTGCCGGAAGTACGGCGTTGAGCCAGCCGACCCGATACGCCTCATCGGCGGTGAGGGGGCGTCCGCTGAGGACCACTTCGGCCGCGATGCCGGGTCCGACCAGACGGGACAGCCGGACGGTGCCGCCCGCCCCCGGCATGATTCCGGCCGGCACCTCCGACTGTCGCAGTCGGGCGCGTGGTGAACCGACCCGCATGGTGCAGGCCAGCGCGAGCTCGCTCCCGCCGCCCGACGCGAGTCCGTCGATCGCGGCGATCGTCGGCTGCGGCAGTTCTTCGATCCGGTGGAAGGAGTCGAGGTAGGCGTCGAATCCCGGCGAGTGGATCGCTCCGTCCTGGCCCAGTGCGAGCCAGTCCGGGTGCTGTTTCAGGTCACCGTGGTTGACGAAGTACCCGTCGCTGCCGCCAGTGATCACCACCAGCTTCACCCGGTCGGTGTTTCGTGCCAACTGATCGAACATGCGGCCGAGTTCGGCGAGGGACTCCGGATCGAGGAGGTTGTCCGGCGGCCTGCGGTAGGTCAGCAATGCGATCGAATCGCGGTATTCGAGGGTCCAACTGCTCATTCTGTGTGCATCCTCAAGGACAGGGTGCCGCTGTGGCTGGGCATCACGTCGCGTGGACGTGGCGAGCGCCAGCCATAGCGGTCACCGGACGTACTCGGGCGCCGTCACTTGCCCTTGGGGCCCTGCGCCAGGACGTAGTCGATCCACAGCGCCGACGCGCCACCGTGTCGCGACAGCACGTCGGTGAGAGCGATCCGCTCCGGCGAGGTGATCTCCGGGGTCCACTCGCTGAGCAGCGCGGTCCAGTTGATCGGCCTGGCGCCGGCCATCGTGAGGCGGATCTTGGCGTCCTCGTGTGCCTCCCGGGTGACGCCGGCCGAGCAGTCGGACACGAAGAACACCTCGTACCCGTCCTTGAGCGCGCCCAGGACGGCCTGCGCGAGACAGACGTCGGTGGACAGGCCCGCCATCACGAGCTTCCGGCGCCCGGTGGCCTCCACCGCCGCGCGTACGTCGGGGTGCGACCAGGCGTTGGTGGTCACCCGGTCGATCGGCTTGTGGTCCGGGAAGACCTCGCTGATCTCCTTGAAGATCGGGTCGTCCAGCGGGCCGCCGGTCGCACCGACCGTGGTCAGTACGGTCGGCACGCCCAGGATCTTGGCCGTCTTCGCGAGCCCGGTCACGTTGTTGATCAGCTCGGTCTGCGAGGGCGGGGCTGTGACCATCGCGATGGCCGGCTGGTGGTCGATCAGGACGACGGCGGAGTTCTCGATGGTGAGTTCGTTCTGGTTCTCGGACATGGTGGTCTTCCCTTCGGTGGGTACGGCGGCGAATCCGCTGAGAAAGAGTCTGGTGAGCGGCAGCGTCGGCCACATCGGTCAAACAACTGCCGATACGCGGCAGGCGAGCGACGGTCGGATGACCGATGCCCGGACAGGACCCGAGCCCGAATCATGGTCCGTGACCATGGGCTGCCCTGCCGGACAGGCCCCAGGACGGCCCGGAAAGGCGGACACCATGCAATTCGGCATCTTCACGGTCGGCGACATCGCACCCGACCCGGTCACCGGCCACACCCAGAGCGAGGCGTAGCGCATCAGCAGCATCGTCGGCGTGGCCCAGCGGGCCGACGAGGTCGGCCTGGGCGTGTTCGCGCTCGGCGAGCACCACAACCCGCCGTTCATTCCCTCCTCGCCCACCACCCTGCTGGGCACATCGCCGCGCTGACCGAGCGCATCGTCCCCAGCACCTCGGTCACGCTCGTGACCACGAACGACCCGGTGAGGCTCGCCGAGGACTACGCCATGCTCCAGCACGTGGCGAAGGGGCGCCTCGACCTCATGGTGGGTCGCGGCAACACGATGCCGGTCTATCCGTGGTTCGGAAAGGACATCCGCAAGGGCATGGCGCTGGCCCTCGAGAACTACAACCTGCTGCACCGGCTCCGGCGGGAGGACGTCGTCGACTGGGAGGGCGAGTTCCGCACCCCGCTGCAGGGCTTCACCTCGACGCCCCGGCCGCTGGACGGCGTATCCCCTTCGTCTGGCACGGTTCGATCCGCTCACCGGAGATCGCCGAACAGGCCGCTTACTACGGCAACGGATTCTTCGCCAACCACGTTCTCGCGCCCAACCTGCACTTCAAGCCGATCGTGGATCTCTACCGCAGCTGGGGGATTCCGCACTCGGCCACCGGATCGAACGCGCCGCCACCGAACTCGTGGTTCTGCTGCGCAGCGGCATCGGCGGCTCCATCGCCGACCGTGCCTGGACCGGTTACAGCCACCAGTTCGGCGGCAACGCCACACGTGCCGAACGGGGCGTCGAGGACGTGGACTTCAGCACCGATCTCATGCGACTCACGGCCGGCGGGAAGGGGTGAGGGAGGGCGTGAACCGCCCCCGACGCGCCGACGCCAGGTCCTACCGAGGCGAGAGCATCTTCGTCAGCTACGAGCCGAACTCTGCCTGCACGGGGGTGATTGCGTGCAGGGACTGCCGGCCGGAGGTCTTCGACACCGCCCGCAGACCGTGGATCCAGCCGACGGCCGCCCCCACCGCCGAGATCGAGCAGATCGTCCGGCGCTGCCCCAGCGGTGCCCGGCAGTACCACCGGATGGACGGCGCGGGGGACGAATCCCCCACTCGACCCACCACGATCTCGCGCCGCCCGGAAGGCGCCCTCGTGATCCGAGGCGAACTCGCCGTCGACACGACGGACGGAGTGCGGCAGGAGACCTGGGCCGTACTCTGTGGCTGCGGGGCCACCCGCAACGTACCGTGCTGCGACCACAACGGGCCCAGTCGGCCGTCCCGGTCCTCGCCCGCAGACAGCAGGAGCTGAGCATGACCACACCACGTGACCTGATGGTCATAGCCCTGGACGCGGCATCAGGTCGCCCACCGGGCCGGGGTGAACTGTCGCTCGCGCTCGCGGGAGCCGAGCTGATCGACCTGGTCGCCGCCCGGGCCGCCGAGCTGGACGGCGACCACATCGTGCCGGCCGGCGGGCCCGCGCCCGACGACGCGCTGTTGCGGGCCGCCGCTTCGGTACTTGTGCGGGAGGAGCCGTACGAGTCCGTGGACGACTGGCTGTGGCGACGGGGCCGCGACCTGTCCTTGGCGTATCAGGCCGCGTTGGAGGCGGAGGGGCTGCTCACCCGGCAGCGGAGCCGCAGGCTATCGTTCCGGGCGGGCAGTGAGCCCACGCTCGTCGATTCGCCCGAGCGCCGTAGCGCGGCCGACCGCCTGACGGCAGAGGAGCCCGTACTCATCGCTCTGGCGGCGGCCGTACGAATTCATGACGAATCCGCCGTCGACTCCGTTGACTCCGACGGCTCCGCCGATTCCGTTGAATCCGTGGATCTGCCGGACGGCGTGGAGGCGGTGCTGGCCGCGCTCGGCGACGCGGAGTTGGAGCTGGCAGCCGTACGGCAGCGTCGGGACGTGGAACAAGCGGCCTTTGGTCAGGTCCTGAAGGTGCCGGCCGGACGGTTTGACCCGGCGGAGGATCAGCCGCAGGCCCTTGCTCCGGCCTTCTCTGGCGCTCAGCCGGTCAGCTCCGCGACCCCGTAGGCATCGTGGGGGCCGCCGTCTCGGTGCAGGGAGCTCTCCCAGGTCCTCTCGGGCAGCCGGGCGATCGCCTTCTCGTCCGCCTCGGTGATCGTCCATCCGGTAGTGAAACGGACCGTGCGCCGCCGCGTGTTCAACGCGAGGAGATGTTCGTGCAGACCGTGGGTGGCGCCCGCCCCGGCGGACCCGCGCTACGCGGGCCGGGGCATCGGGGGCGCACTCGTCCGGACCTCCCTCGACGAGGCGCGCGAACCTGGGCTCGCCGTGCTGCCGACCTGCTCGTTCTACGCCGGGTGGATCGCCCGTCACCCGGACTGTCAGGACCTCCTCCACCGGCGCCCGATCCGCGTCGCGGACTGACCGGGCCGGCCCGTCGGACGCCGACTCCGCGTCCGACGGGTCGGAGGCACGCCGCTACTCGTCGCCGGATTCCGCTACGAGACGCGCGAACGTGTCCAGTGCATCGCCGAGTTCGCGACGTGAGGAGATCCCGAGCTTGGCGAACACGTTGCGCAAGTGCCATTCGACGGTGCGGGCGCTGATGAAAAGCTGGGCGCCGATCTCCGGGTTCGTATGCCCGTCGGCCGCGAGCCGGGCGATGAACGCTTCCTGCGCGGTCAGGGTGTTCGCTACTCCGACGGTGCGCTTGCGGGCCGTCTCGCCGCACGCAAGGAGTTCGCGCCGGGCGCGGTCGGCGAATGCTGCTGCGCCCATGCCGACCAGCATGTCGTGGGCGGTGCGCAGTTCGGCCCGGGCGTCCACGCGGCGGTTCTCGCGGCGCAGCCACTCGCCGTAGACCAGGTGGGCACGGGCGAGTTCGGGGCGGAGCGCGGTGCGGCCGAGTCTGTCTATGGCCTCGCGGTAGAGGCGCTCGGCCGCGGCGCCCGAGGTGAGCAACGCCCGCGAGCGGACCGCGATGCCAAGCCCGGGCTCTTCCCCGCTCGCCAGGACCGACCGTTCCAGGCGGTCGAGGGCTGCACGGGCGTGGTCCGGACGGCCGGAGCGCGCGGTGGCTTCGACGAGTTCGGGGAGCGCCCACAGCGAGACGTACAGCCCCGGTGAGTCCTCGGCGGCCGCGGCCGCGAGTTCCGCCGCCTGGTCGTACCGGCCGAGGCTGTTGTGCAGAATCGCGCCGTTCCATTGGGCGAACGCCTCGGCGACGCCCTGTCCTTGTGCCCGGCCATCGGCGATCGCGGCGGTGATCAGTGATTGGGCGGCTTCCTCGTCGCCGCGCAGCGTGGCCGCCATGATCGGGATGAAGGGGGCGATGCTGGTCCCGGTTGCCGTGCATATGGCGTCGGACTCGGCGAGAAGGGCGTCGGCGGCCGCGAAGTCGCCCTCCCACAGAGTGGCCACGCCCAGCGCGGCGAGCAGGATCGGCAGCTGGTCGAGCGCGCCGGCGTTCCGGGCGTGCCGGGCCTGGCGGGTGAGCATGGCACGCCAGGTCCCGAGGTCCCAGAGGGCGCTGGCGGCCGCCTGGGCGAACCACCCGAGGTGGAGCCTCTCCGCCGTGGTGACGTCCGTTCCGGTGAAGAAGGTGACGATTTCCCGCAGCGCCGGTACGGCTGCGGCCGGCCCCTCGGTGACCAGCAGCGTGAGGGCGTGGAGTGCCCGGTCGGCCGCGACCGGCCCGCTCTCGGGCGGCCGCAGGTTCTGCGCGGCACCGGATATCTTGCGGATGTTCGTGCCGGTCCCGCGGCGTCCCGCGAAGACGGCAGCCATCCATGCGGTCAGGTACGTGTCGCGGGCCAGGTCGCGGTCCAGCGGCTCCAGGCGTTGGGCTGCTTTGAGCAGCATGGGCAGGGTGTCGCCGCCGAGCGCCGAGGCGAAGCCGACGCGGCCGCGCAGCAGGTCCACCCGGGCTCCCTGGAGCTCGTCCAGGGAACGTGCCTCGGCGCTGTCGAGCAGGTCCAGGGCTGTGGAGAACGCGCCGGCTTTCAGGCCGGCCTCCGCAGCCGACAGGATCCGTTCGGCACGGCGTACCGGGTCGACGCTCAGCACCACCGCACGCTGCAGGAACGCGGCGGCGGCAGCCAGCCCGCCGCGAGCCAGCGCCCGGCCCGCCGACGCCTCCAGCTCTGCCGCGATCGCCTCGTCCGGTCCGGATGCGCCCTGGGCGCGGTGCCAGGCCCGGCGGTCGGGATCGGCCACCGGGTCGGTGGCCTCGGCAAGGGCGAGATGTATGGCTTGCCGGTCCTCGGCCGAGGCCGAGCGGTAGGCGGCCGAGCGCAGCAGCGGGTGCCGGAACCGCACCCGCGTCGTGAACTCCACCAGGCCGGCGTTCTCTGCCGCCCCCGCCGCGGCGCAGATCGGGATCCCGAGCGGGGCGGCTGCCCGCCAGACCAGGGCCGCATCTCCGGACGGGTCCGCTGCCGCCAGCTGGAGGAGCCTCCGGCTCTGCGGCGGCAGCGCTTCGAGCCGGTGCAGGAAGCTCTCTTCGATCCGGCCGGACACGGACACCACACCCGGCAGGCCGAACCCGCCGGCCAGCTGGCCGGCCGACAGGCCGCGCGGCAATTCGAGCAGTGCCAGGGGGTTGCCGCCCGTCTCGGCGATGATCTGATCACGTATCCGCGTGTCCAGCGGTGCGGTCAGCACCGAGTCCAGCAGCGCGCCCGCATCGTCGTCGTTCAGCCCGCGCAGGTTCAGCTCGGGCAGTCCCGCGAGTTCCTCGCCGGGTTCGCGCGTCCCGAAGACCAGGCCGACCGGGTCCGCGGCGAGTCGCCGCGCGATGAAGCCCAGTGCCTGGGCGGAAGCCTGGTCCAGCCACTGGTGGTCGTCGACCACGCACAGCAGGGGTTGCTCGCCGGCGGCTTCGGACAGCAGGCCGAGAACGGCCAAACCGACCAGGAACCGGTCCGGAGTCGGCCCGTCGCTCAATCCGAAGGCGATCCGCAGCGCGTCCCGCTGCGGTGCGGTGAGCGCCTCCAGCCCCGACAGCACGGGTGCGCTCAGCTGGTGCAGCCCGGCGAAGGGCAGTTCCATCTCGGACTGCACGCCGGTCACCCGCACAACCCGCAACCCGACCGCCAGTTCGGCCGCGTGGTCGAGCATCAGGGACTTGCCGATGCCCGGCTCACCGGAGACGACCAAGGCCCTGCCGGTCCCGCCACGGACCGCGTTGACAAGCTCGGCAAGCACATCGTGCTCGGCCCGGCGGTTCGCCAGCCACAGCGGGGTACGGCCGTACTTCCTGTTTCGCTCTGCCATGCGCGGGCGCTATCCCAGGCGCAGGGTTGCAGGGGCAGCGAAGGCGCCGTCGAGGGTGTGCGGGCGTCCGTTCCTCGCCCCCGGGGCGTGCGCCCCGGCGCTGAAATTCACGTACTCCTCCGAGAGTTCGGCGTATACGGCCATCCGGCCGCAGTGCAGCGTGATTTTGTCATGCGGCTGGAGCCACGCCAGGGGCGTGCCGGACGGCGGCCGGCCGCCGTCCGCCGCCCCGGCGGCATCGTGTCAGCGCCCGGTGTCCTGCTGTTCGGCGATGAGCTCCCGGACCCGGGGGACGACCTTGGTTCCGTACAGTTCGACGGCTTCGAGGATGTCCCGTTGGCGCATCTGCGGCATGGCGATCTTGAGGTTGAAGCGCGTCGCGTCCAGTTGCGGCAGGTTGGCCGCGATCTTGCGGGCGACCGTCTCGGGCGAGCCGACGTACAGCGCGCCGTCCGGGCCGACTTCGTGCCGGAACTGCTCGATGTCCGGCACCCGGAATCCGCGAATGGGCGCGAGCTTGCGCATGGTTTCCTGCATGTGCGGGATGAACTGCTCGAAGGCTTCGTCGTCGGTGGCCGCGATGTGGCCGGGCGTGTGGAGCCCGATCGGGAGCTGCGGGCGGCCGGTGGCGGCGCGGGCTTTGCGGTACAGCTGCGTGAACGGCACGAAGCGCAGCGGGTTGCCGCCGATGACGGCCAGCAGCAGCGGGAAGTTCAGTTCGGCGGCGCGCAGTACGGATTGCGGGCTGCCGCCCACGCCGATCCAGGTCGGCAGCGGTTGTTCGTCCTCGGTGAACGGGACGATCTCCTGGTCGGTCAGTGCGGCGCGGGTGGTGCCTTGCCAGGTGACCGGTCCTCCGTTCCGGATCTGCGCGAACAGGCGCGCCTTCTCGTCGAACAGCACCTCGTAGTCGGCCAGGTCGTAGCCGAACAGCGGGAACGACTCGGTGCTGGAACCGCGTCCGATGACCACTTCGGCGCGGCCGCCGGACAGCGCGTGCAGCGTCGAGTAGCGCTGGAACACCCGAACCGGGTCGTCGGAACTGAGTACGGTGACGGCCGAGCCCAGGCGGATGCGCTCGGTGCGGGCGGCTATCGCGCCCAGCACGATGTCGCCGGCCGGCATGGGGAAGTCCTCGGTGTGGTGCTCGCCGATGCTGAAGACGTCGACGCCGACCTGGTCGGCCAGTACGCCCTGCTCGACGACGTCGCGGATGGTCTGGGCGTGGGACAGCGGCCGGCCCTGCGCGTTGCCGACGCGGTCGCCGAAGGTGTCCAGCCCGAACTCCAGCGGGAACTCCTTCGCGGCCTCGGTGTACCCGGAGCCTGCGGCGGTGGGTGTGGTCATGATGAAACCTCCAGGTCGAATCGGTCGCGGGTGAGGTCGGCACCGAAGACGGGTCCGCCGGGCTGGAACGCCCGGCCGGCCTCGAGCGACGGCAGGGTGACTGTGTCGTAGCCGACGCGGTCGAGGATTGCGGCGGTGAGGGCCACGGCCTCCTGGTCGTCGCCCGCGACGCCGAGGGTTCGGCGGTGCGCGGAACCGGCGAGGCGGCGGGACTCGTCGAGCTCGTGATAGCCGATGTGGTTGAGGGTCTTGACGACCTTCGCGCCGGGCAGATGGGCTTGCACGATCTCGCTCGAGCCCAGGGCGGGGTCCTCGAACAGGGCGTGCACGCCGTCGGTGGGCGGCCAGTAGTTCATGGTGTCGATCACGATCTTTCCGGCGAACCGGTCCGGGTCGAGGTCGGCGAAGCGGTGCAGCGGCAGGGCGAGGATCACGACATCGGCCTCGGCGACCGCGTCGGCGGCCCAGCGCGGCTTGGCGTCGGGCGCCAGGAACGACATGATCAGCGCGATCTTCTCCGGATCGCCGGAGGCCGCGATCGACACGGGGTAGCCGGCTTCGGCCAGCACCCTGGCCAGCACCGGGCCGGTGTGGCCGGCGCCGAGGACGGCGATGCGGGGCCGCGGGTCGGAGTTCGGCCGGGTGTGGGCGCTCATGCTTCACGCTCCGGGAAAATGTGGCGGCTCAGGCTGGTGAGGACGTCCGCGAGCGCGGTGAACTGGTCCGCGCTCAAGGCGTCGGCGAAATGCTCCTTGATCGCGCGGGCATGCGGTGCCGTGGCGGCACGGAACGCGGTGGCCCCTAAGTCGGTCAGCACGATCTCCGAGCCGCGGTTGTCCGTGGCGCATTCCTCGCGGCGGATCAGCCCGCGCTTTTCCATCCGGCCCAGCTGGTGGGAGAGGCGGCTGCGTTCCCAGTCCATTGCCTCGGCCAACGCCGACGGCCGCAGGCGACGGCGCGGCGCCTCGCTCAGCGTGACCATGACGTGGTAGTCGGACGGAGACAGCCCGCAGTCGGCTGTCATCCGCGCACCGAGGCGCCGCTGCAACTCGCCGGTGGTGTCGAGCAGCGATCGCCAGACGGCAAGTTCCGCCGATGTCAGTCGGCGCCGGGCGGTTGCCGCACCGGCGGGGCCCGGTCGTTCGCTCGCCATCCGCCACCTCCATATGATTGATGCGTCAACCATATGCCAAAGTGATTGACGCGTCAATCATTCGGAGGGTTCGGCCCGGGCCGGCCTCGGCCGCGCAGGCGGGTCCCGGGACACCCGGGCTTGCCGCGTCGCCGCCGCTTGGAATGCGGCGCCATGCGCACCGGAGCGCCCGGGGCACACCAGGGTGTCCTGCAGCAGGCCAGGGACTTCCACGGGCGCGAACCCCGGGGCCGGCCGAGCACGCTGGTCGTCGCGGCCGCGCGCGCGCCGAACCCGGACCGGAGACCGTCCACGGCCGGCACCCGCCGGTCCGCCCTGCGTCCTCCGGCCGTCCGGAACGTTGTCCCCGGTGCTGTCCGGGCCGCCGGCCCGCAACCTTCGGGGCCGGATCATCCCTGGCCGGATCCGGACCCGTGTGGCAGGCGGCGCGGGTCCCGGCCCGGACAACGGAAGAGAGACGAGAGCGATGAGTGGCAGCGGACCGTGGAGCCGGAGATCTCACATCGTCGGCCGCATCGAGGACGTGCAGCGGGTGCTGGAATTCCTTGAGGACGGCGCCGGGCGCGGCCGTGGCCTGCACATCGTCGGCGAGGCCGGCGTGGGGAAGTCGACACTGCTCGACGCGGTGGCCGAGGTGGCGGCCGAGGCCGGGACCCGGGTCCTGCGCGCCGACGGCGTCGAGTTCGAGGCCGACGTCCCGTTCGCCGGACTGCACCAGATCCTCATGCCGGTACTCGACGACCGCGAGCACTTGCCCGCCGAGTACCGTGCCGCCCTCGACGTGGCACTCGGCTTCGGCCCCGGGCTTGCCCCGGACCGGCTGCTCCTGGTCAACGCCACGCTGGCGCTGCTGCGCCGAGCCGCGGCCGAGACGCCGCTGCTGCTCATCGTCGACGACCTGCCGTGGCTGGACCGGGCGAGCGCCGTCGTCCTGGGTTTCGTCTCCCGCCGTCTCGGCAACCAGGTCGGCTTCGTGGCCGCCTCCCGCACTGACGGACAGAGCCTGTTCGACCACGGCGGGCTGGACGAATTCACGCTGGCACCACTGGACGAGGACTCCGCGAACCTGCTCCTCGCCGCCCGCTACCCCGGGCTCGCCGCCCGCGTGCGCGCACGGGTCGTCACGGAAGCCTGCGGGAACCCGCTGGCCCTGCTTGAACTTCCGGCCGAACTCACGGGAGCCCAACAGGCCGCGCGGGAAGAGCTGCCGACCGTGTTGCCGCTGAGCGAACGCCTGCGGTCCCTGTTCGTCGCCCGCGTGACCGCCCTGCCCGAGGCCGGGCGCCGTCTGCTGCTGCTGGCCGCGCTGGACGGCACCGGCGACCCCGGCGTCCTGCGCCGCGCCGTCGGGGCCGACCGGGACGCCCAGGCAGCCCTGGCCGCTGCCGAACGCGAACGCCTCGTCCTGATCGACACCGCCGCCCGGCGCCTCACGTTCCGTCACCCGCTGATCCGTGCCGCGGCCGTGGCCGCCTCGACGCTGGCCGAGCGCAGCGCCGCGCACCTGGCGCTGGCAGACGCGCTGACCGACCGGCCCGAGCGCATGGCCTGGCACCTCGCCGAGGCCGCGATGCAGCCGGACGAGAAGGTCGCCGGACTCCTTCAGGACGCCGGGCACTCGGCACTGCGCCGCGGCGACGCGGTCGGCGCGGTCGCGGCGCTGACCCGGGCGGCAGATCTGAGTCCTTATGCGAACGACCGGAGCCGGCGCCTGGCCGAGGCGGCGTACATCGGCGCCGAGGCGACCGGGGACGTCGCCAACGCATCGGACCTCCTGCGGCGTGTGCAGAGCGACGAACCCCTGGGGAGCGGCGCCCTGTACGCGGCGGCCGCCGCGGTGTATGTCCTCATCAACACCGAAGCCGACATCGACGTCGCGCACCGGCTGCTGACCGCAGCGATCAACGAGGCCGGACCGGCATACGACGCCGAAGACCCCGCACTCATCGACGCGATGCACACCCTCCTCCTGGTCTCCTGGTGGAGCGGACGCGAGGACCTGTGGGTGCCGTTCGTCGACGCGGTCGGCAAGCTGAAGCCGGCCGCGCCGCCGATGCTGGCGCTCGCCGCGCGGACGTTCCCGGACCCGGCGCGCACCGGTCTTGCGGCCCTGGCCGACCTGGACGAGGTACGCGAGCTGCTGCGCCGCGCGCCGGACGCGACGTTTCTGGTCCGCGGTGCAACCGCCACGGTCTACCTCGACCGGGTCGGCGAAATCAAAGACAAACTCTGGGAGTTGGTCCAGTCGGGCCGGGACGGCGGCGGGCCCGTCCGCAGACATCTCGGGGCCCTCATGCACCTGTGCATGGAGGACTTCCTGGTCGGCGAGTGGGACGAGGCGCAGCAGCTGGTCGACGAGGGCATGGCCCTGTGCGATGCCGGATACCCGTTCTTCGCCTGGTACTTCCAGTTCAACCAAATACTCCTGCACGGCGCACGGGGCGATGCCGAGGCCGGCGACGCCCTCGCCGAACGGATGCTGCGCTGGGCGACCCGGCGAGGCGTCGGTGCCGCCGCCGCGTTCGCCAACCAGGCGCGCGCCCTGGTCTGCCTGGGCAGTGCCGACTACGAGGCGGCCTACCGGCACGCGACCGCCGTCACCCCGGCCGGGACATTGGCCCCCTACACCGCGCACGCGCTGTGGGGAATGTACGACCTGGTCGAGGCGGGGATGCACACCGGTCGCACCGACGAAGCCACCGCACATGTGCGGGCCTTGCGCGAGCTTAGGATCGACCGGATGTCCGACCGGTACGCGATGCTCGTCGCGGGCGCGGCCGGTCTCTGCGCCCCCGACGACGAAGCGGTCGCACACTTCCGCCAAGCCCTGTCGGCGCCGGGCGCCGACCGCTGGGTCTTCGACGCGGCACGTATCCGGCTGGCACTGGGCGAACGGCTGCGGCGCACCAGCGAGAAGAACAGCGCACGCGAGCCGCTGACGGCCGCCTTGGACGCGTTCGTGCAGCTCGGCGCCACCCCGTGGGCCGAGCGTGCCCGCAAGGAGCTTCGTGCCTCCGGACAGCCGACCCGAGGCGCCACCAGGACCGTGCTGACACCTCAGGAGCTGGAGATCTCGCACCTGGCGGCATCAGGCCTGACGAACAAGCAGATCGGCGAGCGTCTCTTCCTGTCGCCGAGGACGGTCAGCGCCCACCTGTACCAGGTCTTCCCGAAGCTCAGGATCACCTCGCGCGCGGCCTTGCGCGACGCGCTGAACGCGCTCGAAGGCAAGGCCTGACCTCCTTCCGTGCGGCCGCGGCGGCCGGATCCGCGGCCTCGGTCGGATGACTGTGTGCACACCGCCGCGCCGTCGACGGTCGGATGACCGATGCGGGGCCGCGGCCGGTCTGCGCAGGCTTGGAAACGCGACGACGAGCGGGGCGCGCGGCCGTCTGAGTCCGGCCGCCGCCATGGACGTTCGTGCCCCCGGTGCCGACGGCGGCCGGGGCTACCCGAAAGGAGCAACGGCAGTGGACTACAAGCTCGAGGTCCTGGTTCTCCCGGTGAGTGATGTGGGCCGGGCCAAGGCCTTCTACAAGGAACTGGGCTGGCGCGAGGACGCGGACATCGCCACGGGCGCGGATTTCCGGGTGGTGCAGCTGACACCGCCGGGCTCCCCGGCGTCGGTCATCTTCGGCACCGGTGTCACCCCCGCCGATCCGGGGTCGATGCACGGCATGGTGCTGGTCGTCGACGACATCGAGGCGGCACACGCCGATCTGGCCGGCCGCGGCGTCCCGGTGAGCGGTGTGTTCCACGACGCCGGCGGGGTCTTCCATCGCGCCGGGACCGAAGGCCGCGTGGCCGGGATGGCGCCGGAACGGCAGAGCTACGGTTCGTTCCTGTCCTTCGACGACCCGGACGGCAACGGCTGGTTCGTCCAGGAGGTCACCACCCGCCTGCCCGGGCGCTGACCCGGGCACCACCACCCCCGGCGCGGAGCCCCCGCGCCCAGGCCGGACGCCCTGGACGAGGAGACCCATGGCCACGACGCACGAACCCGCAGCCCGACCGGCGGCCGCGGCACACGACACGCACCACTACGACGTCATCGTGATCGGCGGCGGCTCGCCGGGCGAACACTGCGCCGGCGAACTGGCCGACGGCGGGATGCGGGTCGCCTTGGTGGAACGCGACCTGGTGGGCGGCGAATCCTTCTACTGGGCGTGTATCCCCTCCAAGACGCTGCTCCGCCACGGCGAGTCCGTCCGGCAGGCCCGGGGCGCCCTGGCGCACGCCCGGGTCGACGCCGCGGCGGCCCTGGCCTGGCGGGACTTCATGGTCTCGGGCTACTCCGATGCGGGCCAGGAGCGTTGGCTGGCGGGGAAGGGCATCGACTTGCTCCGCGGTGCGGGGCGGCTGGCCGGGCCGGGCGCCGTCGAGGTCGGCGGCGCCCGGTACACGGCCGCGCACGTGGTCGTCGCCACCGGTTCGGAACCGATCGTGCCCCCCGTTCCCGGACTGGCCGAACTTCCGGGACTGTGGACCAGCCGCGAGGCCACCGGCATGGTGGCCGTCCCGCGGCGGCTGCTGGTCCTCGGCGGCGGCCCCACCGGCGTCGAGATGGCGCAGGCCGTGCGTCGGCTCGGCGCCGAGGTGGTGCTCGCCGCGAGCGGGACTCGCGTACTGCCGTGCGAGCCCGCGCCGTTGGGCGAGGCACTCGCCGAAGTGCTGCGCCAAGAAGGCGTCGAGGTCCTCCTCGGGGTGCGGGCGATCGCCGCACGGCGCGAGGGCGAGGACTGCGTCCTGGCCTTCGACGACGGCAGCGAGAGGCGCGGCGACCGGCTGCTCGTCGCTGCGGGCCGCCGCCCCCGAGTCGCCAGGATCGGCCTGGAGACGGTCGGCATCGACGCCGCGGCCGACGGAATTCCCGTCGACTGCAACCTCCGTGCCGGAGAAGGGCTTTGGGCGGTCGGCGACGTCACCGGCATCCGTCTGCTCACCCACGTCGGAAAGTACCAGGGCGAGATCGTCGCGGCCAACATCCTCGGCGAACCGCGTGCAGCGGACTACCGGGCCGTGCCGAACGTCGTGTGCACCGACCCGCAGGCGGCCTCCGTCGGCATGGTCGAGGACCGGTTCAGCGTGACCGTCCCGCTTGCCGAGGTGGCGAAGACGGCTACGTATACCCGGGCTTACGCCGAGTTCCCGGCGTTCTTGACCCTCCTCAGCGACGGTGAACAGCTCACCGGTGCCTACGCGTTCGGCCCCGAGGCGGGCGAGTGGCTACAGCAAGCCACCGTGGCGATCCGGGCGGCGGTGCCGCTGCGCATACTGCGCGACGTCGTCCAGCCTTTTCCCACCTTCTCCGAGGCCTACGCAACCGGGCTGAAAGAACTCCACCGCAAGATCACCGCCGCACGGGTGCCGGGTCCGACGACCTGGCACTCGGCATGAACGGAGCGCCGGTGTCCGACCTTGTGGAGATGGCCGTCGAGGCGCACGGCGGGGACAGGCGGCCGTCCCTCCCGGGACTGGCGGAACGATCGCCGTCGACATCCGCGCCCTCGGGACCCGCGCGGCTTTGCCCAGGCCTCATGGATGCCGCGCGGTTGTGAGCATCCCTGCGGCATGACACGATCGGCTGCCGTCCCGTCGAACGGCTTGGCCGCGCTAGGAATTCCCACGGGGGGATCGTGTGAGTGCTCGCATCCCACTACGGACGGGGACGGTGCAGCCACTCCGTGCCGTCGGCCGCCGGGGCCGCCGACGACCCGTAAGGTGCGAGTGATGAGCCGATTGACGGGCGAGCCCGGCCGCACGACCACCTTCGTCGGCCGGGCCCGCGAAAGAGACAGGCTCGCCCGGCTGGTGGATGCCGTCCGTGCCGGGGAGGGCCAGGCCCTGGTCGTGCGCGGCGACCCGGGCATCGGTAAGTCGGCGCTGCTGGACCACCTGACCCAGGACGCGACCGGCTGCCGCGTCCTGCGTGTTGTCGGCGTCCGGGCCGAGAGGGAACTGGCATTCGCGGGCCTGCACCAGCTGTGCGCCCCGATGCTCGACCGGCTCGACCGTTTACCGGCGCCGCAGCGCGATGTGTTGGGCACGGCCTTCGGCCTGACCGAGGGAGCTCCGCCGCAGCCGTTCCTGGTCGGGCTGGCGGTGCTGAGCCTCCTGTCCGAGGTCGCCCAAGAACAGCCTCTGCTGTGCTTGGTCGACGACCACCACTGGTTCGACCGAGCTTCGGCCGGGGCGCTCGGGTTCGTCGCCCGACGGCTCGGCGCGGACCCCGTCGGTGTTGTCTTCGGCACCAGGACACCCGGCGGCGACCTGGCCGGGATTCCGGAACTGCGCCTGACCGGGTTGTCGGACGCGCACGCCCGGGAACTGCTTCGCGCGGCGCTGTCAGGGCCGCTGGACGCGCGCGTACGGGATCAGATCGTCGGAGAATCCGGTGGGAACCCACTCGCTCTGCTCGAGTGGCTGCGCGATGCTGCGCGGAAACGACTGGCGGGCGGGTTCGGGCTGCCGGACGCGATATCCCTGTCCAGCCGGATCGAGGACGGCTTCCGCCGCGACCTGGCGGAACTCCCGCCCGAAACAAGGCAGCTCCTGCTGCTCGCCGCCGCCGACCCGTCCGGTGACGCGTCACTCGTGTGGCGGGCCGCCGGGATTCTGGGAGTCCGGCTCCACGCCGCCACGCCCGCGGTCGAGGCGGGCTTGGCCGACTTCGGCACCAGAGTGTGGTTCCGTCACCCGCTGCTGCGCTCCGCTGTCTACCGTTCGGCCTCGGTGCCGGAGCGGCACGCGGCCCATGTGGCATTGGTGGAAGCAACCGACCCGGCGTCCGACCCCGACCGGAGGGCCTGGCACCGGGCCCAAGCGCTCTCCGGACCGGACGAGGAAACCGCAGCGGAACTCGAGGCATCGGCAGCCCGAGCCCTCGCCCGCGGCGGGCCCGCCGCAGCCGCCGCGTTCCTGCAACACGCAGTCACGCTCAGCACGGATCCCCACCGCCGCGCGGAGCGCACCCTCGCGGCCGCGGAGGCCGGCCTGAAGGCCGGCGCCTTCGACACCGCCCTGAACCTGCTCGCGGCAGCCGAAGCCGGGCCGCTGGACGAGTTGCAGGGAGCCCGGGTCGACATGCTGCGCGGCCACGTCGGCTTCGCCTCGGCGCTGGACGGCACGGCGCCGCCGCAACTGCTCAAGGCAGCTCGGCGCCTGGCTCCGCTGGACCACGACCTGGCCCGGGACACCTACCTGACGGCATGGATGTCGGCCGTATTCGCCGGCGGCCTCACCGTCGGCACGGACCTCGGCGAGATATCCCGCGCCGCGCGCGAACTCCCGCCGTCGGAAGGCGCGCCGGTCACCGCCGATCTGCTCCTGGACGCCCTCAGCCTGCTGGTCATCGCAGGCCCCGCCGAAGCGGCGCCGGCGCTTCGGGAGATCAACGCCCTCTTCACCGGCCTGGACATCGACGTGCAGGAGGAGCTCCTCCTCGGCTGGTTCGCCCAGGCCTCGGCGAGCGCGGTCTGGGACCACCGGGCCTGGCACGACATGCTCGTCCGCCAGGTCGAATGCGCGCGTCTCGCGGGCGCGTTCGACCGGTTGCCCATCCTGCTGGCGGCTCTGGCCACCACCACAAGCTGGGCAGGCGACTTCGCGACGTCCGCCGCGCTGCTCGCCGAGTCCGACGCGGTCTGCGCGGCGACCGGAACCACCATCGCCCCGTTCATCGCGGTGCTGCTCGGCGCCCTGCGCGGCGACGCGAACGAGGCCTTGCCGCTGATCACGGCCGCTGCGGCCGAGGCACACGCGCGACGACAAGGCGTTGCGGCGGCCTACGTCAACTGGGCGGGCGCGATCCTGCTCAACGGCCTCGGCCGCCACGAGCAGGCGCTGGGGCTTGCCGTCTCGTCCGCCGCGGACTTGCCGGGGCTGTACTGCTCGGCATGGGCACTGGCCGAACTGATCGAGGCCGCAGTACACACCGGGCAGGCAGAGCGCGCCCGCGAAGCCCTCGACCGGTTGGTTCCATCCACGCAGGCGAGCGGCACCGACTTCGGCCTCGGGGTCGAGGCGCGCGTACGGGCCCTGCTGAGCACCGGCGACGCCGCGGAGACCCGGTACCGCGAGGCCGTCGACCGGCTCGGCCGCACCGGACTCGGCCCCGAACTCGGCCGTGCCCACCTGCAGTACGGCGAATGGCTGCGCCGCGAGAACCGCCGTGCCGACGCCCGTGCCGAACTGCGCACCGCCCACGAGGTCCTGGCCGGCCTGGGCGTCGAGGCGTTCGCCGAGCGTGCCCGCCGCGAACTGGCCGCCCTCGGCGAACGGGTCCACCACCCCAGGACCGCGCCGGCCGGCACGCTGACCGAGCAGGAGGCCCTCATCGCGCGGCTCGCCGCCGACGGGCACACCAACCCCGAGATCGGCGCGCAACTCTTCATCAGCGCGCGCACCGTCGAATGGCACCTGCGCAAGGTCTTCGCCAAGCTCGGCGTCGCGTCCCGGCGGGAACTCGCCCCGGCACTGGCCCGGCTCGGCTGAGCCCGTCCCGTGCGGAGCGCGGGACCGTCGCATCGCAGTCGGATGACCGATGCGGACCCGGACCGGGTACGGACAGGCTGGCCGAAAGCCGGGGCATCCGCTCCCGCATCCACGCAGACTTCCGTCCTGGGAATCGCCATGCCGTACATCACCGCCGGCCACGACGACAACACCGTGGTCGAGCTCTACTACGAGGACCACGGCACCGGGCAGCCCGTGGTCTTGATCCACGACTACCCGCTCGACGGCAGAAGTTGGCACCGACAGGTCCCGCCGCTGCTGGCCGCCGGCCACCGGGTGATCACGTACGACCGCCGCGGGTTCGGCCGTTCGTCGCATGCGGCGGAGGGCTACGACTACGACTCGTTGGCGGCGGACCTGGACGCGCTGCTCACCGGGCTGGACCTGACCGAGACCGTCCTGGTCGGCCATGCCGCGGGAACCGGTGAGATCACCCGCTACCTGGGTACCTACGATGCGGCACGGGTGGCCAAAGCGGTCTTTCTGGCCGGCCTGGGCCCGTACCTGCTGCGCACGGAGGAAACGCCGTACGGAATCGAACTGTCGGCGTTCGACGTGCTGATCGCCGAGGCGCGCCGCGATCCGCAGGCACGCTTCGCCGAGCTGCGCCGAGACTTCTTCAACACCGACGAGAACCTGGGCACCAGGTTCGACGCCGAGGCGGCGAAGGCCTTCCTGGACATTGCCGCCGCCGCATCACCGCGGGCGGCTGTGGCGGTGATCCCGACCTGGATCACCGATTTCCGCACCGACATCGCCGCGATTGACGTCCCGGTGCTCATCGTCCACGGCACCCACGACCGCCTGCTCCCGATCGACGCCACCAGCAGGCCGCTGCATGCGCTGTTGCCGCGCGCCGTATACGTCGAGATCCCCGCCGCACCGCACGGCCTGCTGTGGACGCATGCCGACGAGGTCAACCGGGCCCTCCTGGACTTCCTGGGCGAAGGAACGGCCTCGCGGCCTGCGGCAGTAGGTGATTCGACGGTGGACGACCGAGCGGCCGAGACACCGTCACACGACTGATTCGTCACCCCGCCCGTCCGGCCCATGCTCGTTACCAGGCAGAACACGCGCCGCGGCCCACGCCACCGGATCGGCCGCGGCGCCCCGTTACTCCGGAGGCCCATCGATCATCTTCGGCGACGGCGTCCGTCGCCTGATCAGCCTGGGCGTCGGGCGCCCGCCCTTGCGGATGCCGTAGGCAGCCGCACCGACCAGCACCACACACGCGCCCGACAGAACCGAATGCAGGGGAAGCGTGAATGCCAGGACCAGACAGCCCACCATACCGAGGGCCGGCACGGCGCGTGGAGGGCGGCCCTCGGACGGCGTGAGCGTCCAGGCGGCCGCGTTCGCAACGGCGTAATACAGCAGGACGCCGAACGAGGAGAACCCGATCGCGCCCCGGAGATCGCCGGTGGCGGCCACGAGGGCGGCGATCGCGCCTACGGCCAGTTCTGCGCGGTGCGGGACGGCGAACCGAGGGTGGACGGTGGCCAGGGAACGCGGCAGGTGGCGATCGCGGGCCATGGCCAGCGTCGTACGGGAGACGCCGAGGAGGAGGGCGAGCAGGGAACCTAGTGCGGCGAGCGCCGCACCGATGCGGACCACCGGCGCCAGTCCGGGCGCGCCGGACGCACTGACCGCGTCCGCCAACGGCGCCGAGGCGTCGGCGAGCCGGGCAGGCCCGAGCACCGACAACAGCGCGACGGCCACTGCCGTGTACACGATCAAGGTGATGCCCAGAGCGAGAGGGATGGCACGGGGGATCGTGCGGGCCGGGTCGCGGACCTCCTCGCCCAGCGTGGCGATGCGGGCGTATCCGGCGAAGGCGAAGAACAGCAGCCCAGCCGCCTGCAGCACCCCGCCCGCCGTGGCGTCCGCCCCGGGCGCCAGCCGGGATGGCTCGATCTGGCCGCCGGTCAGACACGTGGTGACGACGGCGGCCAGGACTGCGAGGACCACCGTCACGAGCACTCTGGTCAGCCATGCGGATTTCTGTACGCCCCAGTAGTTCACGGTGGTGAGAGCCACCACGGCGCCGACCGCCACGGCATGGGCCTGGCCCGGCCAGGCGTAGGCGCCGACCGTCAGGGCCATGGCCGCGCACGAGGCGGTTTTTCCGACGACGAAGCTCCAGCCGGCCAGGTAGCCCCAGAAATCTCCCAGGCGCTCACGTCCGTAGACGTACGTCCCGCCGGAGGCCGGATAGCGGGCGGCGAGCCGCGCGGAGGACGTGGCATTGCAGTACGCAACGACCGCGGCCACGCCCAGACCGATCAGGAGCCCCGACCCGGCCGCCCCGGCGGCGGGGGCCGATGCGGCGAAGACACCGGCCCCGATCATCGACCCCAGCCCGATGACCACTGCGTCGAAAACGCCCAGTCGCCGTCCGAGGCCACCGCCGCCGGACGCGTCGCCACCGCCGGACCCGTCAGCGCCGACCGCACCACCGCCTGGCGCACCTGCCACGCCACTCACTCTTTGCCTCCACTCGCAACCGCTGTCCGTAGGGGCGCACCGTACAGACCGAAGGTGACGAGGCGATGGCCTCGCCCACGCGTGGCCGGAGCCCCTCGTGCGAGGCCGAGGGGCTCCAGGGTCCGTGTGCGGGGGAGGACGGGAGTTACGGGGCCGGGTTCAGCCCGTGTCTTCGAGCAGCGCCCAGACCTCGATCAGGTCCTTCGGCTCCCCCTCTGATCCTCTGACGCGGCACTACTGGCCGGCGCCATCCACACGGCGCCACGTCGCGACCGGGCCCGGGTCGAGGACGTCCTCAGGGGTGACCCAGAATGCCCTCCCCAGCTCGGCGCTGAACTGGGCGCCGGTCCGTCCGTCCCCGGACGACCGGCCGGTCAGACGGCGCCCTATCCACGGCGCCAGATGCTGCCGCGCGAAGCGGAGATCGTCGACCCGCCGTATCGCCCACCGCGGGGGCACCGCGGCGGGGAGCGGCGTCTGCCAGTCGTGCTCCGGCGGCAGTCCGAGTGTCTGCCAGACTGCCTCGGCGACCCTGCGGTGTCCCTCGGCCGTCAGATGCAGCCGGTCGACGTCCCACAGCCGAGGATCGCCGAGTGCCGGTGCCCCGTACAGATCGACGACCAGCGCACCGTGGCGGTCCGCCAACTCGTCGACCAGGGAGAACAGCTCCTCCATGCGGGGGCGGAAGCGCTCCATGACCGGTCCGTTGCGGCCGGGGCTGCGCATCAGCACGAGCCTCTTGCACGACGGCGCGAGGCGTTCCACAGCTTCTTCCAGCTGACCGCGCACCATGCCCATGTCGCACTTGGGCCGCAGGGTGTCGTTGAGACCGCCGACCAGCGTGACGACGTCCGCCTGCATGGCGGCGGCCGCATCGACCTGCTCGGCCACGATCTGGCGGATCAGCTTCCCGCGCACGGCGAGATTCGCGTACCGGAACCCGGGGGTGCGGGCAGCGAGCCGGCCCGCGAGAACATCGGCCCAGCCGCGGTACGAGCCGTCGGGCAGCAGGTCCGACATGCCCTCAGTGAATGAGTCGCCGACCGCGACAAGACTGGTGTAGGAGGCATTCATTTCCATGGCCGTGCGATCGTATCGCGGTGGGGTCCGGCCCCTTCCGGGCCGGCGCCGCGTCCGGTGGCGGGGGCAGTCGCCGAGGGCCGGCCGCACAGGACCCGCGCGAAGGCGATCAGCCTGGCCGACCGGACGAGGCCGATCCTGGTGTGCAGCCCGGTCGGCAACAGGCCGGGAGTGAGCGTGAGGAGCTCTACGGCCAGGGCGAATGATCAGAGTGCGGGGGGAGACTGCCGCGGTCCGTCAGCCTGTCCCGGACTCCCGGCCGGCCACGTGGCGGACCCCCGCCACGTGGCCTTGCCGCTCGCGCCCCCGTCGAGGGCCACGCCCGTGAGCGCTGCCGCGTACCCCCACCGCGTACCCCCGGTCCCTCCGTCAGCGTGCCTGCGGCCGTCCGACCAGCTCGCGCAGTACATCCTCCATCGTGACCATGCCGGCGAGTCTGTCGTCCTCGCCGGTCACTGCCGCCAGATGCGTACGGCTCCGGCGCATCGCGGTCAGTACGTCGTCGAGGGGCGTCGCCGCCCGCACCCGGGCGATCGGCCGCATCGCCGTGACCGGGAACGGCACGTCATGCGGCGCGGCGTCGAGGGCGTCCTTCACATGGAGGTACCCCAGGATCCGCTGCTCGCTGTCCAGCACCGGGAAGCGCGAGAATCCGGTCTCGGCCGAGAGCCGTTCCAGCTCCTCGGGCGTCGTACCGACCCGGGCGTAGACCACCTGCTCGACCGGCAGCACGACATCCCGTACCGGTCGACGGCCCAGCTCCAGGGCGTGGTGCAACCGCTCGGCGGCGCGGTCGTCGACCAGGCCGGCGTCACCGGCGTCCTGTACCAGCCGGGCCAGCTCGTCGTCGGAGAACGTCGAAGACACCTCGTCCTTCGTTTCCACCCGCAGCAGCTTCAGCAGGGTGTTTGCGAAGGCGTTGACCGTGAAGATCACCGGGCGCAGCGCCCTGGCGAGGGTGACCAGCGGCGGACCGAGCAACAGCACGGCCCGTACCGGCTCGGCCAGTGCGACGTTCTTCGGGACCATCTCGCCGAGCAGCATGTGCAGATACGTCGCCAAGGACAGTGCGATCACGAACGAGATCGGATGGACCAGTCCGTGCGGCACACCAACGACGTCGAAGACCGGCTCCAGCAGATGCGCGATGGCCGGTTCGGCGACGATACCGAGGACCAGCGTGCAGAGCGTGATGCCGAGCTGCGCCGCCGCGAGGAGCGCCGACACATGTTCCAGACCCCAGATGACGCTTCGCGCACGCCGGTTCCCGGCCTCCGCCTGGGGCTCGATCTGGCTGCGGCGCACGGAGATCAGCGCGAACTCCGCGCCGACGAAGAATGCGTTGACGACCAGGGTCAACAGACCGATGAAGAGCTGGACGGCAGTCATCGTCGGTCCTCCGTCTCGTCGTCGGAGCCGGGCAGCGGTGCGTGCAGCAGCGCCCGCGCGGCGCGGCGCCCGGAGGCGTCCACGACGTCGAGCCGCCAGCCGGCCAGCTCGATGAAGTCACCGACGACAGGGATCCGGCCGACTTCCGTGGCGATCAGTCCGGCGAGCGTCTCGTACGGTCCGTCCGGCACCCGCAGTCCGATCGTCCGCAACTGGTCCATGCGGGCGGCGCCGTCGGCCGACCACAGGGTGCGCCCGTCGGCGTCCTCGCCGGCCGGTGCGAGGTCCGGCGTCTCGTGCGGGTCGTGTTCGTCGCGCACCTCGCCGACGACCTCCTCGACGATGTCCTCCAGTGTCACGACGCCGGCCGTGCCGCCGTACTCGTCAATGACGACGGCCATCGGGAACTTGCTGGACAACCTGTCGAGCAGCCGGTCCACCGTGAGGCTCTCCGGTACGAGCAGGGGCTCGCGCAACATCTCCGACACGCGCTTGCGGTGCCTCTCCTCGGCCGGGATCGCCAGGACGTCCTTGATGTGCGCGACACCGACGACGGTGTCGAGGCTGCCCCGGTAGACAGGAAAGCGGGACAGCCCGGTCGCCCGGGTGGCATTGGCGACGTCCTCCGCGGTCGCCTGCACCTCCAGCGCGGTGACCTGCACCCGCGGGGTCATCACGTTCTCCGCGCTCAGTTCGGCCAGATTGAGGGTGCGGACGAACAGCTCCGCGGTGTCCGCCTCCAGCGCGCCGGCCTTGGCCGAGTGGCGGGCGAGCGCCACCAGCTCCTGCGGGCTGCGGGCGGAGGCCAGCTCCTCGGCCGGTTCGAGACCGAAGCGGCGCACGATCCGGTTGGCCGTGTTGTTGAGGTGGCTGATGAAAGGCCGGAAGATCGCGGTGAAGGCACGCTGGGGGGTGGCCACGGCCTTCGCCACGGCGAGCGGCGAGGAGATCGCCCAGTTCTTCGGGACGAGTTCGCCGACGACCATCAGGAAGACCGTGGACAGTGCCGTCCCGAGTACCAGCGCCAGCGAGGACGAGACGCTCGGGGACAGGCCGGTGGCCTCCACCGGACCGCGGATCAGCTTCGCGATCGACGGTTCGGAGAGCATGCCGACGACCAGATTGGTGACGGTGATGCCGAGCTGTGCGCCGGAGAGCTGGAAGGTGAGACTGCGCGCCGCCTTCATGGCGCTCGCCGCGCCCCGTTCACCCCGCTTCACGGCCCGTTCGAGCTGGCCGCGCTCGACCGTGGTCAGAGAGAACTCGGCGGCGACGAAGGCACCGCAGGCGAGCGAGAGCAGGACCGCCACGAGCAGCAGAAGCACTTCGGTCATCGGTTCACCTCCGTCCCATGGTCGGGCAGGGGCAGGAGGCTCGCCTGGCGTCGGCGATGTCGGCTACTGGGAGGCTCGCCCATGGGCGGACGTTCACACCTTTCGGAAGGGGGCGGTGCTATGAACACCCATGGTAAAGGACGGGCAAAGTTGCATGGCGTGTGGGCGATCTTCGCGAGTGCCCCAGCCCCCGGTCTCAGTCCTTGAGATGCTTCACCCAACGGCTCCACTGAGGCTCGGGCACATACCCTGCCGCGTGCCAGGCGCGGTGTGCGAGCTCGTTGCGGTTCAGCACCATTGCATCGCCACGCCGTCCGCCCAACTGCACGAATCGTTCCTCCGCCGCTGTCAGCAGCGCCCGGCCGACGCCCTGCCGCCGCTGGCCCGGATGGACCGCGAGCCGATAGAGGTGGCACCGCCAGCCGTCGAAGCCTGCGATCACGGTTCCCGCCAGCTCGCCGGAACGTTCCGCGAGGATGAGGGCTCCGGGGTCGCGGGCGACCAGCCGTTCGACGCCGTTCCGGTCGTCGCTGATGCTGGTGCCTTCCGCCGCCACTTTCCAGAAGGCGAGGACGGCGTCGAGGTCGGCCGGTGCTGCTGCGCGGATTGCGAGATCATTCATGTCCGTACCCCATCACCGGGTCCGCCGCACCGTCGAACGAGTTCCGCCACGCGGTCAGCTCCCCGCGAGTTCCTGGAGGACCGGTGCGAACGCCTCCATGTTCGGCTCCAGCACCGACAGGTAGGAGAAGCCGTAGCGCTCCCGCTGTTCTCTGAGCTGTTCGGCCATCTGCCGGACCGTGCCCACCGTGACCAGCGGCAGGGCCAGTACCTGGTCCTCGTCGAGGTGAGGTGTCCGCGGCAGCACTTCGCGCACGGCCGCACGACGGTCGTGGGTGGCCCGGACGTGCTGGATCAGCAGATTCAGTTCGGCTGGGCTCTCCCGTCCTGCGGCGAATCGCCGGTAGGCGGCGACGCGCCCGTCGAGCTGCTCGGCGGTGAGGGGCGTGAGCGTGCCGTTCCGGTCGCCGACGGCGCCGGTGAACGCGACGATCTCAGCAAACTGTGCCGCCAGCCGCAGGACCCGGTCCCCGTTCCCGCCGATCAGCAACGGCAGCCGGGGCTTCTGCGCGGAGCTCGGCAGCTGGGTGTCGTCGCGCAGCAGGCGGTCCAACTCCTCGACCGTGTGCCGCAGATGATCCACCCGGCCGCCGGGGGAGAGGAACTCGATGCCCGCCCGGTCGTGCTCCTCGCGGACGTATCCGGTCCCGATCCCCAGTTCCAGGCGTCCCTCGGTCAGCGCATCCGTACCGGCCGCCTCGCGGGCCAGCAGCGTCGGATTCCAGAAGGCGGCATTCAGTACGAAGGTGCCGACACGGGGCCGCTCCGTGGCCTCCGCGGCGGCCACCAGTGCGGGGAAGGGGGCCGGCATGCCCAGATGGTCGGGGACCAGGATGACGTCGTAGCCGAGTTCCTCCGCGCGGCGGCATCGGGCGCGCCACTCATGCCCACCGGTCGGCGTCAGCATGTTTACTCCGAATCGAAATGGCCTCACCATGAACTCTCCTTGCGTCGGGACATTCGATGGACGGCCCATCTACTCTGCCAAGGGCGAGCCGCATCTGTACGCCGAATCGCCCCCTTGCCGGTGCTAGCAATCCAGCGCTAGCTTGGTGGTGTGCCCAAGACTCAGCTGAACGTACGAGTGGACGAGGCCACCGCCGAGGCCGCGCGGCAGCGCGCGCTGCAGAGGGGGATGAGCGTGAACCGCTACATAGAGGAGCTCGTCAAGCAGGATGCGGGCGAAGTCGGACACACCTTTGTCGAAGCGGCTGCCGACTTCATGAAGCAGTACGAGTCGGTGTTCGCCGAGGAGTTCGGCCCGGAGCGCAAAGGTAACCGTTGAACCTCAGGATCGACCTTTCCTGGCTGCTCATGGTCGCCGAGCACAAGACGCCCGGTGACCCGCAGGTCGTCGACTGGGGTGCGCTCGTCGCCGCGGTCGCCCGTCATGAGGCGGAGATCTTCGGCAGCCCCGTCTACAGCGATCCGCACTCCAGGGCTGCCGCGCTCCTGCAGCTGCTCCTCCATGTCCCCGCGCTCGAACACTCCAACGCGATGTTCGGCTCGGCCGTCGCGTACGGCTACCTCGTCGCCTCCGGGCTGAAGGTCATCACCTCGCCCGAGCAGGTGCGCGACCTGGCCCGGCTGGTCAAGGAGGGCAAGGCCGATGTCCGGGCCATCGCCGACGAACTACGCCAGTGGAGTCTGTGAATCCTTTTGTGTGAGATTCCCGGAATACCGCCTTCCGTCGTGAATCATCGTTAACGTCCGGCTCATGACACACATAAGGAACATGCGTGCGAGACGAATGACGGTCGTGGGCGCGGCGGCGGCCCTGGTGCTCGGAGTCGGCGGAGCGATCGCCGTCGCCGCGCCGGACGAGGGCTCGGCCGATCCGACCGCTGTCCCCACCGTGACGACCGAGCCCGAACCCGGCACGGGCGGGGTCAGCGGCGGCACCGATGGCGGCGACACTGTCGGCAGCACAGACGGCGGCAGCGTGAGTGGTTCGGGCGGCGGTGTCGACCCCAGCCCGAGCGAGGCGCCGAGCCCGACCGGAGCCCCGGACCCCACAGTCGGTCCGAATCCCACCGGAAGCCCCGCCCCCAGCGAACCGGCGAGCCTCGACGACCTGGAGAAGCGGATCGACGAGCTCGACAAGAAGATCGACGAACTGCCCACGAAGAAGGACCTCGCCGACGCGCTGCGGGCGTTCGCGGACCGGCTGGAGCAGGACGACTAGTGCCGTGACGGCAAGGTGTGCCTCATGAGGAGCGTCGTCCGGTGCGTGCGATCGCACGGCGGCCGGAAGGCTTTGCATGGGGTCTCCCCTGCTCGAACGGAGCTGAGAGCTCGGGGAAGGAGCTACCAGGGCTTTCGGCCAACGCAGCGAGCGTGCGTGCTGGGCGGCGCGACGGGGCAAAGCTTGCCCGGAGGGCCCTGGGGCCTGATCCGAAGGACAGGCCCGCACGCCTCAGGAGGCGTCCACCACGGTCGTCCGGCGGGCCACGCCCAGCACGCACGCTGAGGTGGGGAGCCGGATCCCCGAGTCCGGCATCTTCACCTTGCGGTACGTCTCGACCACGAACCCGGCCTCCTCGATCGCGGTGAGCGTGTCCCGCGCCGTATGGCACCCGCCGCCCAGCAGCGGCCACACTGTGCGGTCCAGTGTCCGCTGCACCGTCGCCATGGCGCGGTCATCAGCCCGCACATGCTCGAAGAAGCGCAGCTCCCCGCCGGGACGCAGCACCCGCTCGATCTCCGCGAGCGACCGCTCGACATTCCGTACGGTGCACAGCACCAGTGACGCGACGGCCCCGTCGAACGCCTCGCTCTTCACCGGCAGCGCCTCCGCGGCACCCGGCACGACATCCACCGGAATGCCGGCACGCAGCGCGGACCGTACCGCCAACTGCCGCAGGCTGCGCTCGGGTTCGATCGCCACTACTTCGGAGACGGCGGGCGGATAGTGGGCGAAGTTCAGGCCGTTTCCCACACCGATCTCGATGACGCGTCCGGACAGGCCGGCGAGCAGTTCCGAGCGAATGGCCGCCATCCCGGCTCTGGTCTCCGCCGCCACACTCATGCGGGCGTAGAACCGGGCGAAGACCGGGTGGTGGACCGCGTCCTTGGGGATCTTCGTGCTCCGCAGGTGCATGACGGACCTCCTCGACGGGACCGGCTGCACCGGACGGCTCAGTCGGGCGGGGCCGCCCGACCGGAGCTGCCCGACGTGAGAAATCCGGCCGGTAAAGTACGGCTACTTTGATTCTGCCCCGTCCCGGGCCGCTCAGCCGCGCCTGCCTGGCGACGCCGGGCCCGCACGCTCGCTGCGTTGTCGGGCTCGCCCCGATACGACCGGTATCGGGGCGACCCTCCGCCTTGCGATCGCACGCACCAGACGCCGCCAGGCCCGCCCTGCGGGCGGACGGCGCTACGCCCTAGTCGGCGGTCCGGTTCCCGCCCAACTCCGCGGTCAGCCAACTCGCCGCCCGGGCACGGAATTCGGCGGGTTTGAGGGTGCCCGCGCCCGCCGGTACGCTGCCCAGCAGCGGCGCGCCCGCCGCCACCGGCAGATCGTCGAGATTGCAACGCGCGGCCAGATCCGGTTCGGCGGGCATGCTGCCCACGACCACGCCCAGGCACTCCAGCCCGCGCGCGCGCAGCGCCTCCGAGGTCAGCGCGGTGGAATTGAGCGTGCCGAGCCCGGCGGCTACCACGACCAGGACCGGAGCGCCGAGCAGCCGCGCCGCGTCCGCGAGCGTGGCGCCTTCGTCGTCGAACCGTACGAGCAGCCCTCCCGCGCCCTCGACCAGCACCAGATCGTGCTCGGCGGCGAGCTTCTCGGCCGCCTCCGCGATCTGTTCCGGGCGCACGGGCGCCAGGCCCGCCCGTCGCGCGGCCGTGTCCGGCGCCAACGGCTCGGGGAACCGGGCCAGTTCGAGGCCGGTCACCGCCTCGCCGGCAAGCCTGCGCACCTCGAAGACATCGCCCGGCTCGCCCGGCGCAACGCCCGTCTGGGCAGGCTTGAGTACGGCGACCGAACGCCCGGCGGCGACCGCCACCGCGGCCACGGCCGCGGTGACGACCGTCTTGCCGATCTCCGTACCCGTACCGCTCACCATCAGTACCGACATCTCAGCCCTCCCGCGCCGCCGCGCACACCGCACGGCAGATTCGCGCCAGATCGTCGCCGCCCGTCACATACGGCGGCATCGTGTAGATCAGGTCCCGGAACGGGCGCAGCCACACGCCCTCACGGACCGCGGCCTCGGTGGCCGCCGCCATGTTCACGTCGTGATCGAGCTGTACGACGCCGATGGCGCCCAGAACGCGTACGTCCCGTACACCTGTGATCGCACGGGCCTCGGCCAGGCCCCCCAGCAACCTCGCTTCCAGGCGCTTGACTTCCCGCTGCCAGTCCTGGCCGAGCAGCAGATCGATCGACGCGAGGGCCACCGATGCGGCCAGCGGATTTCCCATGAAGGTCGGCCCGTGCGCAAGCACCGGGACCTTGCCGCGCGAGATACCGTCCGCCACCCGTGAGGTGCAGAGGGTTGCCGCCATCGTCAGATAGCCGCCGGTCAGCGCCTTGCCGACGCACATGACGTCGGGGGAGACCCCGGCATGCCCGGCGGCGAACAGTTTCCCCGTGCGTCCGAAACCGGTCGCGATCTCGTCGAACACCAACAGCACGTCATGGGCGTCGCACGCCTCGCGCAGCACCCGCAGATAGCCGGGAGAGTGGAACCGCATCCCGCCCGCACCCTGCACCACTGGCTCCACGATCACCGCGGCCAGTTCATCGGCATGCTGCGCGATCAGCTCCCACAGGTGCTGTACGTACGTGTCATCCGGTTCCTCGCCGAAACCGCCCGGCGGCTCGTCGGCGAAGACCTGTCGCGGCAGCACCCCCGACCACAGCTCATGCATGCCGCCCTCGGGGTCGCAGACCGACATCGGCTGCCAGGTGTCCCCGTGGTAGCCGCCGCGCCAGGTAAGCAGCCGCTGTTTGGCGGGCTTTCCGGTCGAGTTCCAGTACTGCAGACACATCTTCACTGCGACCTCGACCGACACCGAACCCGAGTCGGCGAGGAAGACATGGCGCAGCGGCTCCGGTGTGATCTCGACCAGCCTGGCGGCCAGCCGCACGGCGGGCTCATGGGTGAGCCCGCCGAACATCACATGGCTCATCCGGTCCAGCTGGCCACGCGCCGCATCATTGAGCACCGGGTGGTTGTAGCCGTGCACCGCCGACCACCAGGACGACATGCCGTCGATCAACTCGCTCTGCCCGTAGGCTGGTTCGGCGAGCCGTAGTCGTACCCCGGACGCGGACTCCACCACCAGCGGCTCCTGTTTGCCCGGCATCGGGCCGTACGGATGCCAGACGTGGTCCCGGTCCAGGGTCCTCAGCTCGGCCGGGGAGAGGGGTTCAGGCATTGGGTGCGAGATCCGTTCCCGCGCCACGACGGCGGACCGCCACCAGATCCGTTCGCGCGCCCGGCACGCCGGCCTCGGCGTCCCCCGGTTCGTCGGCCACGTCACCACAGGGCGCACAGCCCCCCGCGTGCGAGCCGCAGCCGCCACCGGTCTCCGCCTCGGCCGCCGCGTCCGTACGGTGCCGGGGCAGCGTCGTCGTACCCGCGCCCTCCACCTCGAAACCGGCATCCGCGATCATGTCCAGATCTGCCTGTCCCGCCTGGCCCTCACTGGTCAGATAGTCACCTAGGAAGATCGAGTTGACCAGGTGCAGGGCGAGCGGCTGCATCGAGCGCAGATGCACTTCGCGGCCGCCCGCGAGCCGGACCTCGACATCCGGGCAGACGAACCGGACCATCGCCAGAATGCGCAGACAGCGCTGCGGGGTGAGGTTCCACTCCTTGGCGAGCGGGGTCCCCTCGAACGGGATCAGGAAGTTCACCGGAACCGAGTCCGGGTCCAGCTCGCGCAGCGAGAAGACGACGTCGACCAGATCCGCGTCGCTCTCACCCATCCCGGCGATCAGCCCGGAGCACGCCGAGAGTCCCGCGGCCTGTGCCTGCTGGACGGTCTCCACCCGGTCCGCATAGGTGTGGGTGGTGGTGATGTCCCCGTACGTCCCCTCGGACGTATTGAGGTTGTGGTTGTACGCGTCGGCGCCCGCAGAGCGCAGCCGGTCTGCCTGCCCGGCGGAGAGCAGACCGAGGCAGGCGCACACCTCGACGCCCTCGTTCTGCTCCTTGATCGCCTCGATCGTCTGCGACACCCGGTCGAGGTCCCGGTCCGTCGGACCGCGGCCGCTCGCCACCAGACAGACACGCTTCGCACCGCCCGCCACCCCGGCGGCTGCGGCCTTCGACGCCTCGTCCGGTTTCAGCCAGGTGTACTTGAGGATCTCGGCCTTCGAGCCGAGCCGCTGCGAGCAGTACGAGCAGTCCTCGGGGCAGAGGCCGGACTTGAGATTGACCAGATAGTTCAGCTTCACCCGCCGGCCGAACCACTGACGGCGCACCTTCCCGGCCGCGGCCACCACTTCGAGCAGGTCGTCGTCCGAGGTCGCCAGCACGGCGAGGGCTTCTTCGCGGGTCGGCAGCTCGCGCCGCAGCCCCTTGTCCACCAACGTGTTCAGGAGGTCCATGGTCATGATCCTGGCTTACGGCACCCCCCGCAGCCAAGGAGGAACCGGACAATAGAGCCCACAGAGCGTGTGTGTATGGCCACACCATGACGGGCCGCGCCCCCGGTTAGGGTCTGTGGGCTGCCTACAAAAGGGACCGTCGACATGTCCTTCTCCCCGTTCGACTGGATCGATGACGAGGCGCGCCGCCGTGCGGACGCCGGGCTCGTCCGTACCCTGCGCCCCCGGCCCGCCGAGCCGGAACTGCTGGACCTCGCGAGCAACGACTACCTGGGCCTCACCCGGCACCCCGAGGTGACCGCGGCCGCCGCCGAGGCCGCGCACCGGTGGGGTGCGGGCGCCACCGGCTCCCGGCTGGTCACCGGCTCCACCGCGCTGCACGCAGACCTCGAACGCGAACTGGCCGAATTCTGCGGTTTCGAAGCGGCCCTGGTCCTCTCCTCCGGCTACGCGGCCAATCTCGCCGCGCTCACCGCCCTCACCGGTCGTGGCTCCCTGATCGTCTCCGACGCAGGCAATCACGCCTCCATCGTGGACGGTTGCCGCCTCTCCCGGGCGGACACCGCCGTCGTACCCCACGCCGATCCCGAAGCCGTCGCCAAGGAGCTGCGCGCGCACGGCGGCCGCGCCCTGGCCGTCACCGACTCGGTTTTCTCCGTCGACGGAGACGCCGCACCGCTGCAGGAACTGGCCGCCGTCTGCTGCACGGAGGGCGCCGCGCTGCTCGTCGACGACGCGCATGGCCTGGGCGTGCTCGGGGAGGGCGGGCGCGGCGCCCTCGCCGCCGCTGGTCTCGCGGGTGGTGACGGGATCGTCACCACCGTGACCCTCTCCAAGTCCCTGGGCAGTCAGGGCGGAGCGGTCCTTGGCCCGGCACCGGTGATCGACCATCTGGTCAACGCGGCCCGCACCTTCATCTTCGACACCGGGCTCGCACCGGCCGCGACGGGCGCGGCTCTCGCGAGCCTGCGCCTCCTGCGCCGGGAGCCGGCACGCGCGGACAGGGCCCGTACGGTCGCCACCGCACTGTACGAACGGCTGACCGCGGACGGGCTGACGGCCGTACGCCCCGACGCCGCAGTCGTCTCGGTCCGGGCACCTTCGCCGGACGCGGCGGTGCGCTGGGCGGCCGACTGCCGCGCGGCCGGGATCGCGGTGGGCTGCTTCCGACCGCCGTCGGTCCCGGACGGCATCTCGCGGCTGCGGCTCACCGCACGGGCCGATCTGACGGAGGCGCAGATCGAGACCGCGGTGGCGACCGTCCTGCGGACTGCGCCACTGACCTGATCTCACTCGCCCCGCCCTCCGACCACCTGCGGTTCGAGTTGTGGGGCACGCCTCACAACCTCGCGGCCGGGGAGGACATCCGGTACCTCGCGACGGACAGCCGCCCCCGCCGGCCTCAGAGCCTGTCGGGTGACCTCTGATCGGGCGGCCACGCCCTGGCACGCACGCTTCCCGCGTTGCCGAAACGCCCTAGTAGCTCTGCTACGAGGGCCTTCCAGCGCCTTGGAATCGCACGCACCAGACCGCGTCCGCTTTCCGATCGAAGGTCACCCGACAGGCTCTCAGCGCCTGCCCGCTGCCGTGCAGCAGGACGACGGACGCGGCATGGTGATCATCCGCCGTCTGGCCAACGAGTGCGGCCGACGGCTCACGGTCACGCCCACCACCGAGGGGGGCAAGACCGTCTGGATCGTGCTCCCGTGGACGGTACCCGCCCGGACCTGACTGCCCGAGCGGGCGCCGCACGTCACTGCGCGTGCCGCGTACCGCCCGCGCCATCGAGGGCGGCAGCGGCGCGGCACTCACCGCGCTGGGGCTGGTGCTGGTGACCGGACCCCTGGTGCACGTGAAGCACGTGGTGAATGGGGGCGGAGGAGAGTCGGAGGGATCAGCGAACTCGTCCGTACCAGACGCTCCTCGTCCAGATCTTCTCCAGCCGCACGACGGAACCGGTCTTCGGGGAGTGCCAGATCTTTCCTTTGCCGGCGTAGATGCCCACGTGGTAGACGCTGCGCCCCGAGTGGAAGAAGACCAGATCGCCGCGCTTGCGTTTCGACGCCGAGACGTGGCGGGTCTTGTTGTACTGCTGCTGGGCCGTGCGTGGGAGCTTCTTGCCCACCCTCTTGAACGCGTACAGCGTCAGCCCGGAACAGTCGAAACGGTGGGGGCCGGTGGCCCCGTACCGGTACGGCGATCCCTTCTTCGACGCGGCGATCTTGAGCGCCTTCGTTGACCGCGTCGCGGCCTGGGCGTCGGTCACGGCGCCGGGGACGATCATGGAGCCGCCGACGGCGGCGAGCGTCAGAACCGTGGCCGTGCCGGCCCGGGTGATCAGAAACGGGACATGAACCTGCGCAGTCATGCGCAACCCTTCGTCAGCCGCCTGTGAAGGATGACCTGTCGGGTTCGGGCTGGCGAAGTTGCCCGGCCGCGCGATGCGGCTTCACCCCGAGGGTCGACCGGCTGCCCGGTCGACCCGTTGTGCTCGGGTCCTCCACTCCTGCCGATCCACTTCTGTCGACCAGTCATCCGGGCGGCGGCAGGACTCGGCGTCCGCCCGGACCGCCTCGCCGTGGTGGCGGGGGCTTGTCGTCCCACGGATCTTGACTCACCGGCTGCCGGATTTCCTGAGCAAAACAGCGATATGCAATATTTGCCATCAATGGTCTATTTGAGTGGCTGGGGGCGATTTGTGCACTCGTCAGGCTTTCTTGACCGGTCCCGTACCAGCGGTGGAACGGCATATTTCCCTCACCGTCCACGTCGGCGGCGCAAGTCGAGTCGTCCCTCTCGCAGGGGATTCCTTGCGCCGGACGAGCGAGAAAAATCGATCACCATGCCGGGCGTGTCGCCGACGGAGAGATGATCAACTCATTGCGGCCGGGGGCAGGGTGACCCGTCCGGCCCGCCGTTCCCCGTCCAACACGCGCAGTGCCCGCGCCAACGTGGCGGCGTGGATCTGTGCTTCACCCCGCTCGTGCATCAATGTGAGCGCGTCCCGCAGGGCGCCCGCCCGCGAGGCGAGCGCCTGGGCCGCGCGCAGCGCACCATAGGTGTCGCTGCCGCGGGCGGGGTTGATCCGGCCCAACTGGTCGAGCACTTCCAGATAGCAGTCGATGAACTCGGCCTCGGCGCACGTCAGTGCGGGCAGCGGTGGGAGGAACGGTGGCTGCATCGGTGGCTCACCTCGCGCTGTTCGGCGGGAGCGACGTCTTGCGGTTCTCCAGGACGTGGTCCACCAGTCCGTACGCCTTGGCTCCGGCGGCGTCGAGAATGAGGTCGCGCTCGAAGTCGGCGGCGATCCGCTCGGCGCTGCGGCCGGTGTGACGGGCCAGCATGCCGGTGAGCAGCTCGCGGACGCGGACCAGTTCCCGCGCCTCGATCTCCAGGTCGGACGGCTGGCCCTGCACCGGCTCCGGGAGCTCGGGCTGCTGGACGACGACCCTGGACCCGGGCAGGGCGTGCCGCCGGCCGGGAGCGCCCGCGGCGAGCAGGACCGCCGCGCTGGAGCCGGCCTGGCCGAGGCAGAAGGTCTCCACCTCGCAGGTGAGGTACCCCATCGTGTCGTAGACGGCGGACATGGCGCCGAACGAGCCGCCGGGGGAGTTGATGTAGAGGGAGATCGGCCGATCGGGTGCGGCGTGCTCCAGATACATGAACTGCGCGATCAGGTCGTTGGCGGCGGTGTCGTCGACCGGGGTGCCGAGGAAGACGATGCGCTCGGCGAGCAGTTTGGAGTACGGGTCGAGGGTGCGGGTCCCGTCGGTCGTGCGCTCGGTGAACTCGGGCAGTACGTAACGGGCGGCAGGGCGGAACATGGTGAGGCCTCTCCTCCGGTGTCTGTACGCGGCCTGCGCGAGCATCTGTAAAAAATGTACAGGACGTACAGAAGGTTATGATGGGGACTATGGCCTACGAGATTCCGGTGACGCAAGCGCGAGCTGAACTCGCCGAACTGATCAATCGCGTCGTCTACGGCGGCGAGCGGGTTGTGGTGACGCGGCACGGAAAGCCGCTTGTCGCGCTCGTCTCGGCCGCTGACCTGGAGCGACTTGAGAGCGACGTGGCCGTTGCGGAGGAGCAGGTGATCAGCTCGGTCTCCTCGATCGGCTCCACGGTGTCCGCTCCGGGCGAACGGCGACGCTTCGGCATCGCGGCGGAACACCGGGGGCAGCGCGACGCGGGCAACTGACCGCTCCTGCACGCATAAGCCGTGCACCCCCGCTACGGCGGGGGTGCACAGCCGCCGTGACGGTGGGGCTCAGCCCACCAGAGCCGGCTCCGGCTTGCTCGGTACCCAGGACGTCGCCGGTGCCCGGCGCCGGCCTCCGGCGAGAACGGCGGTCAGCCCCAGGGCCACCCAGGCGGCGAGCGTCAGTGCAGCGCCGCCGATGTGCCGTCCGGTCATGTGGCCCGCACGCTGATCGCCACGGCCCAGGCGTTCATTGTGTAGCCGGCGACGTTCGGGACGCCGCGCCCGAGGTGCTGGAGGACGGTCTGCGCGGGCTGATGTCCCATGGATCTGCAAAAGAGCAGTAACGCGCCGGAAAAACGTGTGTCCTAACCTGCGATACCTCGCCGTGAGGCAGCGATTCTTCATTCAACAGTCTGTTGAATGCGGTTAGTGTCTCGCTGCGCCCAGAACGGGACTGGCGGAAGACTGTGAGGTGGATACGTTGCAACTGACCCCGCATGAGCAGGAACGCCTGCTCATTCATGTGGCTGCCGATGTGGCGGAGAAGCGCCGGGCGCGTGGACTGCGGCTCAACCACCCCGAGGCGGTCGCGCTGATCACTGCGCATCTGCTGGAGGGGGCCCGTGACGGCCGTACGGTCTCGGAACTGATGGTGTCCGGGCGGAAGGTGCTCACCCGCGACGACGTCATGGACGGGATTCCCGAGATGATTCACGACGTCCAGGTCGAGGCCACCTTCCCGGACGGCACCAAGCTCGTCACCGTCCATGACCCGATCGTCTGACGGGGCGTCGCCGTGATCCCCGGAGAGATCCTTTACGCGGACGGGTCCGTGCCGCTCAACGCGGGCCGAGCCGTCACCCGCCTCACTGTCCTCAACGTCGCGGACCGGCCCGTCCAGGTGGGCTCGCACTACCACTTCGCCGAGGCCAACCCCGGTCTGGACTTCAACCGTTCGGCCGCGCACGGCCTGCGGCTGAACATCGCCGCCGGAACCGCAGTCCGCTTCGAGCCCGGCATCCCCGTCGACATCGAACTCGTGCCCCTCGCCGGACGGCGCGTCGTCCCGGGCCTGCGCGGCGAAACCGGAGGTGCCCTCGATGCCTGAGCTCAACCGTGCCGTGTACGCGGATCTGTTCGGGCCCACCACCGGCGACCGTATCCGGCTCGCCGACACCGATCTGCTCGTCGAGGTCGAGGAGGACCGCTCCGGTGGTCCCGGACTCGCGGGCGACGAGGCGGTGTTCGGCGGCGGCAAGGTGATCCGCGAGTCGATGGGCCAGGCGCGCACCACCCGTGCCGAAGGGGCCCCCGACACCGTCATCACCGGCGCCGTCATCATCGACCACTGGGGCATCGTCAAGGCGGACATCGGCATGCGCGACGGCCGGATCACCGGGATCGGCAAGGCCGGCAACCCGGACACGATGGACGGTGTCCACCCCGACCTCGTCATCGGCCCCGAAACCGAAATCATCGCGGGCAACGGCAAGTTCGTGACGGCCGGCGCCATTGACGCGCATGTCCACTTCATCTCGCCGACCATCGTCGACCAGGCGCTCTCGGCCGGTGTCACCACGCTCGTCGGTGGCGGCACCGGACCGGCTGAGGGCACGAAGGCGACCACGGTCACCCCGGGCGCCTGGCACCTGGCCCGGATGTTCGAGTCGCTTGAGGCCTACCCCGTCAACATCGGGTTGCTCGGCAAGGGCAACACGATGTCCAGCGACGCCCTGCGGGCCCAACTGCGGGGCGGAGCAATCGGATTCAAGATTCATGAGGACTGGGGGGCCACCCCGGCCGTCATCGACGCCTGCCTGAAGGTGTGCGAGGAGAGCGGCGCGCAGCTCGCCATCCACACGGACACCCTCAATGAGGCCGGATTCGTCGCCGACACCCTCGCCGCGATCGCCGGGCGCTCCATCCACGCGTACCACACCGAAGGTGCCGGCGGCGGGCATGCCCCGGACATCATCACCGTGGTCTCCGAGCCGTACGTTCTGCCGAGCTCCACCAATCCGACCCGGCCGCACACCGCCAACACCATCGAGGAACACCTCGACATGCTGATGGTCTGCCACCATCTCAACCCCGCCGTGCCGGAGGACCTGGCGTTCGCCGAATCGCGGATCCGGCCGTCCACCATCGCGGCCGAGGACATCCTCCACGACCTCGGGGCGATCTCGATCATTTCCTCCGACGCCCAGGCGATGGGCCGCGTCGGCGAGGTCGTCCTGCGCACCTGGCAGACCGCCCATGTGATGAAGAAGCGCCGTGGCCTCCTGCCCGGCGACGGTCGGGCCGACAACCACCGGGTCCGTCGCTATGTCGCCAAATACACCATCAATCCGGCCGTCGCCCAGGGCCTCGACCAGGAGATCGGCTCCGTCGAGACCGGTAAACTCGCCGACCTGGTGCTGTGGGAGCCGGCGTTCTTCGGCGTCAAACCGCAGACCGTCATCAAGGGCGGACAGATCGCCTACGCGCAGATGGGTGACGCCAACGCGTCCATCCCCACCCCGCAGCCGGTCCTGCCCAGGCCCATGTTCGGCGCACTCGGCCGGGCGCCCGCCGCGAACTCGTTCAACTTCGTGGCGAGCGCGGCCATCGAGGACGGACTGCCCGAGCGCCTCGGACTCGGCAAGAGGTTCGTACCGATCACCAGTACCCGTGGCGTGACCAAGGCGGACATGCGGGAGAACGACGCCCTGCCGCGCGTCCACGTCGACCCGGACAGCTTCGCCGTGACCATCGACGGCGAAGCGGTCGAACCCGCGCCCGCCACCGAACTCCCCATGGCCCAACGCTACTTCCTCTTCTGAGACAGGGCATCTGATGAGCCGCGCAGCTCTGCTCGTCCTCGCCGACGGCCGGTTCCCCGCCGGTGGCCACGCCCACTCGGGTGGCGCCGAACCGGCCGTCGAGGCAGGACGCATCCGAAACGCCGAGGATCTGGCCGCCTTCTGCCGGGGCCGCCTGCACACCACCGGACTCACCGCCGCCGCACTCGCCGCGGCGGCCGCCCACGGCCTCGACCCGCTGGCCCTCGACGAGGCCGCCGACGCCCGCACCCCGTCGCCCGCCTTGCGGGCTGTAGCGCGCAAGCTCGGCCGTCAGCTGATGCGGGCCGCCCGCGCGACCTGGCCCAGCCCCGAACTCGCCGCGCTCGCCCGGGCCCGCCCGCACGGCGCCCACCAGCCCGTCGTGCTCGGCCTCACCGCACGTGCGGCAGGGCTCGGGCCCGAGGACGCGGCGCACTGCGTTGCGTACGAGACGGTCAGCGGTCCGGCCACCGCGGTGGTCCGGCTGCTTTCCCTGAACCCGTTCGAGGCCACCGCTGTCCTCGCCCGCCTGGCACCCGAACTCGACCGGGTCGCCGAACAGGCTGCCGCCGCCGCACGGAGGGGTATCGACGCGCTGCCCGCCGCGTCGGCGCCGCTGCTCGACATCACCGCGGAGGCCCACGCCGCCTGGCCGGTCCGCCTGTTCGCCTCGTAGAACCACACGCACCACACCCCACCAGGAGCCGCACCCCATGCATCTCGACCACTCCCACGACGGCCCGGCCGCGGTGAGCGCCGACGCAGCACGTCCGGACGGCACCCGCCGTGCACTGCGCATCGGGCTCGGCGGGCCGGTCGGCTCCGGCAAGACGGCGACGGTCGCCGCGCTCTGCCGCGCGCTGCGTGACCAGCTGTCCCTCGCCGTCGTCACCAACGACATCTACACCCGCGAGGACGCCGAGTTCCTGCTCCGCAACGCCGTACTCCCGCCCGAGCGCGTTCAGGCAGTCGAGACCGGCGCCTGCCCGCACACCGCCATCCGGGACGACATCTCCGCCAACCTCGAAGCCGTCGAGGACCTGGAGGACAGCGTCGGGCCGCTCGATCTGATCCTCGTCGAGTCCGGCGGCGACAATCTCACCGCCACCTTCTCCAAGGGCCTCGTCGACGCCCAGATCTTCGTCATCGACGTGGCGGGCGGCGACGACATCCCGCGCAAGGGCGGCCCCGGCGTCACCACCTCCGACCTCCTCGTGATCAACAAGACCGACCTCGCCCCGTACGTCGGCTCCGACCTGGACCGGATGGCCCACGATGCCGCACAGCAGCGCGGAGCACTTCCCGTGGCCTTCACCTCTCTCACCTCCGGCGAAGGGGTCGGACCCGTGGCGGCCTGGGTGCGCGCACAGCTCGCCGCCTGGACCGCATGAGCGTCCAGGCGGCCGCCCGGATCACCGCCGTCCTCGACGGCCGCGGTGCCACGGCCCTTCCCGTGCTGGAGAGCGACGGGCCGCTCGCCCTGCGTCGGACCAGGGCCACCACCGCCCCGTACGCCCGCGTCACGGTCGTCGGCGCGATGAGCGCACCGCTGGGCGGCGACCGGCTCTCCATCGCTGCGCGCGTCGAGGAGGGTGCCCGGCTCACGGTGGACTCCGCCGCGGCCACCGTCGCGCTGCCCGGACCGGGCCGGATGCCCCAACCCGCCTCGTACGACATCGCGTTGAGCGTGGGGGAGCGGGCCGCACTCAACTGGCTTCCGGAACAGCTCATTTCCGCGTCCGGCAGCGAGCTGTACATGACCACCCGGGTGGAACTCGCCGCCACCGCACGGCTGGTGCTGCGTGAGGAGCAGATCCTCGGCCGGCACGGCGAGTCCACCGGCACCCTCGGTGCCCGCCTCACCGTCCACCGCGCCGGTCGTCCGCTGCTCGATCAGGAGGTGGCGTGCGGTCCCGGGGCGCCCGGTGGCTGGGACGGCGGGGCTGTATTCGGCGGCCATCGTGCGGTCGGTCAACTCCTTTTTGTGGACCCGGCATTCGAGGATGAATGCCCCGAGACGCGCCTGCTGGGGCCGACCGCCGTACTCACCCGTCTCGCCGGCCCCGGGGTGCTGGTGACCGCGGTGGCCCCCGATGCTCGACTGCTGCGTACTGTCCTGGACGTCGCCCTGGGCGAGCTGCTGGACGCCGTACGCGGGTGAGCACCGCTCAGCGGGACATGGGTCTCCGGTTATCGATTCGGTAAAGAAGTGCGTCCACAGCCTGTTCCCTAGTACCCCATAGGCGACAGGATCCGCGGAAGTAACCCGATGTGAACTGCGCCGCTACCTGCGGCGCTTCAGACAATGGGGGAGGTTCCACTTGAGACGCACAGCAGTGCTCGGCTCGGTCGGCACTCTGATCGCGGGCGCGCTCATGGCCGGCGCGATAGTCGCACCGACTGCCACGGCCGACAGCCGCCACCACAGCGGTTCGGAGGCGCGCGGCGTCCAGATCGCCGCCGCACGGGCGGCCCAGGCCGGCGTCGACTGGAAGGACTGCCCGGCCGACTGGGCTCTGGCCACACCTATTCAGTGTGGCTGGGTGACCGTGCCGCTCGACTACGCCAAGCCCGACGGCAAGCAGATCAAGCTTGCGGTCGACCGGCACGTCAGCACCGGCACGAAGGAGGAGCGGCAGGGGGCGCTGCTCTACAACCCGGGCGGTCCCGGTGGTTCCGGGCTGCGTTTCCCCACCCGGATCACCAACAAGAACCCGCTGTGGACGAAGACCGCGAAGGCGTACGACTTCGTCGGCTTCGACCCCCGCGGTGTCGGCCACTCGGCGCCGATCTCCTGCATCGACCCGCAGGAGTTCGTGAAGGCTCCGAAGGCTGACCCGGTACCCGACAGCGAGGCCGACAAGCGCGCCCAGCGCAAGCTCGCCGCCGAGTACGCGGACGGCTGCGCCGAGCGCAGCGGCGACATGCTGCCGCACATGACCACGCCGAACACCGCACGCGACCTGGATGTCATCCGCGCCGCGCTCGGTGAGGAGAAGCTCAACTTCCTGGGCGTCTCCTACGGCACCTACCTCGGAGCGGTCTACGGCACACTGTTCCCGGATCACGTCCGGCGCATGGTCGTCGACAGCGTGGTCAATCCGGCGAAGGACAACATCTGGTACGAGGCCAACCTCAACCAGGACATCGCCTTCCAGAAGCGCTGGGACGACTGGAAGGCATGGGTCGCCCAGAACGACGCGGCCTTCCACATCGGCACCACGCCTGCCCAGGTCGAGCAGGAGTGGCTGAAGCTGCGCGCCTCGGCCAAGAAGAACCCGATCGGTGGCGTCGTCGGACCCGCCGAGCTCATCGGTTACTTCCAGAGCGCGCCGTACTACGACTCCACCTGGGTGCGCATCGCCCGGACCTGGAGCAACTACCGGGCCGGCGACACCCAGGCGCTGGTCGACGCCGCGGGCCCCGACATGTCGGACCTCGCGGGGAACGCCTCCTCCGAGAACGGCAACGCCGTGTACACGGCCGTCGAGTGCGCGGACGCCAAGTGGCCCACCAATTGGCAGAAGTGGGACCGCGACAACACCCGGCTGCACAAGGACTACCCGTTCATGACCTGGGCGAACGCCTGGATGAACCTGCCCTGTGCGACCTGGTCGGCCAAGCAGCAGACCCCGCTGGAGGTCAAGACCGGCAAGGGCCTGCCGCCGGTGCTGATCGTGCAGTCCACGCGTGACGCCGCCACCCCGTACGAGGGCGCCGTCGAGCTGCACAAGCGGTTCAAGGGTTCGCGTCTGATCACCGAGAAGGACGCCGGTTCGCACGGCGTCACGGGCCTGCTCAACCCCTGCATCAACGAGCGGGTGGACACCTACCTGCTCACCGGGCAGACCGACGGGCAGGACGTGACGTGCACCCCGCACGCCACGCCCAAGCCGTAGGCGACTGAGTGACGGGGACGGGCGGCCGGACAGGAACCACCGGCCGCCCGTCCTCCCGTACGAGGACCGTTCACAGCCCCCGGTCGTACCGCTCCAGCCAGGCGTCCTCCGCCGAGTAGTCGAAGAGGACCTCGCCGTACGCTCGCAGCATCGCCGGGAAGGCGTCCCGCCAGTCCCGTCCGTCCAGCCGCGCGGCGAGCCACTCCACGGTCTCCGGCAGCGACTTCGTATAGCCGGTCACCGGCCGGTAACCGATCTCCTTCTCGGCCGCCGTCATGTCGTAGACGATCGGATGGGCCATGGTCCACGGCGTCTCGCCGACGTGTCCCGCGGGTGGCGGTCCGTCCACGAGCACCGTCTCCGTCTCCAGGCCGAGCACCCCGTCGATCGCCGACGCGATCTCCGCGACCGTGGGCGCCTGCGGATCGCCCGCGTTGAGCACCCGCGATCCGGGCCGCAGGGCGGCCAGCCTGATCAGCTCGGCGACGTTGGACACATGGACCGGATGGAACCGGCTCGCACCACCGTGCGAGAGGACCCGGCGCCTGCGGCCGTCCAGGAGACGTTTGACGAAGTACAGTTCGCGCGGGGAACGGCAGTACGGGCCATGGACCGCACCGGCCCGCAGCAGCGTCACCGGCAGGACGTCACCCGCCGCGAGCAGATCCCGCTCCAGCCGGACCTTCCGGGTCCCGTACGTGGCATCGCCGGGCGCCACCGTGGCCTGTGTCTCCGGGATCGGCAGCGGGTACTGCGGAGCACCGTCGGGCTCGCCCTGCGTGTCGAAACTGCGGCCGCGGTCGTCCTGATACACCGCGCCGCTGGAGATGACGACGGCCGAACCGATTAGGTCGGCGAGCCCGGTCAGCTGCCGGGCGTGCTGATCGCCGTACGCCACCATGTCGACCAGTACGTCGCACCCGTCGCCCAGCGCCGCGGCGAGTGCCCCCTCCTCGTCGCGGTCGAGGGCGACTGTCCGTACCTCATCGGCCCAACGCTCGTCCCGGCCGCCCGCGCGCGAGGCCGCCGTCACCTGCCAGCCGTCCTCGGCGAGCGCCCGCACGGCCACCCGCCCGATCTGTCCCGTTGCCCCGAGAACCCATGCGTGTCCCTTGCTCATGAGGTGCACGCTAGGCGGTGGCCGGCCCGTCGGACCCCGGGAGTTCGCCCCTCGCGGATTCGCCGTCAGCGTCGCCGTTTCGGGAACTTCTTCGCCTGCTCGGCCTGTTCGGACTTCACCCTGGCCGCGTACTCGTCGACGTACTCCTGACCGGAGAGTCCGAGGATCGCGTACATGATCTCGTCGGTGACCGCCCTGATCGCCGCCTTCTGATCCTCCATGCCCGCGTAGCGGGAGAAGTCCAGCGGCTCACCGAAGCGGATGGTGACCTGCTTGATGCGCGGCACGACCCTGCCGGGAGGCTGGATCTCGAACGTTCCGACCATCGCGCACGGCACGACGGGCACCCGCGCCTTGAGCGCCATGACCGCGACACCGACCTTGCCCTTGTAGAGCCGGCCGTCGTGCGAACGGGTGCCCTCCGGGTAGATCCCGAGCAGCTCGTCCTTGCTCAGCACCGCGAGCCCTTCACGGATCGCGGCCTGCCCCGCGTCCTTCCCGGACCGGTCCACCGGAATCTGCCCGGCGCTGCGGAAGAACGCGGCAGTCAGCCTCCCCTTGAGACCCGGGCCGGTGAAATACTCCGCCTTGGCGAGGAAGGTGATGCGCCGTTTGATGATCGCGGGCATCAGGAAATGGTCGGAGAACGACAGATGGTTGCCGGCGACGATGGCCGCACCGTCCTCCGGGATGTGCTCCAGTCCCTCGATCCTGGGCCGGAACAGCAAGCGCAGCAGTGGCCCCAGAATGACGTATTTGAGCACGTAGTAGAACACCGGATTGGCTCCTCGCTCCGCCCGACCCTCGCTTCGAGGAGGCGGCCTGCGCGAACGCGGCGACGCGTTGGGTGAACGGGGTGGACGTGCCGGCCGAAGTCCCGACCGGGCGCTGAACCTCGGCCGACAGGCGGGCCTGCGCCCGCCCGGGCCCGCCCGTCGTACCGGACAAAGGGCCCCGCTCAGGTGTCGCGCGTGGCGACCATTCCCACAGTGATCAGCCCGAGTACCACCCAGCCGAACCAGAGCCAGCCATTGCTCCCCAGCGCCACTGTGTAGGCGGTGACCGCCACTAGGGCTCCGACGGTGAGCATCCCCATCGTCTTCGTGGATCCGGACATGCGCGCACCCTCCTCGTCGGCCGCGCGGCCGTGGACCCCATCGTCACCCGGAAGGTGTCTCCACCGCTACTGTCCGCGCGCTTGCAACGAGGCGAGATAGGCGTTGTACGCCTTCAGCTCCTGGTCCCCGTCGCGGTCGGCGGCGCGGTCCGCACGCTTCGCGGTCCGCTGCTCGGATCCGTACCACTGGAAGACCAACGCGATCAGCACCAGCACCGAAGGGATCTCGCTGAACGCCCAGGCGATGCCGCCCGCCCAGTTCTGGTCGCTGAGCGCGTCGATGCCGAGTGAGGCCGGCGGATGCTTGTACGTCTCCACCATCGGAGAGGTCGCCATCATCAGCGCGATACCGAAGAAGGCGTGGAACGGCATCCCCGCGAACAGCTCCAGCATCCGCATCACATAGCCGGGCCGGTGAGGTCCCGGGTCGACGCCCATGATCGGCCAGAAGAAGGCCAGTCCGACAGCGAGGAAGTGCACCATCATCGCGAGGTGCCCGGTCTTCGAGCCCATGAGGAAGTCGAAGAGCGGGGTGAAGTACAGCGCGTACAGGCTGGCGATGAACATCGGGATGGTGAAGACCGGATGCGTGATGATCCGCATGTACCGGCTGTGCAGCAGCATGAGCAGCAGCTCGCGGGGGCCGGTGCGGTTACGGCCCGCGACCGGCAGTGAGCGCAGCGCCAGAGTCACGGGGGCGCCCAGCAGCAGCAGGATCGGCGACAGCATGCTGATCACCATGTGCTGCACCATGTGCACGCTGAACATGACCATGCCGTAGTCGTTGAGCTTCGTGCACATCACCAGGGCGATGCTCAGCACACCGACCGTGAAGAAGATGATCCGGTTGACCGGCCAGCCGTCCCCGCGTCTGCGCAGTCGCAGCACCGCGTAGCCGTACAGGCCGAGCGCGAGGACGCAGCCGATCAGGAATACGGGGTCCGCGGAGAATTGGAGCCCACGTCCCAGCGTGAACGGCGGCAGATCCATGGTCATGCCGTGCCCGCTGTGATCCATCTGTTCACTCCCGCTGGGGACGTCCCCGTTTCGCGCCGGTTGTCCCGACCAGAGTAGAACTGCCCCCGGCCGCAGCTGCGGCCGGGGGCAGTTCTCAGGTGCTGGTGTTGCTCAGAGCACGCACTCGGCCTCGGCGTACCGCTCGGCCGGGACCGACTTCAGGCTCTCCACGGCCCGGGCCAGCGGCACCATGGTGATATCCGTGCCGCGCAGCGCCGTCATCATGCCGAACTCGCCACGGTGCGCCGCCTCGACCGCGTGCCAGCCGAAGCGGGTCGCCAGAACCCGGTCGTACGCGGTCGGGGTGCCGCCGCGCTGGACATGACCGAGTATCACCGGGCGGGCCTCCTTGCCCAGGCGCTGCTCCAGCTCGACGGAGAGCCGCGTGGCGATCCCGGTGAACCGCTCGTGGCCGTAGATGTCCTTGGTGCCCTGCTCGAACTCCATGGAGCCCACCCGCGGCTTGGCGCCCTCGGCGACCACGACGATCGCGAACTTCTTGCCCGCCGAAAAACGCCTGCCGACCAGCTCGGTCAGCTCGTCCATGTCGAAGGGGCGTTCCGGCACGACGATCGCGTGCGCACCGGCCGCCATGCCCGAGTGGAGTGCGATCCAGCCGGTGTGGCGGCCCATGACCTCGACGATCAGTACCCGCTGGTGCGACTCGGCGGTGGTCTTCAGCCGGTCGAGGGCGTCGGTGGCCACGCCGACCGCGGTGTCGAAGCCGAAGGTCACATCGGTCGACGCGATGTCGTTGTCGATGGTCTTCGGCACGCCGACGATCGGCAGCCCCGCCTCGGAGAGCAGATGGGCAGCCTTCAGCGTGCCCTCGCCGCCGATCGGGATGATCGCGTCGAGACCGAGATCGGCGACATGGCCCTTGGCCTGCTCGACGCCGCCCCGCAGGTGTGCGGGCTGGACCCGGGACGAGCCCAGGATCGTACCCCCGCGGGCGAGAATGCCGCCGACCGCGTCGAGGTCGAGCTTGCGGTAGTCGCACTCAAGGAGGCCCTTCCACCCGTCGTGGAAGCCGATGACCTCGTCGCCGTGGTCGACCACCGCGCGGTGCACGACGGAACGGATGACGGCATTGAGGCCGGGGCAGTCGCCGCCGGAGGTGAGCACACCAATACGCATTGCCCGGGAAACCTTTGCAACGTGGGCCGACGACCGGACCACGTCGTCCGGTTGGATCCCCGCCACCCTACCGGCGCAGGGTGGCGGGACCGAATCAGACGTCCGCCTGGTGGACACCGCTCAGTTGAGCGAATTACGCGTCATGCGGGCTGGGTCGCCGACGCGATGCGCTCGGCGCGCAGCGCCTCGTACCAGCGGTCGTCCGTCGGCGGCAGGGCGTTGACGTCGAGGGCCAGCTTCAGGAGCAGGTCCGCGATCATCGGGTTACGGGCCATCACGGGCCCGTGCATGTACGTACCGAAGACCGTGTCGTTGTACGCCCCCTCGGTGCCGTCACCCGTGCCGTTGCCCCGGCCGAACTGCACCCGGGCGAACGGCCGCGCCGTCGGGCCGAGATGGGTGACGCCCTGGTGGTTCTCGAAACCGGTCAGCTGCGGCAGGCCCAGCTGCGGATCGATGTCGGCCAGTACGTCACCGACGCACCGGGCACCCTCGCCACGGGTGGAGACCACGTCGAGCAGGCCGAGACCGGGCTCGCGCTCACCGAGGTCGTTGATGAACTCGTGGCCGAGGATCTGGTAGCCGGCGCAGACCGAGAAGATGATCGCGCCGTTGGACGCGGCCCGGCTGAGACCGCCGTCACGGCGCAGCCGCTCCGCGGCGAGGCGCTGGGGCCGGTCCTCACCGCCGCCGATCAGATAGATGTCGCCGGACGTCGGGACCGGCTGGTCGCTGCGCACGTCGACGCGCTGCACGTCGAGACCGCGCTGCCGGGCCCGGCGCTCCACCACCAGCGCGTTGCCCTGGTCGCCATAGGTGCTCAGCAGGTCGGGGTAGACCCAGACCAGACGCAGACCGTTGTTGCTCATGCTTCGTCCTCTCCGGAGGTGGCCGGGTCCGGGGTCAGTTGCCGACACGACGGCGCAGATCCTGGAAGGCGGTGTAGTTGGCGATGACCTCGATACGGCCGGGCGGGGCCTGCTGCACGGCCTCGTCGAGGTTCTCGCAGACCCGGAAGTCGAGACCGGCCACTTCGAGGCGGACCGCGAGGTCCAGCTTGCGGTCGCCGAGCACGAAGATCGGGTGGCCCGCGAGCTGGGTGTAGTCGACGTCCCACAGCCAGGAGGTGTCCGTGCCGTCCGCGCCCCGGGCGTTGACCGAGAGGATCACCGGCGTGGGCGGCGGGTCGATCAGGGAGAACGTTTCGAGCCAGCCCGCCGGGTTCTTCGCCAGCAGGAGCCGCAGCTCACGGCCGAGGAAGGAGACCACGTCGTAGCGGCCGGCGACGGCCTGCACCTGATACATGCGCTCCAGGGCGACCTGCGGCGGCACACCGAAGACGGCCGCGACGGCGGCCGAGCTGGTGGCGTTCGCCTTGTTCGCGCGGCCGGGGAGCTGCAGGTGGATCGGCCACGCCGAGCCGTGCGGGTCCAGGACGTAGTCGCCGTGCAGCACCCAGCTCGGGGCGGGGCGGCGGAAACCGCACTCGCCGCAGAACCAGTCGTCGCCGGGGCGCTGCATCACACCGCCGCAGGACGGGCAGGACCAGGCGTCGTCCTTCCACGCCTGCCCGGCCGCGACCCACACCACGTTGGGGGAGGAGGATGCCGCCCAGACGATCAGCGGGTCGTCGGCGTTGGCGACGATCACGGCCTTCGAGCCGGACAGCCCCTCACGCCACTTCTCGGCCAGCATCCGGGTCTCCGCGGCGCGGTCCAGCTGGTCGCGCGAGAGGTTGAGCAGCGCGATCACCTTGGGTGTGGTGTCCCGCGCGACGCCTGCGAGGTACTTCTCGTCGACCTCGATCACGCCGTACTTCGCGTCCGAGCCACCGGCCAGGGCCGAGGTGATACCCGCGGGCATGTTGGCGCCGAGCGCGTTCGACACGACCGGGCCGGCCGCCCGCAGTGCCTCCGCGATCAGCCGGGTCGTCGTGGTCTTGCCGTTCGTCGCCGACACGAGGATCACGTCCAGGTGCTGCGCCAGCCGCCCCAGCAGGGCGGGGTCGAGCTTGAGCGCCACCCGGCCGCCGATCACCGATCCGCTGCCGCGCCCCGCAGCGCGCGACACCGCCGCTGCGGCCTTGCCCGCCGTCACCGCCAGCTTGGCCCGCGGCGACAACGGCTCCGTGTTGCCTGCCATCGTCCTAGATCCTCCTTGCATCGGTCCGCGCCCAGCCTATCGATGTCCGGCGCGGCGACCGCACCACGGCACCACCAGGACGGTGGAGGCCGGGTGGAACGTACGATGACGGCCATGCGAAACCGCCCGATCCCCGGCAGTTCCGGACTCGTCCGCGCCATGACTCTGCTCGGTGACCCGGTGCTTCACGGCGCCTGCGAGGACGTCACCGACTTCGGTCCGTCGCTCGCCCGGCTCGTCGAGGACATGTTTGCCACGATGTACGCGGCGCAGGGGGTCGGTCTCGCCGCCAATCAGATCGGCATACCGTTGCGGGTGTTCGTCTACGACTGTCCCGACGACGACGATGTCCGTCATCTCGGCCACCTCGTCAATCCGAAGCTGGTCGAGGCGGACGGCATCACGGTACGCGGACCGGAGGGCTGCCTCTCGCTTCCCGGCCTGGAAGCCGGGACCCCACGCTTCGACCATGCGGTGGTGGAGGGCGTGACCGTCGACGGGGAACCGGTGAGGGTCGACGGCACGGGCTGGTTCGCGCGCTGTCTCCAGCACGAGTGCGACCACCTCGAAGGCACCGTCTACACGGACCGGCTGACCGGGCTGCGCCGGGCGAGGGCACTGCGCGCGGCCCGCCGGGCGCCCTGGGGACGTACCGACTGACCACGCTCTCCCGCGTCAGAATCCGGGCCCGCCCGGCAGGTCGCCCGCGGCGGCCAGCCTGCCCCACAGCAGATCGGCCAGGCTGCGCACCAACTGGGCGCGTGAGCAGGGGCGTTCGCCCAGCCACCAGTCGCCCGCCGCATGCATCATGCCGACGATTCCATGGCCCCAGATGCGGGCCATCTCCTCGCTGTCCGGGCCGAGGTCCACCCGCTCGGCGATGACCAGGGCGAGCTCTTCGCCGAGCCGGCGCAGCAGCGGGGCGGAGTGGCGCCCGACGTCGAAGCCCTGCTCGGGGGAGGGGGCGGGGTCGTCGGACGGGTGCATCAGGAAGCGGTAGACCTGCGGACGGGCCTCGATTGCCGCGAGATAGGTGTCGAGCGTCGCCTCCACCCTCTGGCGGCGCTCGGCGGGGGCGTCGAGTGCCGCCCGCAGTGCGCTCAGCAGCGCGTCGGTGTGGCGCTTGGCGAGCGCGCGGTAGAGGCCGCCCTTGTCGCCGAAGTGCCGGTACAGGATGGGCTTGGTGATCCCGGCCTCCGCCGCGATGGCGTTCATCGAGGCCTTGGGCCCGTCCCTGAGCACCACGCGGTCGGCGGCCTCCAGCAGCTCCCGGCGGCGCTGCTCGGCCGCCGTCCGCTGTTTTTCGGCCTGTCCTGTGGTCTCCATGTCGCCTCTCCCCACCCTGGCCGTGCAACTGGCCATGCAAGTCCGTTACGCCTGCGCAACGTAACACCCTGACCACCGGTGCTGCTGATCGGAGTCCGACTGATTGACAGAGACTACTTGCCGGTAACAGACTTCTGTTACCGCAAGTAATGGCGATTTTTACGGTAGTGCATGGAGGGGAACATGGCCGAATTCACGCTCGATCTCAACGACGACCAGAAGCAGGTCCGTGACTGGCTTCACGGCTTCGCCGCGGATGTGATCCGTCCGGCTGCTTCGGAGTGGGACGAGCGTGAGGAAACGCCCTGGCCCGTCATTCAGGAGGCGGCCAAGGTCGGCATCTACTCCCTCGACTTCTATGCCCAGCAGTTCTTCGACCCGACGGGGCTCGGCATCCCGATGGCCATGGAGGAACTTTTCTGGGGCGACGCGGGCATCGCCCTGTCGATCGTGGGTACCGGCCTGGCAGCCGTCGGCGTCCTCGCCAACGGCACCGAGGAGCAGATCGGCACCTGGATCCCGCAGATGTACGGCGATGCGAACGATGTGAAGGTCGCCGCCTTCTGCTCCTCGGAGCCGGACGCCGGCTCCGACGTCGCCTCGATGCGGACCCGCGCGGTGTACGACCAGGCCAAGGACGAGTGGGTGCTGAACGGCACCAAGACCTGGGCGACTAACGGCGGCATCGCACATGTCCACGTCGTCGTCGCCGTGGTCGACTCGGAACTGGGCTCCAAGGGCCACGCCTCCTTCATCGTGCCGCCGGACACCCCCGGGCTCTCGCAGGGCCAGAAGTTCAAGAAGCACGGCATCCGGGCCTCGCACACGGCGGAGGTCGTTCTGGAGGACGTCCGTGTCCCGGGCCACTGCCTGCTCGGTGGCAAGGAGAAGCTGGACCAGCGCCTGGCGCGGGCCCGCGAGCGCGCCCAGTCCGGTGGCGAGCGCGTGAAGAACGCGGCGATGGCCACGTTCGAGGCATCCCGCCCGGCGGTCGGCGCGATGGCGGTCGGTACCGCGCGCGCCGCGTACGAGGTGGCGCTGGACTACGCGAGGACCCGGACCCAGTTCGGCCGCCCGATCATCGACAACCAGGGCGTCGCGTTCCAGCTCGCGGACATGCGGACACAGATCGACGCGGCCAGGCTGCTCGTCTGGCGGGCGTCCTGGATGGCGACCACCGGGAAGCCGTTCGAGTCGGCCGAGGGCTCCATGTCCAAGCTGTACGCGAGCGAAACGGCGAAGAAGGTCACCGCGCAGGCGATCCAGATCCTCGGCGGCAACGGCTTCACCCGTGAATACCCGGTGGAGCGGATGCACCGGGACGCTGCCATCTACACGATCTTCGAGGGTACGAGCGAGATTCAGCGGCTGGTGATTGCGCGCACGCTGTCGGGCATGCCGATTCGCTAGCGCGGTGCCGCAGGGTGGGGGCGCCGCGCTCGATCGCGGTGCCTCCGGCCCCGCCTCTGTCGTCGATCGCCGGACGGGCCGGACATTCGGCGGGCGGGGTGGCTGCTGGGCCGGGCGGGCCGGCTGCGGCGTTCGGCCCGCCCGGCGGTGCGCGTCCGTCAGGCGGGCAGCAGGGCCTCGATTGCCGCCACGAGCTCCGGCGCCTCCGGTTCCGTGCGCGGGCGGATACGGGCCACGGGCTCGCCGGACGGGGAGATCAGGAACTTCTCGAAGTTCCACTGCACGTCACCCGCCTCGCCGTCCGCGTCCGCGAGCCGCGTCAGCTCCGCATACAGCGGGTGCCGCCCGTCACCGTTGACGTCGACCTTCTGCAGGAGCGGGAAGCTGACTCCGTACGTCGTCGAGCAGAACGTCTGGATCTCCTCCGCGCTGCCCGGCTCCTGGCCCGCGAACTGGTTGCACGGAACACCGAGCACGGTGAAGCCCCGGTCCCCGTACTCCTTCTGCAGCCGTTCCAGGCCCGCGTACTGCGGGGTGAGCCCGCACTTGGAGGCGACGTTCACCAGCAGGACCGCCTGGCCGCGGTAGGTGCCGAGGGTGGTCGGCTCGCCGGTGAGCGTGTGGAGCGGAATGTCGTACAGCGTCATGAGGGTCTCCTTTTAAGTCGCTTCCGAGGCCATTCTTACGCCCGCAGGTTTATTGGCACCGCCCGGCCGTCCGGATCCAGCAGCAGGTCCCGGCCGCCCGCCGGGCGTTCCACGGTCACCGCCCGGGAGCTGGGTGCCGTCGGCCGGAGTGCCGACGGAGAGGCGCCATGTCACGCTGGGACGGGGGATCACGCCCGGTGCGGCCTGCTGCTCGGCCGGACCAACGGCACAGCCACCCAAGGAGGCCGACATGGCCAGTGACACCGTCGGACCCGCAGCGGGCCGCGCCAAGCCGAGCCCCACGCACGCGCCAACATCCGATATCACCGTCCTGGCAGCAGCCCTGATGATTTTCGGAGGAGCGATGGCGATCCTCGAGGGAGTTGCGGCCATCGCCAAGGACGACCTGTTCCTCGCGACACGTCACTACGTGTTCGAGTTCAGCCTGTCGGGCTGGGGCTGGGTTCACCTCACTCTCGGCATCATCATCGTCCTCGCCGGCTGCGCCGTGCTGACCGGAGCCCTCTGGGCGCGCTACTTCGGTGTCTTCGTCGCCGGCCTCGGCGCGATCGCCAACTTCCTGTGGGTGCCGTACTACCCCCTGTGGGCCATGACGCTGGTCGCCGTCAATGTCTTCATCCTCTGGGCGCTGTGCACGGGCATGCACCGAGAGGCGGCCGAGGGTCAGACGGCTTGATCCGGGCGCGTCCGGCCGGCCGGCACCTTCTCCGGGCGGGACGGCGACGTTTACGGCAGTCGGCCCTGTTGGACATGAGGAAACCGGATGCGCCGCCTAAGGTGCGAATCATGCCGGAGAGCGCAACGTCCATGGAAGGTGCAGCGGGGAGCTGGGCGGCCCCGGCGCCCGACCCTCGCCGCTGGCAGGCACTTGGTGTGTGCCTGGTCGCGGGCTTCATGACGCTGTTGGACGTGTCCATCGTCAATGTCGCCCTGCCGTCCATCCGGAACGGCCTGCGGAGCCCGGAATCCGATCTGCAATGGATTCTCTCCGGCTACTCCCTCGCCTTCGGACTCCTTCTCATCCCCGCCGGACGGCTCGGCGACGCCCGGGGGCGCCGTGTGGTGTTCCTGGCGGGACTGGCCGTGTTCACGCTGGCGTCGGCGGCCTGTGGAGTCGCCCAGACCAGTTTCTGGCTGGTGGTCGCCCGAGTGATTCAGGGCCTCGGTGGAGCTCTGATCTCGCCGCAGATCTCCGCGTTGATCCAGCAGATGTTCTCGGGCCGGGAGCGAGGCCGCGCCTTCGGCATGTTCAGCACGGTGGTCGCTGTCTCGACCGCCGTCGGCCCTCTGCTCGGCGGGCTGCTGATCCAGGCGGCCGGACCGGCCGAGGGCTGGCGCTGGGTGTTCTACGTCAACCTGCCGCTCGGCGTCGTCTGCTTCCTGCTCGCCCGGCGCCTCCTGCCGGACACCCCGTCGGCGGGCCGCGTACGGCCGCGCGACCTGGACCCCGTCGGCGTCCTCCTTCTCGGCGCGGGCGTGCTGGCCCTGCTGCTGCCCCTCGTCCAGGAACAGCAGTGGCCCGGCAACGAGAAGTGGCTGCTGCTGGCCGCGGCCGTGGCTCTGCTCGCCGTCTTCGTCGGCTGGGAGTCCGGGTGCGGCAGACGCGGCACCGTGCCGGTCCTCGACCTGTCGCTGTTCCGGCTGCACTCCTACTGGCTGGGCTGTCTGTTGAGCCTGCTGTACTTCGCCGGATTCACCTCGATCTTCTTCATCAGCACGCTCTATCTGCAGGCCGGCCTGCACTGCACCGCCCTCCAGGCCGGACTGGCCATCACACCGTTCGCTCTGGGGGCGGCGGCCGCCGCGGGACCGGGCGGCCGGATGGTCCACCGTTACGGCCGACCGCTGGTCGTTGTGGGGCTGTCCATGGTGGTCGTCGGACTCGGGGCCACCGTGTTCACTGTGCACGTCGTCCCGGGCCGCGGCGTCGCCTGGGCGATGGCTGCCCCGTTGCTCCTGGCGGGTGTGGGCAGCGGCCTTGTCATCGCTCCGAACCTGACCCTGACTCTGTCCCAGGTGCCGGTGGTCGGCGGCGGGAGCGCCGCGGGCACGCTCCAGACCGGCCAGCGCGTCGGCTCCGCGATCGGGATCGCCGCAGTCGGCTCGGTCTTCTTCGCCCAGTTGGCCTCCGGGGGCTGGACCACCGCGTTCGACCTCGGGCTCCTCGTCTCCGTCGCCTTCGTCGTGGGGGCACTCGTGGTGGCACTGGCCGATGTGGTGGCCTCCCGGCGGGGCAGAAGATCTACGGACGACGTGTCCGGCCCCGGTCCGTCCGACCGGAGGGGAGGACACCATGAGCAGCCCGACCGGCAGTGAGCCGCACGGCAACGCAGCGTACGGACGCACGACGTTCAAACGGTCCAGGAGCCACTTCGCCGACCGGATCACGGCCGACGGGAGAGACGGCTGGCCGGTCGAGGCGGGCCGCTACCGGCTGGTTGTCAGCCGCGCCTGCCCCTGGGCGAGCCGGGCACTCGTCTCCCGGCGGCTCCTGGGCCTGGAAGACGCCCTGTCGCTTGCTGTCGCCGACCCGATCCAGGACGACCGCAGCTGGCGCTTCACCCTGGACGAGGGCGGCAAGGACCCGGTGCTCGGCATCGCGTACCTGAGCGAGGCGTACGACGCGCGTGAACGCGGCTACCCCGGTGGCGTCAGCGTGCCCGCGATCGTGGACGTACCCAGCGGGAAGCTCGTCACCAACGACTTCCAGCAGATCACCCTGGACTTCGCGAGCGAGTGGACCGCGCTGCACCGGTCCGGGGCCCCCGATCTCTACCCCGAACGGCTGCGGGACGAGATCGACGAGGTCATGGACGGTATCTACCGCGATGTCAACAACGGCGTCTACCGGGCCGGATTCGCCTGTGGACAGGACGAGTACGAGGCCGCGTACCGCGCGCTGTTCCGCCGGCTCGACCTGGTCTCCGAACGCCTCGCGGACCGGCGCTATCTGGTCGGGGACACTCTCACGGAGGCGGACATCCGGCTGTTCACCACGCTCGTCCGCTTCGACGCCGTCTACCACGGACACTTCAAGTGCAACCGCTCGAAACTGACCGAGTACCCGGTGCTGTGGGCCTACGCCAGGGACCTGTTCCAGACCCCCGGATTCGGCGACACGGTCGACTTCGACCACATCAAGCAGCACTACTACCGGGTCCACACGGGGATCAACCCCACCGGCATCGTGCCCCTGGGACCCGATCTCTCCGGTTGGGGGACACCGCACCACCGCGAACAGCTCGGCGGCCGCCCGTTCGGCGACGGCACCCCGCCGGAGCCAGATCCGTCCGGCCGCGCCCGCCTGTGAAGGGCACGTCACGGTCCCTGAAGGGCACGTTCACGGCAGCGGACCGGTGGGCGGTCGGTGCGGGACGGTGGGCGGCTCGGCGACACAGGACGAAGGAGCGCGTCCCGTTCTTACGGGCCGTCAGTACGCCGGTATGCCGCCCGGGGGCAGTTCGCGCTCCACGTAGGCGGCGTTCCGGGCCGCCGAGCGCGTCCGCGTACGTGATGACATGCCCGGGGGGACCGTCGCCGCCCGGTGCCGCGCTCTTCCTGTCCGGGGGGACCGGCTCCATGGTCAGCACGCTGCTCATCCGCGAACTCCTCCCTTGCGCTCCGTTCGGAAGTCGCAGGGCAGACCGAGGACTTGAGAAGATCGATCCGTGGAGAATCATGAGCCGTTCCCCGGGTCCGACATCGAGGCCCCGGCCGAGCCCGACCGGGCGGCCGGCCGCCGTCCGGTCCGCTGCCGCCTGTGCGGTCGCCCGCTCACCGGCAGGGAGTCGCGGCGCACCGGGCTCGGCCCTGCCTGCGACGCCAAACTGCACCCTGCCGCGCCGGACATCCGCACCCGTCGTCACGAGGTCGAACAGGACCCCCTGCCCGGCACGTGAGCCGGGCTACGCGCCCAGCCGGCGGAACAACCCCTCCTGCACCACGGACACCAGCAGATTGCCGCCCCGGTCGTAGATCCGGCCGCGTGCCAGTCCCCGTCCGCCCGTCGCGATCGGCGATTCCTGGTCGTACAGGAACCATTCGTCGGCCCGGAACGGACGGTGGAACCACATCGCGTGGTCCAGCGACGCCATGTCGAAACCGCGCGGCCCCCACAGGGGTTCCACCGGGATACGGACCGCGTCGAGGAGCGTCATGTCACTCGCATACGTCAGCGCGCAGGTGTGCACGAGCGGATCGTCGCCCAGCGGGCCGACCGCACGCATCCAGACCGCGCTGCGCGGGTCCGCGTCCTTGATCTCCTCCTGCGTCCAGCGCAGCCGGTCCACGTACCGGATGTCGAACGGCTGGCGTCTGGCCATCCGCTCCAGCGCGTCCGGCAGCACCCCGAGATGCTCGCGCACCTCTTCGGCGACGGTGGGCAGCCGCTCGGGGTCCGGAACGGTCCGGGCGGGCGGCAACTGGTGCTCGAAGCCCGCCTCCTCCGGCCGGTGGAAGGACGCCGTCAGATTGAAGATCGTCCGGCCCTGTTGCACGGCGGTGACCCGGCGCGTGGTGAACGACCGCCCGTCCCGCACCCGCTCGACCTCGTAGACGATCGGCACGCCCGGGCGGCCCGGCCGCAGGAAGTATGCGTGCAGCGAATGGACCGGCCGGTCCCCGTCGGTGGTCCGGCCGGCCGCCACCAGCGCCTGCCCGGCGACCTGGCCGCCGAACACCCGCTGCAGCGACTCCTCGGGGCTGCGCCCCCGGAAGATGTTGACCTCGATCCGCTCCAGGTCGAGCAGGTCGACCAGGCGCTCGGCGGGGTTCGTCATGCCGTTCGTCTCCACTCTCGCAACGGTGCCGTCGTCACGGCGGTCATGCTGACAGCTGGCCGACCGAGGTGACCCGGACGACCGCCCGGCCCTCTTCGTCGGAGGCCGCCAGATCGACCTCCGCGCTGATGCCCCAGTCGTGGTCGCCGTTCGGGTCGGCGAACGTCTGCCGCACCCGCCACAGACCGTGTGCGGCGTCCTCGTCGATCTTCAGCAGCTTCGGACCGCGGGCGTCCGGGCCGGTGCCCAGATCCTCGTACTCGTCCCAGTACGCGTCCATCGCCTCGCCCCACGCGTCCTCGTCCCAGCCCGCCTCGCCGTCCAGCTCGCCGAGCTCTGCGACCTTGTCCAGCGCGGCCAGCTCCACCCGGCGGAACATCGCGTTGCGGACCAGCACCCGGAAGGCGCGGGCGTTGGCGGTGACCGGCTTGACCTCGTCGGCCCGCTCCTGCGCCTGCTCGGCCGTGTCCACCTCCGGGTTGGCGAGCTGCTCCCACTCGTCGAGGAGACTGGAGTCCACCTGCCGGACCATCTCGCCGAGCCAGGCGATCAGATCCTCCAGGTCCTCGGACTTCAGGTCGTCCGGGATGGTGTGCTCAAGAGCCTTGTACGCGCTCGCCAGGTAGCGCAGCACGATGCCCTCGGTGCGGGCCAGCTCGTAGTTGGAGGTGAACTCCGTGAAGGTCATGGCCCGTTCATACATGTCCCGGATCACGGACTTCGGCGAGACGGGGTGGTCGCCCACCCACGGGTGGCTCTTGCGGTACACGTCGTACGCGTGCCACAGCAGCTCGCTCAGCGGCTTCGGGTACGTGACGTCCTGGAGCCGCTCCATCCGCTCCTCGTACTCGACACCGTCCGCCTTCATCTGGCCGACCGCTTCGCCGCGCGCCTTGTTCTGCTGGGCGGCGAGGATCTGCCGCGGGTCGTCGAGCGTCGACTCGACGACGGAGACCATGTCCAGGGCGTACGACGGCGATTCGGTGTCGAGCAGGTCGAACGCGGCCAGCGCGAAGGTGGACAGCGGCTGGCTGAGCGCGAAGTCCTGCTGGAGATCGACGGTGAGCCGCACGATGCGCCCCTCGGCGTCCGGCTTGTCGAGCTGTTCCACGACGCCGCCGTCCAGCAGGGAGCGGTAGATCGCGATGGCCCGGCGGATGTGGCGCAGCTGCGCGCGGCGCGGCTCGTGGTTGTCCTCCAGCAGCTGCCGCATCGCCTCGAAGGCGTTGCCAGGGCGTGCGATCACGGACAGCAGCATCGTGTGTGTGACCCGGAAGCGGGAGGTCAGCGGCTCCGGGTCGGACTGGATCAGCTTGTCGAACGTGGTCTCCGACCAGGCGACGAAGCCCTCGGGGGCCTTCTTGCGGACCACCTTGCGCTTCTTCTTCGGGTCGTCGCCCGCCTTCTTGACGGCCTTCTCGTTCTCGATGACATGCTCGGGCGCCTGCGCGACGACGAAGCCCGCCGTGTCGAAGCCGGCCCGGCCCGCACGGCCGGCGATCTGGTGGAACTCACGGGCGCGCAGCGTGCGGACCCGGGTGCCGTCGTACTTGGTGAGCGCCGTGAACAGCACCGTACGGATGGGGACGTTGACGCCGACGCCGAGCGTGTCCGTACCGCAGATCACCTTCAGCAGTCCCGCCTGGGCGAGCTTCTCCACCAGCCGCCGGTACTTCGGGAGCATGCCCGCGTGATGCACGCCGATGCCGTGCCGCACATAGCGGGAGAGGTTCTGGCCGAACTTCGTGGTGAAGCGGAAGTTGCCGATCAGATCGGCGATCTTCTCCTTCTCCTCCTTGGTGCACATGTTGATGCTCATCAGCGACTGCGCCCGCTCGACGGCCGCGGCCTGCGTGAAGTGCACGATGTAGACGGGCGACTGCCGGGTGTCCAGCAGCTCGGTGAGCGTCTCGGTGATCGGGGTGAGGCGGTACTCGTAGCTCAGCGGTACCGGCCGGGTCGCTGAGCGGATCACGGACGTGGGGCGGCCGGTGCGCCGGGTCAGGTCCTGCTCGAACATCCTGACGTCACCGAGCGTGGCCGACATCAGGATGAACTGGGCCTGCGGCAGCTCCAGCAGCGGGATCTGCCAGGCCCAGCCACGGTCCGATTCCGCATAGAAGTGGAACTCGTCCATCACGACCTGGCCGATGTCGGCGTACTTCCCGTCGCGCAGCGCGATGGAGGCCAGCACCTCGGCGGTGCAGCAGATCACCGGGGCGTCCGCGTTGACGGAGGCGTCGCCGGTGAGCATGCCGACGTTCTCCGTACCGAACAGCTTGCACAGGTCGAAGAACTTCTCCGAGACCAGCGCCTTGATCGGGGCGGTGTAGAAGGTGACCTTGTCCTGGGCCAGAGCCGTGAAATGTGCACCCGCCGCGACCAGGCTCTTTCCGGAGCCTGTGGGGGTGGAAAGGATCACGTTCGCCCCGGAGACCACCTCGATCAGCGCCTCCTCCTGAGCAGGGTAGAGGGTGATGCCCTGGGTCTCGGTCCATGACGAGAAGGCCTCGAAGAGGGCGTCCGGGTCGGCAGTCGGGGGCAGCTGATCGATAAGGGTCACGCCCCCATCTTGCCTGCCTTCCGCCCGGATGAGGGAACCGGACGACCGTACAAAGATCACGGACGGTACGCTGCCCACTCAACTCGGCCGCATCGCACCGGCGATGGCGGCCGGACAAATTTTGGGGGCGGAAGAACCATGATGGGACCGGCACACTCGCTGTCCGGGGCGGCGGCCTGGCTCGGGGTGGGCGCGGCGGCGGCAGCCGCGGGCCATACGATGCCGTGGCCCGTCCTGGTCGTCGGCGCACTGATCACCGCGGGCGCCGCGCTCGCCCCGGACCTCGACCACAAGTCCGCGACCATCTCGCGCGCCTTCGGACCGGTCTCCCGCGGACTCTGCGAGATCGTCGACAAGCTTTCGCACGCCGTCTACAAGGCGACCAGGGGCTCTGGCGACCCGCGCCGCAACGGCGGTCACCGGACTCTGACGCACACCTGGCTCTGGGCGGTGCTGATCGGCGCCGGGGCCTCCGCCGCAGCGATCACCGGCGGCCGGTGGGCGGTCCTCGCCATCCTCTTCGTCCACCTCGTGCTCGCCGTCGAAGGACTGCTGTGGCGGGCTGCCCGGATGTCCAGCGACGTCCTGGTGTGGCTGCTCGGCGCGACCAGCGCCTGGATACTGGCCGACGTCCTCGACAAGCCGGGCAACGGCTCGGACTGGCTCTTCAGCGCCCCCGGCCAGGAGTACCTCTGGCTCGGGCTGCCGATCGTCCTCGGCGCCCTCGTCCATGACATCGGCGACGCGCTGACCGTCTCCGGCTGCCCGATCCTGTGGCCGATCCCGCTGGGCCGCAAGCGCTGGTACCCGATCGGGCCGCCGAAGGGCATGCGGTTCCGCGCCGGCAGCTGGGTGGAGCTGAAGGTGCTGATGCCCGCGTTCATGGTGCTCGGGGGAGTGGGCGGGGCGGCCGCCCTCAACTTCATCTGAGCCCCCACCCGGCCGCCGGGGGATCAGGCCGATTCGCGCGGCGCCAGACGGTGCGCGAGAACGATCTCCCGGGCCGGCCCTCCTCCATCGCGTCGACCCCGCCCAGGGGGTAACCGACGCGGGCTTCGCCGCTCTGGACGCGTGGCTGCGCGCGAACCGGTGACGGTCCGCGCACTACCTCCGCCTTCTCCGCTCAGGGCCTGTCGGGTGACCTTCGAGCGTCCGCCCGATCAGAGGTCGCCCGACAGGCTCTCAGCCGTGCCAGGACCGCCACAGAGCCGCATACGCGCCGTCCGCCGCAACCAGCTCGTCGTGGCTGCCCAGTTCGCTGATCCTGCCGCTCTCGACCACCGCGATCACATCCGCGTCATGCGCGGTGTGCAGCCGGTGCGCGATCGCCACGACGGTACGGCCGTCGAGCACCCGCGCCAGCGAGCGCTCCAGATGCCGGGCCGCCCGCGGGTCCAGCAGCGAGGTCGCCTCGTCCAGCACCAGCGTGTGCGGATCGGCCAGCACCAGCCGGGCCAGGGCGATCTGCTGCGCTTGCGCCGGGGTCAGGGCCAGACCGCCCGAACCGACCTCGGTGTCGAGACCGTCGCTCAGCGCCTTCGCCCAGCCGTCCGCGTCGACCGCGGCGAGCGACGCCCACAGCTCCGCGTCCTGCGCGCCGTCACGGGCCAGCAGCAGATTGTCGCGGAGCGAACCGACGAACACATGGTGCTCCTGGTTGACCAGCGCCACATGCGTGCGCACCTGCTCCGCCGTCATCTGCGACAACTGCGCACCCCCCAGGGTGACTTCACCGCTGCGCGGGGCGTAGATCCCGGCCAGCAGCCGGCCGAGCGTGGACTTTCCCGCACCGGACGGGCCGACCAGCGCGAGGCGCGTGCCCGGGGCGACGTCGAGGGACACCTTGTGCAGCACGTCGACCCCGGAGCGGTAGCCGAAACGCACACCGTCCGCCCGGACGTCCCGGCCGTCCGGGGCGACTTCCGTGTCGCCCGCGTCCGGCTCGATCTCCCGCACGCCGACCAGCCGGGCCAGCGACACCTGCGCCACCTGCAACTCGTCGTACCAGCGCAGGATCAGACCGATCGGGTCGACCATCATCTGTGCCAGCAGCGCACCCGTCGTCAGCTGTCCGACGGTGAGCCATCCCTCGATGACGAACCAGCCGCCGAGCATCAGCACCGCGCCGAGAATCGTCACGTACGTGACGTTGATGACCGGGAAGAGCACCGAACGCAGGAACAGCGTGTACCGCTCCCAGGCCGTCCATTCCTTGATCCGCCGGTCCGACAGCGCCACCCGGCGCGCGCCGAGACGGTGCGCCTCAACCGTCCGTCCGGCGTCCACGGTCTCCGCCAGCATCGCGGCGACCGCCGCGTAACCGGCGGCCTCCGAGCGATACGCGGATGGCGCCCGGCGGAAGTACCAGCGGCAGCCGAGGATCAGCACCGGCAGCGCGATCAGGACGGAGAGTGCCAGCGGGGGAGCGGTCACGGTGAGCGCACCGAGTAGCAGCCCCGCCCACACCACACCGATCGCCAGCTGCGGCACGGCCTCCCGCATCGCGTTGGCCAGCCGGTCGATGTCGGTGGTGATCCTGGAGAGCAGATCACCGGTCCCGGCCCGCTCCAGCACGCCCGGCGGCAGCGCGACCGACCGCACGAGGAAGTCCTCGCGCAGATCGGCCAGCATCTCCTCGCCGAGCATCGCGCTGCGCAGCCGCATCATCCGGGTGAACACGGTTTGCACGAGCAGTGCCAGCCCGAACACCGCGGCGGTGCGCTCCAGATGGAGGTCGACGACCCCGTTCGACAGGTCCTCGACCAGTCCGCCCAGCAGATACGGCCCGACGATCGAGGCGATCACCGCGACGGCGTTGACCGAGATGAGTACGGCGAACGGCTTGCGGTGGCGCCGCATCAGGTCCCGTACATAGCTGCGCACGGTGGTGGGGGTGCCGACCGGCAGCGTTGTCGCCGACTCCGGGGCGGCCGGGTCGTACGTCGGTCGTGCGACGCCGATCATGCCCTCTCCTCGATTCCTTCGATCTGTTCGATCGCCTTGATCCCGCTGACTCCGCTGATCCCGTCGATCTCGTCCGGTGCAGTCTGTGCCGCCATCTCGTCGTCGGTCTCCCGGGTGACGACCGCCCGGTAGCGCGGTTCGGTGCGCAGCAGTTCGCGGTGCGTACCGACCGCTGTCACGGTGCCCCGGCGCACCAGCACCACCTGGTCCGCGAGGTCCAGCAGCAGCGGCGACGAGGCGAACGCGACGGTCGTACGACCCTGGCGCAGCGCCTTGATACCGGCGGCGACCCGGGCCTCGGTGTGCGAGTCGACGGCGGACGTCGGCTCGTCGAGAACCAGCGCTTCCGGATCGGTGACCAGGGAGCGGGCCAGGGCGAGCCGCTGCCGCTGGCCGCCGGAGAGCGACCGGCCGCGCTCGGTGATCCGGGTCGTCATCGGATCGCCGTCCCTGGTCACCGAGGCCTGTGCCAGCGCGTCGAGCACGTCATCGCACTGGGCGGCGGCAAGCGCCTGCTCAGCGGTCACCCGGCCGGACTGCGGCACGTCCAGGAGCTCCCGGAGTGTCCCGGAGAGCAGCACCGGGTCCTTGTCCTGGACCAGTACCGCGGTCCTGGCGGCCGCCAGCGACAGCTCGTCCAGCGGTACGCCACCGAGCAGGACGGACGGGCTCTTCTCCGGCGACGGCGTGTCCTCGGGAGCGTCGTCCGTCGTGTCCTGCTCCGCGGCCGGCTCGGCGTGCCCGCCGAGCCGTCCGGCCAGTCGGCCTGCCTCGTCCGGGTCGCCGCAGACCACCGCGGTGAACCTGCCCGCGGGGGCCATCAGCCCGGTGACCGGGTCGTACAGATCACCGGAAGGCACCACGTCGACGGTCGACGGCTCGGCGGTGCGGTGCAGCGACAGCACCCGCACGGCCCGCTTGGCGGACGGCCGTGAGAAGGAGTACGCCATCGCGATCTCCTCGACGTGCCTCAGTGGGAACAGCATCAGCGTCGCCGCGCTGTACACCGTGACCAGTTGGCCGACCTCGATCCGGCCGTCGCGGGCCAGCGTCGCCCCGTACACGACCAGCGAAATGAGCAGCACGCCCGGCAGCAGCACCTGGATCGCCGAGATCAGCGACCACATCTGCGCGCTGCGGACGGCCGCCCTGCGGACCTCCTGCGAGGCACGCCGGTAGCGGCCGAGGAACAGCTCCTCGCCGCCGATCCCGCGCAGCACCCGCAGCCCCGCCACGGTGTCCGACGCCAGTTCGGTGGCCTTTCCGGCCTTGTCGCGCTGAAGGTCCGCGCGCCGGGTGGCGCGAGGGAGCAGTGGCAGCACGGCCAGCGCCAGGAGCGGCACGGCGAGTGCCACCAGCGCCCCCAGCGACGGCAGATAGAGGACGAGTCCGACACAGATCAGCACGAGAGCGACGGCGGCAGCGGCGAAGCGGGAGAGTGCCTCGACGAACCAGCCGATCTTCTCGACGTCGCCGGTGGACACCGCGACGACCTCGCCCGCGGCGACCCGGCGGGTCAGTGCGGACCCGAGTGCCGCGGTCTTGCGGGCCAGGAGCTGCTGGACACGGGCGGCTGCGGTGATCCAGTTGGTGACAGCGGTCCGGTGGAGCATGGTGTCGCCGACTGCGATCAGCACACCGAGGACGGCGATCAGCCCGCCGGCCAGCGCAAGCCGGCTGCCGGAACGGTCGACGACGGCCTGCACGGCGAAGCCGACGGCCAGCGGCAGCCCGGCGACGGAGCACTGGTGCAGCAGGCCCCAGGCCATGGACTTGAGCTGTCCGCGGATCTGGTTGCGGCCGAGCCAGAGCAGGAAGCGTGGGCCTGACCGGACATCGGGATCGCCAGGATCCGAGTAGGGAAGATCGCGAATGTGCATGACGTCCCATGGTTCTGAGGATCGGTTTTTGTTCGGTGGCTGACTCAAACCGTGCAAGGTTCACCCGGGGGCCCCGGTCGAAGCAAAGGGTTTTTCCACGGAATGCGCACTTCGCGCCAAGGTCACCGAACGGGCCGCGGGAGGTCGCACTGCGGGGCCCGGCCTTTGCGGCCGGGCCCCGCAGCGTCGTGCCGGCCGTCAGGCCTTCGCGGGCTTCTCCGAGTCCATGCCGGGGCGGGCGTTCTTCCACTTGCCGCGGGTGAAGTCCGGGATCTGCTGCGGCGCGCCCTTCGCCTTGATGGAGAGGTGGCTGAGCGGTACGGGAGACGTCCAGGTCGCCGCGTCGTACACATCGAAGTCGGGAACGAGCCCCAGACGCATGCACTGCATCAGCCGGAACACCAGCATGTAGTCCATTCCGCCGTGCCCGCCGGGCGGGTTGGCGTGTTCCTTCCACAGCCAGTGGTCCCAGTCGGCGTACTTGCCGAAGTCGCCCCAGGTGTCGTTGGTGTGGTCGGGCTCGATATAGATGCGGGCCGGATAGTCCTCGAAGAGTCCTTTCGTGCCGCCGAGGCTGTTGATCCGCGAGTACGGATGCGGTGTGGACACGTCGTGCTCCAGCCGGATGACCCGTCCCTTGGCGGTCTGGACGAGACTGATCGTGCGGTCGCTCTCGATATAGGTCTCCTTCCAGCTCGGGTCGCCTGCCGGCATGTGCTTCTTCCGGTACTCGGCGAGCCCCAGGGACGGCGAACCGACGCTGGTGATGCTCACCGCACGGTCCCCGCGGTTGAGGTTCATGTAGTTGGCAACCGGACCGAACCCGTGGTTGGGGTAGAGGTCGCCGCGCAGCCGGGTGTGCCACAGCCGGCGCCACGGACCCTCGTAGTAGTCCGGGTCGAACATCAAGCCGCGCAGATCGTGGTTGTACGCGCCCGCGCCGTGCAGCAGATCGCCGAAGAGACCGGCGTGCGCCATGCGGAGCACCCGCATCTCGTTCCGACCGTAACAGCAGTTCTCCAACTGCATGCAGTGCCGTCTGGTGCGCTCGGAGAGATCGACCAGCTCCCAGAGCTGATCGAGCTGGAGAGCGATCGGACACTCCACCCCGACATGCTTGCCGTGGAGCATGGCGGTCTTCGCCATCTCGAAGTGGAAGTCCCAGGGAGTCGCCACATAGACGAAGTCGATGTCCCCGCGCTTGCAGAGATTCTCGTAGTCGTCCTCGCCGTTGGTGTAGACGGCGGGCGCCGGCTGACCGGCGGCGGTCACCTTCGCGGCGGCCTGCTGGGCCTTCTCCTTGACCGGGTCGCACACGGCGACGACCTGCACTCCGGGGACGGCGAGATAGAGGTCGATCATGCTCCCGCCGCGGTTGCCGAGGCCGACCAGGCCGACCCTGACGGTGGAACGCCCTTCGAACGGCACTCCCACCATGGTGGCGCCCTGGCGCTTCGGCGTGGCCGTCTGGGCCTGTGCACCGGCGGCGGAATCGGAGCCGAGGGGGGTGGCGGCGGATGCGGTGCTGCCGAGACCGCCGAGTCCGAGCCCGGCACCGGCCACGCCGGCGGCGGTCGTCCACAGGACCGAACGACGGCTCATTGAGCCGTCGTCGCCGTCCTCCGTACCGTGGCTCTGCTGTGCTGCGTCGTTCATCGATCCTCCAGGAGAGGGGTCTGACGTGCGCGGCTTTTGCTGTGAACCTCGGTCATGACCTTGATAGTTGAGACTGCTGATACGCAAGGGGAGGGCTTGGACTCTCGAAACCGAAACCATGGACTTTTGTACGCGACTCCCCGGGCGTCCAGGAACGCCGACCACCGGGCCCGGCGGATGTGGCGGGACCCGGTGGCCGGTTGCGTACGCGGTCGTGCGAGAGGCGCGTCAGGGGCGCGTCGCCCGCTCCAGTTCCATCAGGACCGAGTGGTACGCGCGCCCCGTGGCCCGGTCCATGCCGATCTCGCACATCCGGTTCGCGGAGAGATAGGCGTCGTACTCACGGGAGTTGACCTCGGCCGCTTCCTTCGCCGTGGCCGACGCGGACAGTTCCTTGTGCAGCATCCCGCGGTCGCCCGCGAACGCGCAGCACCCGGCGTCGTCCGGTACGACAACCTCCTCCGCACACGCCTCGGCGACTGTACGCAACTGCTCCACGTCGCCGAGATGCTGCATGGAGCACGTCGGGTGCAGCACCGCCGAGCCGGTCTTCCGCAGGATCGTCAGTTCCGGCAGCAGCTCGTCGGCCGCCCAGACGAGGGAGTCGACGACTGTCAGCTCCCGGTGCAACTCCCGGTTGTCCTCGGTGAGATAGGGCACCACCTCATGGGCGATGCCCAGCGTGCACGACGAGGCGTCGACGACCAGCGGCAGCTTTCCGCCCGCTGTCCAGCCCCAGGCGGCCTCCACGATGCGGTTGGCCATCACGGCGTTGCCCTCGTCGTAGCCCTTGGAATGCCAAATCGTCGAGCAGCAGGTCCCCGCGACGTCCTCCGGGATCCATACCGGCTTTCCGGCGCGGGCCGAGACGGCGACGACGGCCTGCGGCAGCGACGGGCCACGGTGGCCTTCCGGACCGCCGAAGATACGGTTCACGCATGCCGGGTAGTAGACGGCGCTCGCCCCGACCCGCGAGGTGCGGGGCAGCTTGCGGGGCGCCGCGCCGGGGATCTCGGGCAGCCACTCGGGCACCAGATCGGGACGTACGGCCTTGCGGGCGAGCCCGGTGACGGTTTCCAGCAGCCGGTCGCCGATCTTGTCGGCGGCGGCGACCGCGAGCCGCGCCGAGGCCTCCACCGCCTTGAAGTTCCTCGCGGTGAGTGCTGCGATCCGTTCCTCGCGCGGCGAGTGCCGCTGGTGGCGGAAGTCCTTCATCATGGCGCCGGTGTCGATGCCGACCGGGCAGGCGAGTTTGCAGGTGGAGTCACCGGCGCAGGTGTCGACGGCGTCGTACCCGTACGCGTCGAGGAGCCCGGTCTCCACCGGCGAACCGCCGGGCTGGCGCATCATCTCCCGTCGCAGCACGATCCGTTGACGCGGGCTGGTGGTGAGGTCGTGACTGGGACAGGTGGGTTCGCAGAACCCGCACTCGATGCACGGGTCGGCGATCAGCTCGACCTTGGGAATGGTCTTCAGCCCGCGCAGATGGGCCTTCGGGTCACGGTCGAGGACGATCCGCGGCGCGAGCACCCCGTCGGGGTCGATGACCTGCTTCGTACGCCACATCAGCTCGGTCGCCTTCGGGCCCCACTCCAGTTCCAGGAAGGGCGCGATATTGCGACCGGTGGCATGCTCCGCCTTGAGCGAGCCGTCGAAGCGTTCCACGGTCAGCCGGCAGAAGTCGTCCATGAACGCGGCGTACCGGTCGACATCGGACGGCTTCGCCGCATCGAACGCGAGCAGGAAGTGCAGATTGCCGTGCGCGGCATGGCCCGCGACGGCGGCGTCGAAACCGTGCTCCGCCTGGAGCCGGAGGAGGGATTCGCAGGCGTCGGCGAGCAGCGACGGCGGGACCGCGAAGTCCTCCGTGATCAGAGTCGTACCGGACGGGCGGGAGCCGCCGACCGCGGTGACGAACGCCTTCCGGGCCTTCCAGTAACCCGAGATGACCTTGGCCTCGCGGGTGAACTCATTGGTCACCGAGGCGACCGGCGCGACAAGGTCCAGCCCCTCGACGACCGCGGCCGCCGCCCGCTCGTACGCCTCCTGCCCCGGCTCGTCCGGAGCCCGGAACTCCACCAGCAGCGCCGCCGTCTCCTTCGGCAGCTCGGCCCAGTCCGCGGGCACGCCCCGGACGCTCACCGACGCCCGCAGCGTGTTGCCGTCCATCAGCTCGACGGCGATCGCCCCCGCCTCGTTGAAGCGGGACACGGCAGCGGCGGCGGCAGTCAGCGAGGGGAAGAAGAGCAGCGCGCTGGAGACCTTTCGGTCCAGCGGCAGCGTGTCGAAGACGACCTCGGAGATGAAACCGAAGGTGCCCTCCGAGCCGACCATCAGCCCGCGCAGGATCTGTACGGGGGTCGAGCCGTCCAGGAACGCGTCGAGCCGGTAGCCGTTGGTGTTCTTGATCTCGTACTTGGCGCGGATCCGGGCGGTCAGTTGCGCGTCCGCCTCGATCTCCGCCTTCAGGGCCAGCAGCCCCTCGCACAGCTGTGGTTCGGCGTGGGCGAGCAGTTCGTCCGCCGCCGGATCGGCCGTGTCGACGACCGTGCCGCTCGGCAGCACGAAGGTGAGCGAGGCGACGGTGCGGTACGAATTGCGGGTGGTGCCCGCGGTCATTCCGGAGGCGTTGTTGGCGACGACCCCGCCGATCGTGCACGCGATGGCGCTGGCCGGGTCGGGGCCCAGCAGCCTGCCGTACCGGGCGAGGGTGGCATTGGCGCGCATGACTGTGGTCCCGGGGCGGATCCGGGCCCGCGCACCGTCGTCCAGCACCTCGATGCCCGCCCAGTGGTGGCGGACGTCGACGAGAATGTCCTCGCCCTGCGCCTGGCCGTTCAGGCTGGTGCCCGCGGCCCGGAAGACGACTTCGCGGCCCTTGCCGTGCGCGTACGACAGGATCGCTGAGATGTCGTCGATGTCCTCCGGGACGACGACGACCTGTGGGACGAACCGGTAGGGGCTGGCGTCGGAGGCGTATTTCACCAGGTCGGAGACGGTCCACAAGACCTTCTCCGGTCCGAGCAGCGCGGTCAGTTCGCCGCGCAGCGGCTCGGGCGTGCCCGTGGCCCGCACGTCGGGGACCCGGTCCGGGGACGGGGTGCGTGCCGCACCCGGGCGGAGGACTTCCGGTTTCGGCTCCAGCAGCGGCATCGCGATGGCCTCCTCGGTGGATCGGTGCGGTACTCCCACCTTTCTACCGCGAGGATTCGCACCGCTCATGATCGGTGCTAAGCCTCGAGGCCGCCCGGCGAACCGGCCCGGCACGGGGCTGTGCCGAGCCGCCCCGGCACCCGGCACCATCCGAAGGCGGAGCCTCAGCAGCTACGCTCCGGCATTCCCGCGACCAGAGCGGACAGTAGCCCGCCCAGCACCTCACGCTGATCGGCTGTCAAGGGAGCCAGGATCTCCTCCGCGGCCGCCCTCCGCGCGTCGCGCAGCGAGCGCAGTGTGGCGCGGCCCTCGTCGGTGATCTCGATCCGGACCACCCGGCGGCTGTCCCGGTCCGGGGTGCGGCGCACCCGGCCGCTCGCCTCCAATGCGTCGACCAGGCTGGTCACGGCGCGCGGCACGACATCCAGGCGCTGCGCGAGATCCGCCATTCGGGGCGGCCCGTCGTAGTGGGCGACCGTGCGGAGCAGCCGGAACTGGGCCGGCGTGATGCCGATCGGCTCCAGCTGGCGGCTCTGGATGCGCTGGAGCCGGCGGGTGAGCCGCAGCAGCTGCTCGGCCAGCAGGCCGTCGGAGTCGGGGGAGTCCATGGAGGGAACAGTATCAGGAGGACGTTCATTGTGAGTATAGGTAACAATGAGCTATGCTCGCAAAGGTCGGACTGCCGCCTGCGGCCGTCTCCCTCCGTCACGCTTGTCGAAGGAGCCCATGAAACCCGACGAACCCACGTGGACACCCCCACCCAGGGACGGCGTGCGGCCACCCGCCGAGCTGCGTCGCATCCTCCGCCTCTTCCACCCGTACCGCGGCCGACTCGCGCTGGTCGGACTGCTCGTCGGCGCCTCGTCGCTGGTGTCGGTCGCCTCGCCGTTCCTGCTCCGCGAGATCCTCGACACGGCCATTCCCCAGGGGCGGACGGGACTGCTCTCGCTGCTCGCACTCGGCATGATTCTCACCGCCGTGATGAACAGCGTCTTCGGCGTCCTGCAGACCCTGATCTCCACCACCGTCGGCCAGCGCGTCATGCATGACCTGCGCACGTCCGTCTACGCCCAGCTGCAGAGGATGCCGCTCGCCTTCTTCACGAAGACCCGCACCGGCGAGGTGCAGTCCCGTATCGCCAATGACATCGGCGGCATGCAGGCCACGGTCACGTCCACCGCCACCTCGCTGGTCTCCAACCTGACGGCGGTCATCGCCACGGTCGTTGCCATGCTGGCGCTCGACTGGCGGCTCACTCTCGTCTCGCTCCTCCTGCTGCCGGTCTTCGTCTGGATCAGCCGCCGGGTCGGCCGCGAGCGCAAGAAGATCACCACCCAGCGCCAGAAGCAGATGGCCGCCATGGCGGCCACGGTCACCGAGTCCCTCTCCGTGAGCGGCATCCTGCTCGGCCGGACGATGGGCCGGGCGGACTCCCTCACCCAGGGCTTCGCCGACGAGTCCGAGCGCCTGGTCGACCTCGAAGTGCGCTCCAGCATGGCCGGCCGGTGGCGAATGTCGACGATCGGCATCGTCATGGCCGCCATGCCCGCCGTCATCTACTGGGCCGCAGGAATCGCCCTGCAGTTCGGCGGACCCGCTGTCTCCATCGGCACGCTCGTCGCCTTCGTCTCGCTCCAGCAGGGCCTCTTCCGGCCCGCCGTGAGCCTGCTCTCTACCGGGGTGCAGATACAGACGTCCCTCGCACTTTTCCAGCGGATCTTCGAGTATCTCGACCTCAGGGTGGACATCACCGAGCCCGAGGAACCCGTCCAACTGGAGAAGATCCGCGGCGAGATCCGCTTCGAGGACGTGGACTTCAGTTACGACGAGAAGAGCGGCCCGACCCTCAGCGGCGTCGATGTCACCGTGCCGGCCGGCGGCAGCCTCGCCGTTGTCGGACCCACCGGTTCCGGCAAGTCCACGCTCAGCTACCTGGTGCCACGGCTGTACGACGTCACCGGCGGCCGGGTCACGCTCGACGGTGTCGACGTACGCGAACTGGACTTCGACACGCTCGCCCGCGCCGTCGGTGTGGTCTCCCAGGAGACGTACCTCTTCCACGCCTCCGTCGCCGAGAACCTGCGCTTCGCCAAGCCGGACGCGACGGATGCCGAGATCGAGGCGGCTGCCCGCGCGGCACAGATCCACGATCACATCGCCTCGCTGCCCGACGGCTACGACACCCTGGTCGGCGAGCGCGGCTACCGCTTCTCCGGCGGCGAGAAACAGCGACTGGCCATCGCCCGCACCATCCTGCGTGATCCGCCCGTCCTGATCCTCGACGAGGCGACCAGCGCCCTCGACACCCGTACCGAATTCGCCGTACAGGAGGCGATCGACGCACTGTCCGCAGGGCGCACCACGATCACCATCGCTCATCGCCTCTCCACCGTTCGCGACGCGGACCAGATCGTCGTCCTCGACGGCGGCCGGACCACCGAGCGCGGCAGCCACGAGGAGTTGCTCCAGCAGGACGGCCGCTACGCCGCGCTTGTCCGCCGGGACACCCAACCCGCCCCCGTGACAAGCTGAGGAAGCTCTACCCTGCCGCGCGCCGGGTGCAGCACGGTGGTGAAGGCCCAGGCGGGCCGAACATGGCATGACAGGGATGTGGGAAGCGGTGGCGTCGGCCAGGGTAGGGCCGGCACAGTACTTCCGGCTCCACCCCTACGCTCCTGACGTCCAGGGCGGTCTGCCGTTCCACGCGGCCGACCATGAGCGGTGGGACGCCGAGTTCCCCGACCACCCCCTCATTCGGGTCCGCCGCACCCTCGGCGCGCTCGCGGAGGCGGTCACCGTGATACCCGAGTTCGCTGCCTGCCCGAGTTCACCGGGCCGGGGAGCTGAGGCTGAGACGGCACACGCGACGGCGCCGCCGCTCCCGTGGGACGGGGAGCGACGGCGCCGGGGCGGAGCAGAGGTCAGACGAGCCAACCCACGAAGTGGACGAGTCCGGCAAGCAGGTTGGTCAGGACGTTCATCAGGTGTTTCCCCTCGTACATGGTGCATCTCTGGGACAGCGCAGTCGCGGTCTGCAGCCCGTTGTTTGCGCCCTGTAATCATCAGGTGCCGCAGGCGAGTTGAGCAACGATCGGCCATACGATCACGCGTTCCAGCGAACACCCGATCCCCTGTTCGTGTGTTCTGTCCTCGCGGTGCGGAGCTGTGTCGTCCCGGCACGAGTCGCCGACGGCCCGGGACAGCGTGCCCGCATGGCGAACGAGCGAGCGGCAGCTGAAGGGCGAGGTCACACCAGAACGGCGGTGTGCTCGCCCCCGCGGCCGACGACGTCGTCCCTGCCGGCTTTCAGCAGCTGCCTGATGGCACGCACCGCCGCCCGCCCTGCCCGATTGGCACCGATGGTGCTCGCGGACGGCCCGTACCCGACCAGATGGATCCGCGGGTCCCGTACGGCCTGTGTGCCTTCGACCTGGATACCGCCGCCGGGCTCGCGCAGCCGCAGCGGCGCGAGATGGTCGATGGCGGCGCGGAATCCGGTCGCCCAGAGGATCACATCGGCGTCCACCGTCCGTCCGTCGTTCCACGCCACCCCGGTCGGAGTGATCCGGTCGAACATCGGCAGGCGGTCGAGCACTCCCTCCTCCCGGGCCCGACGCACGGCGTCGGTGATCGGCAGCCCGGTCACGCTCACCACGCTCTGCGGCGGCAGCCCCCGCCGTACGCGCTCCTCCACCATGGCGACGGCGGCCCGCCCCTGGTCCTCGCCGAACGGCCCCTCCCGGAAGACCGGAGGCCGACGCGTCACCCAGAAGGTGTCCGCCGCCACCTCGGCGATCTCCATCAGATGCTGAGTGCCGGAGGCGCCGCCACCGACCACGACCACCCGCCGCCCCGCGAACTCCTGGGGCCCCGGATAGTTCGCGGTGTGCAGCTGACGCCCCCGGAAGGTCTCCTGGCCCGGGTAACGCGGCCAGAACGGCCGATCCCAGGTGCCGGTGGCGTTGATCAGGGCGCGCGTGGCATACGCACCCTCGGAGGTCTCGACGAGCAATCTCCCGCCGTCGCCCTCCCGCACCGCACTCACTTCCACGGGCCGGTGGACCCGCAGGTCGAAGGTGCGCTCGTACGCGTCGAAGTACTCGCCGATCACTTCGGACGACGGGCGGCTGTCGTCGGCGCCGGACAGTTCCATGCCGGGCAGCGCATGCATACCGTGGACCTTGCCGTACGTCAGCGAGGGCCACCGGAACTGCCAGGCGCCGCCCGGACGGGGCGCGTGGTCGAGCACGACGAAGTCGTGGTCGGGCTCCAGACCTGCGCGGCGCAGATGATAGGCGCCGGACAGACCAGCCTGTCCGGCGCCGATCACGACCACGTCCACTTCGCGTGCTGCCCCGACCCCAAAGTTGTTCACGCTTCTACCAACCACTTCGGGGTCGGGGATCTTCCCGGTCAGCGGCCCGGGCGTTCAGCGCCGAGCACCCCTGGGGGCTCGCGGAGGTTCGTGCGAGGATCGCGCGATGAATAATCTGAACTTCCGCCTCGCCGAGGATGCCGACCTCGCCACTCTCGTTCGCGTGCGTGACGATGCTGCCCGCTGGATGCTCGCCCAGGGCATCACCGGCCAGTGGCAGCCCGGCGAGCTGAATGAGGACCACTTCCGCCGGATCATGGTGAGCGGCGGTGAAGTCTGGCTCGCCGAGGTCGACGACCGCGTGGCCGGGGCCTGGGAGTTGTGGTGGGAGGACGAGGAGGCCTGGGGGCCGCAGCCGCCGGTGGCCGGTTACGTGCACCGGCTGATGGTGGACCGCAGCAGCGCCCCGCCCGGGGCCGGGCGGCTGCTGCTGCAAGCCGCGGAACATCGCGTGGCCACCGCGGGGCGGGCGTTCGTACGTCTGGACTGCCTGGCCGGCAACGCGCGCCTGAACGCCTACTACCTGGACGGCGGCTACCGGGTCGTCGGTCACAAGACGGGTAAGCCGCAGCCGGGCGGTACACCCAAGTCGTTCACACTTCTCGAGAAGACCTTGCGGGCAGGCCACGAGGACTGTTACTCGGCGTCAGTCCTGCACGCCACCTGACGTATCCATACGCGAACAGGGCCGCCACGGCGACACGACGGGCCGCGTCCGTTGTTCACCGGTCGCCGCGATCGTCACCGCCGATCTCGGAACGTGGATGCGCCGTCTCGCGCCACGAGCGAGAAGATGGGGGGCATGCCCGATGCCTTCATCACCAGCGTTCTGCACATCACGACCGGTGGCGCCGAAACGGTCACCGACCTGACGGACGACTGTGTACGGTTCCTCACCCGCGCCGCCGTCGGCCGGCACGGCCTGCTCAACATTTTCGTGCCCCACGCCACCGCCGGAATCGCCATCCTGGAAACCGGAGCGGGCAGCGACGACGACCTCCTCGCCACCCTCCACACGCTGCTGCCTGCGGACGACCGCTACCAGCACCGCCACGGCAGCCCCGGCCACGGCCGCGACCACGTCCTGCCGGCCCTCATCGCACCGCACGCCACATTGCCGGTGATCGGCGGACGGCTGGAACTGGGTACGTGGCAGTCGGTGTGCCTGGTCGACACCAATAAGGACAAAGACAACCGTCAAGTGCGGTTGAGCTTCCTGGGCTGATCGAGGCGATCAAGATCGTCCTGGGTGTGGCCGCCAAATCTCCTTACGCTCCGGCGAAACGGGAGAAAGATGCGCGGTACCACCATGGACGAGATTGAGCGGCCGTACGACGGCTGCGGAAAGTGCCTGCTCGGAGTACGCCGGCTGTCGCGGGTCAAGGCGGCGACGACGTCGCCGGAGCGGCAGCGCGAAGACGTGCTAGCCGCCGCGGCGGCCGTCGGCGGGCACATCATCGACTGGGCGGACGACTGGGTGGTGTCCGGTGTCACCGACCCGGTGACCCGTTCGAAGCTCGGTCCGTGGCTCCGCGACGAGCGGGGCAAGTACGACGGGCTCATCGAGCCGATCGGAGCGGGCGGGTTCGGCCAGGTTTGGAAGGCGCACGATCCCAAGGTCGACCGTCTGGTCGCGGTCAAGGTCCTCACGGGCGACGGCAGCGCAGACACCGGCCGTCAGGTCGCTCGGTTCGCCCGGCCTGCGCCACCCGGGTGGCCGCGCAGGGATCGGCGGACTGCACGACGTGCGAAGGGTCCGGCCGGGTGGTTCATGAGCAGCGCACCAAAAGGGTCCGCATTCCCGCCAGTATCCGGGAGGGACAGCAGATCCGGATCAGGGAGCACGGAGGGCCCGGAGAGCACGGGGGGCGTGGCGGGGGACCTCTGCCTCCCCGTGCACATCGACCGCTGAGGCCGTGCCTGTCGGCGCCCGTCCCCGTGGGGATACGACGCCGCCTGGTGCCCGAGAGACCGTTCACCTGCGGGATTCGGCCAGGGGACGCTTTCTGCCAATCGCAGGTAACTCGACCACAGCAACGCTGAGCCCGGGCTACACAAGAAGGCTGGGGTGGGCGTCCGCTGCCCTTCGTGAGGACAGTCGTGGTCTGGTGGGAGGTCCGGCGGTTGTTGACGATCAATGTGGCTGTGCTGCTCGCTGTCATTGTCTTCTTCCGGCTGCGTCGCCGTACGGAGGCCCGGAGCCGATTGGACGAGAAGTTCACCGTGGTCATCGTTCTGGCGCTGGGCGTGCTCATTGCTCCGACCCCGGTGGGACGGGGAATCCTGGACTTCTTGGGCCAGCTCGCGAGCGGCGTCACGCAGGCCGGCCGATGAGCCCCCGCGCCCGCAAGGGCCGGGCAGCGACAGCCAGGCGCCCGCCGGCGCGGCGTCGCACCCGCAGGCCCGGGAGGCGGCGGCAGCGTGCAGACGACCGGCTGATCGGCCTCCTCGTTGCCGTGGTCCTGGCCATCGCCCTGGTGGTGGCCGTCGTCAACTGGCTGCTGGTCCATTGGTGGGTCATGGTCGCCATCGGCGCGCTCGCGGTGCTGGCCGGCGGCGGCTGGCTCTACCAGAAGCAGCAGAGGGCGCGGTGGGAAGTGGTCCGCGCGCAGGGCCTGCGCTACGGGCTGTCCCATCTGGATGCCCTGCATCACTCTCGGTTCGAGGACGCGGTGCGGGACCTGATGCGCCGCGACGGATGCCCGGACGCCGTCCGCGTCGGGGGTGGCGGCGACCTGGGCGCCGACGTGAAGGCCACCGACCCCTACGGGCGGCGCTGGGTGATCCAGTGCAAACACCGCCGTAACGGCCTCGCCGGCTCCGCAGTCGGCTCACCGGACCTGCAGGTCCTTAACGGCACCGCCCGCCAGGTCCACGGCGCCGACGTCGCGGTGATCGTGACGAACGGCCGGGTCACCGCACCGGCCCTGGCCTTCGCCAAGCAGCAGCGCCTCCACGTCGTCGACCGCCACACCCTCGCAGCGTGGGCGTCCGGCTCACGCCCCTTGTGGGAGCTGCTCCGGGCCGTCCCGCCGCCCCGCAAACCGACCGCCCTGTCATGAGGTCGCGCCGCCGCGATGGATGGGCCCGGCCGTCGCGGCGGCAGTAGACAGGCAGACCGGCGCGATGCGGGTTACACGCGCACGGCCCGCCGGATCTCCTCCACCGACACCACCGGCACCACCGGACCGTCCGTGTCGACAGCGCCATCGCCGTCCCGCGGTGCCGCGGTCCGGACGGCCACGGCGACTGGGGTCGGTGCGGCCCCGGCGGTGAGGGACCCGGTGGTCTCCGGCGGCAGCGGAATCTCGTGGGCAACCGGCCCGGAGCCGTTGTCGGTTAAGGGTGCTGCGGGCACAGGCGGGTTGGGTGGAGCGAGGGCATCGACCGCTTCTTTCACCTCGCGCATCTCATCCCGCAGTTGGGCGACGGCCCGGCGCACCTCCCTGTTCAGCATGTCCCCGCCGGAGGCCGGCTGGTCCCGAACCTCCCGCAGGTTCGTACGCATCCGGCTGAACTCGCCGACCACAGCCTGTGTCGTGGTCTCCTGGGCGGCCTGCCCGCTTACGGCCTGGTGCACGATAGAGAGTGGATCAGGCCGTTACTTCCAGTTCCTCGATGCCCTTGTCGATCCCATCTCGCAGATCGGCCCCCGTGGTTATCACGGTGATGTGCAGCATCGTCAGAGTGGCGGCGCCGGTTCCCTTCGCCCGTGGCATCTGCCCCAATGGTTACCGGTTTTAGCCTTCTCTTGGGAGCGCCCGGGTCCTGGGTTGCCGTGGGGCTCAACCGGGTGAATCATGGCATAGGTTCGATTGCTCATACTTTGAGCAATGACGATGAGGGTTTCGTCGAGGCTTGCACGTGCGACTGTGGAGGACTCATGTACACGACTCGATCCCGTGCCCGTTTCGCCGCCGTCTGCGCCACCACCCTGTGCGTCATGGGTGCCACGTCGCTCCCGGCTCTTGCTTCGTCGTCGTTCTCGCCGGCGGTCTCCACTCTGGACAGGCAGCTCCTGACCGCAGCCCACCAGGGAAACCTGTGGGAGATCACGACCGGTCAGCAAGCCGAGAGCGCCGCGACCACCGCCTGCGTCAACCGGGTTGGCGCCGACCTCTTCCGCGACCACAACGCCCTTGATGCCGGTGTCGTCAAGACCGCGGCAAAAGTCGGCGTGACACTGCCGTCCAGGCAAACGGACGAGCAGCTGAGGCAAACCGCCGCCCTCAAGTCCCTCGCCGGGACGCCCGCGTACGATGCCGCATGGCTCAAGGCCCAGTACCCCGCCCACGTGAAGACTCTCGCGCTCATCGACAAGGAGATCAGCTCGGGCACCAACCCGCTCGTGAAGTCCCTTGCCAAGAGCGCGCGCCCGGTGGTCGCACGCCACATCCAGATGGTCAAGCGCGGCGTGTGTCACGCATAGGCGCTTCTGCCCATTCGGCGATGGTCCAGCAGTTCTTGCGCGGCAGGTCCGCTAGCAGGCCGAGCACCAACCGCCGTATCCGTCAGAGGGGTTCGACCCGTGTGAACCGGCCGGTGATCTGGACCATCAGGGCCTCGAACGCCCCCTGCCAGCGGGCAGGGTCTACGCTGCGACCCGCGGCCACCGCCTGATCGTTTGGCTTCACGCGCCGATGATCAACGGTGGCCGCGCTTGTTGGCTGACTTGTTCCAACCAGCAAGATCACATACTGCGGGTCGCGTCCGGCCAGCCAAGGACTCCTCGGACCGCAACGGCTTTGCGAAGGCGTCCCGCCATCTCCGTTGCCTCCGCCGACGACACGGACAGTGACCACCCGGGCGCCGAGGACGTGCACCGTGCCCTGCAGGGCAGGGAGCTGGCCTCCGGTACTGTCAGCGCTGAGCGCGTCACCGCTGGTCGTAGCCATGGGCGCCGTACAGCCGGACGAACCGGGCCGCGGTGACCGTCCTGCGTTGCACCAGGCCGCGGGCCCGCCGCTCGTACAGCTCGACGCGCTCCTGCCCGCCCTGCCCGATCGGCTGGACGAGTCGGCCACCGGTGCGGAGCTGTTCCACGAGCGGCTCAGGCACTCGCGGGAAGGCCGCGCAGACGATGACGGCGTCGTACGGGGCACGTGTCGGCATCCCGAGGGTCCCGTCGCCGAGTACGACCTCGGCATTGCCGACGCCCTGCCCGGCCAGCCGCAGGCGGGCCTCGTCGACCAGGTCGGGCCAGCGGTCGACGCTGACGACGTAGGCGGCCAAGCGGGCCAGCAGCGCGGTTTGCCAGCCGTATCCGGTCCCGACCTCCAGGACCTGTTCGTCTCCGGTGAGGTCGAGAGCGGAGACCATCATGGCGATCAGGGAGGGCTGGGTGGTCACCTGCCCGTGGGGGAGCGGAACGGGCGTGTCCCGGTACGCGGATGCCACCTCGTCCGCGGGGACGAATTCCGCCCGGGGGATGCTCCGTACGGCCGCCAGGAGACGGTCGTCGGTCACGCCCACGGCGTGGGCCGCGCGGACCAGGTCCTCGGGGGTCCCTTCATGGGCCATCGGACTGTGGGGCCGTGTCGGTGGCGCCGGCGGCCCCGGTCGTGGTGCGTTCCAGTCTGACCACGATCCCCTTCGACGTCGGCGTGTTGCTGATCCCGGCCGTACTGTCCAGCGGCACCAGGACATTGGTCTCCGGGTAGTGGACGGCGGCGCAGCCGGGTGTGGTCGGGTAGGCGACCAGCCGGAAGTCCTCCGGGCGGCGCTCGGTGCCGTCCGTCCAGACACTCACGAGGTCCACCCGTTCGCCGTCGGAGAGCCCGAGCGCGGTGAGGTCCGCCGGGTCCGAACGGTGTTCCACTGGTTGTGGGAGCGCAGGGTCTGCAACAGCAGATGCCTTTGGGACGCCCGCAGCATGGCGTAGGAGTTGCGGATGAAGACGGCCCTGCCGCCGGGGGGTGCTGACGCGGCCCGATGTGCAGAAGGCGGCCTTGTCGAGGGAGTCCAGCTGGGCCAGTTCCCTGGCCGGCAGTGCGAAGGCCGCGTCCCAGCCGATGGGTTCGTAGTGGTCCGAGCCGGGCCGCTTGACCATCGGCTCGGTGAGCCGGCCCTGCTGGTTGAGCCACCGGGCGGATCGTTCGGCCAGCTCGGAGACCGGGTGCTCCCGGAAGAGCCCGGCCTTGATCCGTCGTGACGTCGCCTCGTCGCTCACGTGCTCGGCGCCGTTCTCGCAGTACTCGTTGCGGTGCCGGTGAGCGGGGTCCGGTTCCGGGCAGTCGAGGCCCCTGGTCTGGTTGAGGTTGAGCAGCGTCAGCGCCGTACGGCGGACCATCGTCTGTTCCAAGGAGTACCGCAGCGCGCTGGCCAGTGGCGGCACGCCTACCGCCCGGGTCTTGGGCGGGGTGATCGAGACGTCCGTCTCCTCCGCGCCGCTCCTGCTCCTGTCCATGGGCCCCATCCGCCGCTCATCCGCCGCGCTGCCGCTCCAGTCCAGTGTCGGCACGTTCCGCGCACGGCGCGATCCGGGGCGGTCGGGCGCAAGGTGCGACCCGTGATCGGGGAGGCGCAGTGCGCCGGCGACCAGGGGCATTGCGTCCGGCAGGGTGTTGTAGCGCGCGGAGTCGTGCTCGGGCGGCCTGGGCAGCTCCCCGTCCAGGACGAGCGTGCCGTGGGCGGCGAAGATGGCCTGATCACGTACCCCCGGCACCTCTGTGTCGGCGCCGACGACCTCCTCCAGTACGTTCAGCAGCGCCCGGTCCGCGCCCTGACGGGACAGACTCTCGCGCAGCCGCCGCATGCCGGAGCAGGGAAATCCGTGCGGGCCCTGCGCTTCGCCCTCGACCGCTTCCGGCGAGCAGAGCACGGTGGCCGCGTGCCCGTCATCCTGCCGCCGGTATCCTGGGATCCGGTCCGTCAGGACCTGGAGTCCTGGGTGGCCAGGCGCCTTGTCGTTGACCATCCGGCGCTTGCCGCGCCGACTGATTCCGTGGAGACATTGGCGACCGAACTCCTGCGCAGAGGACGTCTGTTACCCGTCCTGGACGGCTTCGACGAGTTGCGCCCCGAAGTGCAGAGCGAGGCCCTGCGCCGCCTCCGAGACGGCCTGCGCCAGGACGATCCGCTCGTACTCACCAGCCGGGTGACCGAGTTCAGGTCGGCTACTGAGGAAGCCGACCTCGCACTGCCCGCCGCGGCTGCCGTACGCCTGCGGCCTCTGGCCCTGGGGGAGTTGGGGCAACTCCTGCGCCGCAGCGCACGGAATCGGGTTCGCAGAGGGACCGTATCGAGCCGGCCAGCGACCTGCCGCTGGCCTCGCCTACCGCGTGGTCGTCATTCAAAGACGATGACCTGGCGGCCGACGATGTCGCCGCGGCCGAGGGCTTCCATGTTCTCGTTGATGTCTTCGAGCTTGACTTTGGTGACGTTGTGCTTGACGAGGCCGGCTTCGGCGAGAGAGAGCACCTCGACGAGATCCATGTGGTTGCCCCAGAAGGAACCGAGGTAGGACAGTTCCATCCCCACGAAGGGGAACTGTTTGTGCTCGACGTGGTGGCTCATGAGGCCCACGGCCGCCAGTACCCCCTCCGGGCCCAGCAGGTCGAACCCCATCGAGATGGACGCGTTGCTGCCGACGCAGTCCAGGATGGCATCGAGCGTCCTGCGGCCGGTGAGCCTTTCCAGTTCGTCCTGGATGGCCCCGGTGGACTTGTCGCGGACGTTGATCCCGTAGTCCGCGCCGTTCTCCTTCGCCACGTCCAGTTTGCTGTCCTTGCGCGCGAGCGCCACCACGGTCGCGCCGCTTCCGAGCAACTTCGCGTACTGGACCCCGTAGCTGCCCAGGCCGCCGATGCCCGTGATGGCGACGATGCGGCCGGGGCCAAGCTTGCCCGTGTCCCGGATCTTCTTCATTCCTCGGTAGGGCGTCATGCCCGCGTCGGTCATCGGGGCGAGCAGCTCGGGTGCTTTCGCGGCGCTCTCTGAGACCGGAATGGCGTGGCGGGACTCCACGGCCATGTACTCGGCAAAGCCTCCGGGAGGGCCGAAACCCACCCACCTGCCGTTGCCGCTGCACAGCTGTTCGTTGCCTTCGCGGCACTGCCGACATGTGCCGTCTCCCCAACTGGGGTTCACGACGACCATGTCGCCCTCCGAGTAGCCCACCGATTTCGGTACGGCGCTGCCCAGGCCGGCTACTCGGCCTGTTACCTCGTGACCGGGGATGAAGGGGAGGTCCACGGGGAACGGGCCCTCGAAATAGCCGTCGAGGAGCTGGTAGTCGCTCCGGCACATTCCGGTCGCCGCGACCTTCAGCAGTATCTCCTCCGGCGCGGGGTCGGGCGCGGGAACCTCTTCGATTCGAAGGGGTTCTTTGTATCCGTGCATCCGGGCTGCTTGCATTTGCATAGGGGTGCCTCGCTTTCGCTGGCAAGCAACGGTGGGGCCGGTGCAGCGTCAGTGAGCGCTCATGCATCTGCGGTCACCGCGGCCGCCGCGCCGCTTCGGATATCACCAGGTTCCTGCGATTGCCGCTGCCACGCATCCGGAGGACGGAGGGCGACAAGAGGTGGCAGGCCGCGGCGGGTTGGGCACCGCGCGTGCCTCACTGATGTCTCCGGAATCCAGGTACGACCGAGCCGCCGTTCCCCGCCGAATAACAGCAGTCCGGTCGCTGACCGAAGGTCAGTCGAAATTGGGGTGCTGTCGCAGGTCCTGCCGGCAGCAGCCTGCTGCACGTCCTGCGCCGGCCGGGAGGTCGGGTGCTGTGAGCAGTGGCGGCGTGGCGCAGCGGTGCTGGCATCGTGGGTACGTCCCACAGCCAGCGGTGGCCCGGTTCCCGCCCGGAACCTACCCTTGGTGGATGGGAGTTCCAGGCTGGATACGTCGTTGTATGGCGGCGGCATAGGCGCGCTGAGGCGAGCTTGCGCCGGCGCGTGTCTCCTTCGCCGAAGGCGGCAGTGCTCGCTCCGGTGAAGCGCCAAATTGGGCAAGCCCTGCCACAGCAGCAGACCCACTGGACCGAGTAGATGCGGCCCCCGCCCGCGACGCATGTCATGGTGAGCACTGTCTCGGTCGCTGAGGGGCGCGGACCGCGTGTCCTCACTCGTGACCGATGCAGTTCAGCGGGCGTCTTGACGCCTGCCGTGCGGGGAGCACGACCAGCTGTGGGACTGGCCGCAGAGCACGAAAGCATGCCCGCGAATACGAGGGATTGTCGTGATCAAACCCTATGGTCCCTACGATTTCATGCCGCCGATCAGGAGCTTCTCGGTGACCTCGGAGTCGGTGGCCAACGGTGAGCCGCTGGCCCTGGAGCAGGTGAGCGGCATTTTGGGAGCGGGCGGATCGGACATCTCACCGCAGCTGAGCTGGTCCGGGTTTCCCGAGGAGACGCGCAGTTTCACAGTGGCGATGTTCGACCCTGACGTACCCACCGCCTCAGGCTTCTGGCATTGGGCCGTGGCCAACCTTCCGGCCTCCGTAACCGACCTACCGGCCGGAGCGGGAGACGGCAGCGATCTGCCGGACGGCGCGGTGACGCTGCCCAACGACGCCGGCTACCGAAGGTACCTCGGCCCGGCGACGCCCCCGGGCAACGGCCCGGACCGCTACTTCCTCGTGGTGCATGCCGTCGATGTCGACAAACTGCAGGTGTCTGAGACGACGACACCTGCCCTCATGGACTTCCTCCTGTTCACACACGCAATCGCGCGGGCAACCGTGTACGGCACCTTCGAGCGATGAGTGAACCGCTCCGGGATCGGTGGAGGCTCTGATGTGCCCCGGGTCTGGGTTGCATGACATGGAGCTGCCCGCCATGGGGGCAGAGGTCGCAGGCAGGGGATTCTGGCACGCAGACCACAACCATCAGGTGAAGATCAAGCTGGACCAGTGGGACCGGCCTGAGTGATCGCTCCTGGGCCGTCCCCGCGCCGTCCCTGGGCCGTCCGAGGGCGGCCAACAGCAACCGGTGACGACCAACAACGACCACGGGGGTGCGGCCGACCGCCGCGCCCTCGTAACGTGTCCGCCCAGCTAATAGTGCCCCTCCTGGCAAGCTTTGCCCCGTCGCGCACCGAACCGCCCGGGGCGACGCATCGCCCCGGGCGGGGCAGACGGGCATGCCCCGGTCACAGCCATCCGCAACGTTGCGCCTGCAGAGCCATTTGGAACCGGCTCGTGGCACCCAGCCGGGCCATCAGGATCTGCACCCGGCGGAACAGTGTGCGGCGGCTGATTCCGATCTCCCGGGCGATGACCTCGTCGCTCGCGCCCCCGGCAAGGAGCCACAGCAGGCGGCGGTCGGCGGGCAGCAGGCCGCCTGGCTGGACGGTGCGGCCGTGGAAGGGCAGTGCGTTCTGCCATGCCTGCTCGAACAGTGCCACGAGCGCGGAGAGCAGCCCGCACGGCTGCACGACCAGCATCGTGTTGTGCACATCGGCCTCCTTGATCGACAACGACACGAGCGCGTACGCGTCGTCGATGATCACGAGCTTGACCGGCACCGACGGCAGTACCCTGGCCTGTTCACCGGCCTCGATGCACGGTTCGATGACGGCCTCCAGTTGGCCCGGATGCTCCAGCGACTCCCGGGAGTACACGACACGCTGTGTCACACCGCGGGCGAGGGTGGCCAGCGCATCGTCGGTGGCGCCGGAGAGGGGGAAGTACGGCGGTGAGTCGAACTGCCGGATCTGTTCGCGGGCACTGGTCCAGGCCTGGCGCATCCTGGGACCGATGGCTTCCCCGGTGACGACTTCGACGAGATCGTTGTTGTACGCGGCGAGCCGCTGCCGCCGGAACGACTCGAACGCGCCTCCGATGGTGATGCGCGACTCGTCGAGCTCGGCCGCCCGGTGCCGGCCGAGGATCTCCAGCCCTGCGCTGGGCGGAACCGGGGCCACTACGTCCTGGCCCTCCACGGCGGCACTGGCCAGGCCTGCGTCGACCAGTTCGCCATACGCCGCGGCAAGTTCCGCGCCGTCCAAGGCTGCCGCGGCCCCGACCGCGCTCAGCGGAGCGGGCGCCAGCTCCAGCAGGGCCATATAGACCCGGCCTGCCTCGTGGTCGATCCCCAGAAGCCGAAGAGCCTCGCTGAGTTTTGCGTTCGCCATATACCGCATTATCGACGGATCCCGTGCGCTTCGGGCGGGCGGTTCGGATGCCCGGTGGCCGATCTGTGCCAGTGGCAGTCTTCGGCACCCAGTGGGCGCGACGCGGGGTACCGTCCGGGAGCCGCCGACGACCGGTGGCAGCGAGTGGGCCTGGGGCTGCACCGGGAGAGGGTTCGGCCTGTCCGAACGCGCCTCTGTGCCCCTCGCCCCTGAGGAACCCACCCAGAAGAAGGTGTATGAAGTGGCGAAAGGTCGAAAGAACGGTCTCTACCAAGGGATCTCCGAAGAGCTGTCCGCCCTGATGCGGACGGGGTGGGCGGACACCGAGCGGCACGGTCTGCAGCTCAGCGAGCAGGCTCCGTACGCGGCCCACCGCCGCGCTGCGCTCTCCGCGCGCTTCCCCGGCGAACGCCTCGTGATCCCCTCGGGGAATCTCAAGGTCCGCTCGAACGACGACACCTACCCGTTCCGGCCGTACTCGGGCTATGTGCACATGACCGGGGACCAGGCCCGGGACGGCGCGCTCGTCCTTGAACCCCGCGCGGACGGCGGCCACGACGCCTACTGCTATCAGCTGCCGCGGGACAGCAGGGACACAGACGAGTTCTGGCTCGGCTACACCGCCGAACTGTGGATGGGCCGACGCCGCTCCCTCGCCGAGTCGGAGCTCGTGCTCGGTCTGACCTGCCGAGACGTCCGAACGGCGCCTGACGATTTGGCCGCCGCCTCCGGCGCGCCGACCCGGATCGTCCGCGACATCGACCCGGCCCTGGAGGCTGCCGTCACCACCGACGAGCAGCGCGACGCCGAACTGGAAGAGGCGCTCAGCGATCTCCGCCTCGTCAAGGATGCGTGGGAGCTGGGCGAGATGCGCAAGGCCGTGGACTCCACCGTGCGCGGATTCACCGACGTCGTCGGCGAGCTCTCCCGGGCGATCGCTTCGTCCGAGCGGTGGATCGAGGGCACGTTCTTCCGCCGCGCACGCCTGGAGGGCAACTCCGTCGGCTACGGATCGATCTGCGCGGCGGGCGAGCACGCCACGATCATGCACTGGACGGAGAACGACGGCCCGGTGCGCCCCGGCGACCTGCTCCTGCTCGACGCGGGCGTGGAGACGCACACCCTCTACACCGCCGACGTCACGCGCACCCTCCCGATTAGCGGGACCTTCACGCCCGTGCAGCGCAAGGTCTATGACGCGGTGTACGAGGCCCAGGAGGCTGGCATGGCAGCCGTCAAGCCGGGCGCCCAGTACCGCGACTTCCACGAGGCGTCCCAGCGCTATCTGGCGGCGAAGCTGGTCGAGTGGGGCTTCATCGACGGCCCCGTCGACCGCGCGTACGAACTCGGCCTGCAGCGCCGCTTCACCATGGCCGGAACCGGCCACATGCTCGGCCTGGACGTCCATGACTGCGCGATGGCCCGGAACGAGGAGTACGTCGACGGCGTGTTGGAGCCGGGCATGGTGCTCACCGTCGAGCCGGGCCTGTACTTCCAGGCGGATGATCTGACCGTGCCCGAGGAATGGCGCGGCATCGGCGTCCGGATCGAGGACGACCTGGTCGTCACCGACGGCGGCCACGAGAACCTGTCGGCCGGACTGCCGCGCGCCGCGGACGAAGTCGAGGCGTGGATGGCCCAGTTCGCCGGCTGAGCGGGGCGGCGTGCGCGGTGGGCGACGTACGGCCCCGGGCGGGCGCGGCAGCGTGCGCCGTGTCCGGGGCGCGCTCCGCGTCCGCCTCGGTGCCTCGGGTGATCACCGTGAACGGCCGACCGTTGACCGGACTCGGGTTATCGAAGTGCTGGCCCAGCCGGCTCCTCATGTCCGATCCACGGTGATCGGACCCCGAAGGGACGGTGCGGGTCAAGCCCGGGGCCCGACCCGCACCATGGCTTCACCAGGGACCCGCCGCACGGGGTCAGTCCTTGAGGTGTTCCAGGATCCGGTGCATTCCGCTGTTCCAGTTCTCCTTGAGCGCCGCGACCGCCGCGTCGAGGTCGCCGCGCTGGAGGCACTCGGCGATCCGCTCGTGCTCCACCGCGGAACGTTCCAGGATGTCCTGGTCGCCCAGGGCCACCCGCTCGTAGCGGTGCATCGTCACCTTCAGGGAGGTGATCAGCTTCATCAGGCGGTCGTTCGTGCAGCCCGACAGGAGCAGGTCGTGCCACGCGTCGTCGTACCGCTCTATGACGTCGTGCGGTGCCTGCGGGGCCGAGAACGCGCGCGCCTCCTCAAGCAGCCGGGGAGCCGTCGCCGCCAGATGCTCGGGGGCACTGGACTCCAGGGCCAGCGCCTCCAGTGTCGCGACGATCGCGGACAGGTCACGGAATTCCTGCGCGCTGAGCGGTGTGAAGCGGAAGCCCTTGCCGCGCTCACTGGTGATGACGCCCTCACGCTCCAGCGTGATCAGGGCCTCGCGCAGCGGAGTACGGCTGACGCCGAGCTCGGTGGCGAGCTGTCCCTCGTTGATAGGTTCGGTGGTCGCGATCGTGCCGCGCCCGAGGCGCTTGATCAGTTCCTCCTTGACCTGTTCGCGCAGCGGGCGGTTTTCGATTGGCATGTGAGGCTGCCCTCCCCTTCGGTGCGGTCGATTATCCGCTACCGGCGGGTCACGCGGTACCGGCGCCGTCGACCGGGATGATCGCCCCGCTCAGGAACGCCGAGGCGTCCGAGGCGAGGAACGCCACGGTCTGGGCGATGTCGCGGGGCTGCCCGATGCGGCCGAGCGGACGGTCGGCGGCGTCGGCGTAGAACGCGCCGGAGCTCTCGCCGAGCTGGCGGGCCTCCTCGGCGAGCATCCCGGTCGCCGTGTCACCGGGGCAGACGCAGTTCACGCGGATGTTGTCGGGGCCGTGGTCGATGGCCATGGCGCGGGTCATGTTGACGACGGCACCCTTCGACGCGCAGTACGAGACGGCTCGGCCGCCGCCGCGGATGCCCCAGCCGGACCCGGTGTTGATGATCGAGCCGCTGCCCCGGGCGGCCATCCCCGGGATCACGAGGCGGCTCATCAGCATCACCGAGCGGATGTTCACGGCCATCACCAGGTCCCAGTCGTCCTCGGTGATCTCACAGACCGTGGAGCGGCGGATGATTCCGGCGTTGTTGAAGAGTACGTCGACGCCGCCGAACCGCTCCTGCGCCGTGTTCACGACGGCCTCGCAGTCCTCGTGCCGGGACACATCGCAGCGTACGAACGTCCCTCCGGTGTCCTTCGCCGTCTGTTCGCCGCCTTCCGTGTCGATGTCTGCGATCACCACGCGGGCGCCGAGTTCGGCGAGGACCTGGGCGGTGGCGCGGCCGATACCGGCTCCGCCACCGGTCACGAGGGCGCGCTTGCCGTCAAGAGAGATCATCTTGGGCTCCTTCTGGGACGTGGAGGTACGGGTTCAGAGGTGTCGGGTCAGGTCGCGAGCCGGTACAGCGACGTACGCCGCCTGCCGGTGATGACCGGGATGTGGCCGGAGAGTTCCGCATCGAGCGCATCGTCGCCGGTGTCGAGGAGAAGGGGGCGGCCGCCGAGCGCCGACAGTTTCTGTTCGGTGCACAGCACGAGCAGATGATCGCGGCCGCCCGCCGCGCGCAGGACCCGGGGCGAGATCTGCTGGTTGCCGCGGCCGACGAGGAAGCCCTGGCCCCCGATGGGGGAGAGCGCGATCCAGGCCGGACCGAGCGCGAGGAGGGTGTCCTCGGCGGCGTCGCGGGCCACGACGCGCGGCGGCTGACCGATGCGCAGGCTGAGCACGTCGACCCCGGTGAGGGTGACATCCGCGCCGAGCGCGGCCGCGACGGCGCGGGTGGTGCTCCCGGGGCCGAGTACCAGCAGCCCGTCGCCGACGCGCTCGGCAACGTCGGCCGCGATGCCGCCGACCGCCCCCGGCACGGTGGCGGTGCTGCCGGTCTTGCGCTGCTGTACGCGTACCGGCACGTCGGGGACGGGGAGCCAGCCGAAGAGCCGGGATGTGACGCGGCCTTCGCTCAGAGCATCCTCGTCGCGGTCCATCACCTCGGCGTCCCGCAGTCGTACGGCGCCCTTGCGGGTGACCCACGCAGCGGCGACCTCACCCGCGGCGCGCGGGCTGACGGCGAAGACGGCCGAGTGCATCTTCACACCGGTCGGCACGCCGAGGACGGGGCAGGGCGCGTCCCCGAGAGCGGCGAGCACGTCCCGCGCGGTGCCGTCGCCCCCGGCGAAGAGGAGCAGATCGACGCCCTCGGCGACGACGGCGCGCACCGCGGCTGCCGTGTCCGCAGCCGAGGTGTCCCGACCGTCCTCGGCCGCGTACACGACCCGCGCGGGAAGCCCGGCGGAGGCGGCGGAGTCGGCGCCCAGGGAGCCGGCGGCCGTCACGACGAGGATGCGGGAGCCCGGGGGTGGGCCGGCCGTGTCAGGAGGCAGCGCGCCACCGGGCCGGCCGTTGAGCGTGTCCGGCGCGGGATGCGCGGGGAGTCCGGCCATGCCGTCGCGTGCGTGGAGCGCGCCTGGGCGCGCGCCGTCCGGGACGTCGGACGGGGCATGCGCCGCGCCTGCTGACCTATCTCGGCGCCCGCCCGGGATACGGGTCGCCGAATTGGCGCGCACGTTCACCTGTTCGCCTGGGCCGGGGTCGCCGGGCACTTGGTGGGGGCGCCCCGACACCGTCAACTCGCCCAATCGCAGAACCAGTTCACCCAGCGCGGCCACCGCGCGCACCCCGGCCAGAGGGCGCGCCCCCAGTGAGAGTGCCACGCGGGGGCGCTCCGGGCCGTCGGTGCCGCCGAGGCCGACCCGGCCACCGAGGCCGGCGACCGGGTTGACCACCAGGCCGATCCTGGGCAGCCGGGTCAACGGGTCGCCTCGCCGAGAACCTTGCGACGGTAGGCGCGCCAGGAGACCGCCCAGGTCGCAGGGTCGTCGAGGGCCTCGGGGCGTACGCGGTGGATGGTCGAGCGGTGCGGCGCCGTGCGCACGGTCTCCGGGTCCTCGTAGGCCTCGCGGGCGATCTCCGCGAGGATCGCCGCGTACTCGTCGAGGTCGGCGCGCGTGTAGGACTCGGTCGGCTCCAGCGTCATGGGTTCGGGCACGACGTACGGGTGGTGGCTCGTCCAGTAGTGGGTGCCGAAGTCCGCGGCGCGCAGGCCGATGTCCTCGGAGTGCAGTCCGGTGTCCTCGTGAAGCTTCTCCCAGCTGTAGCGGACCTGCTCGACGCGCGGGCGCCCGGCCGCGTAGGGGATCGAGACGCCGGGGATCTGCCGGACCTTGTGGAGGAGGTAGTTGTTGTTCAGGACCGCCGTCTCGGCGGCGGCCCGCAGACCCTCCGCGCCGAGCGACATGATCCACGCGTAGGCGCGGACCAGGTTCGGCACGACCCCGTAGAACGGCCGCATCTTGCCGACCGACTCGGGCCGGTCGTCGTCAAGCCGGTAGGCGGACCCGTCGAACTCGACCGTGGGGCGCGGCAGATACGGGGCGAGGTCCGCGGTGACCGCGCACGCGCCGGCCGCCGGACCGCCGCACGCGTGCGGTGTCGAGAACGTCTTGTGCAGGTTGAAGTGGCACAGGTCGAAGCCTGCGTCCCGCGCCCGCGTGATGCCGAGGATGCCGTTGGCGTTGGCCTGGTCGTACGAGCACAGTCCGCCCGCCTCGTGCACGATCCGTACGAAGTCCTCGATGCGCGGGTTGTAGATGCCCGTGTCTTCGGGGTTGGTGATGAGGAGGGCCGCCGTGCGCGGGCCGACCGCCGCCTTGAGGGCTTCGATGTCCGGGTAGCCGTCGGCGTCCGGGTGGAGGGTGATGACCTTGAAGCCGGCCGTCTTCGCACAGGCCGCGTTCGAGGGGTGGGAGAAGATCGTCGTGATCACCTCGTCGCGCTGCTCCAGCTCGCCGCGCGCGGCGAAGTAGGCGCGGATCATGGCGACGTTCGTGTAGATCGCCGCGGAGCCCGCGCCCGGTTGGAGCGAGACCCGGTCCATGCCGGAGATCTCCTTCAGGAGCTGCTCGAGGCTGTGAATGATCCCGAGGACGCCCTGCACGGTGTCCTCGTCCTGGAGCGGATGCAGCGCGGCGATCCGTGGGTCGCGGACGAACTGGTCGTTGACCTTGGGGCTGTACTTCATGGTGCAGGTGCCCTGGCCGACGTCTATGTTGAGGTCCGCGCCCAGGTTTTCCTGCGACAGGCGCAAGTAGTGGCGCAGGACCTGCTGTTGGGACATTTCCGGCAGGGCGGGCGGCTTCGCACGGCGCAGTGCGGCGGGTATCTCGACCTGGTCGACCGACGGGTCGGCCGCCGGTACGAGAATGCCTCGTTCGCCCGGCGAACCCAGCTCGAAGATCAGTTTCTCGTCCCAGGAGGCCTGCTGGAAACGGCGGAGGCGCGGCTTGTCGGCGACGCGGGCCTCCTCGGGGGAGACGGACACGGGTGCGTGCGGGGCGCTCACTTGACGATCTCCTCGAGGGTCGCGGCGAGTCGGTCGATGTCGGCCTTGGTGTGGACTTCGGTCACGCAGTACGCGGCCTCGTGCGCGCCGGTCGGTGTGCCGCCGAAGATGCCCCGTTCCTTGAGGTCGGCACGGATCTCGGCGGCGGTCCTGTTGCCCGTGTAGCGGACGGTGAAGTCGGCGAAGTGCAGGGCGTCGCCGTAGGGGACCTCGATGCCGGGCACCTCGGCGAGGCGTCGGCGGGCGTACGCGGTGAGCGCGAGGATCGTGTCGCCGATCTCCCGCATGCCCTGCGGTCCCATCAGCGCGAGATAGACCCCGGCGCCGATGCCGTGCAGCGCGGCGGCCGTGCCGACCCACTCCTTGCCCTCCTCGCGCAGTGCGAACGACGTCCGCTCGTAGGCGACGTCACCGAAGCCGTACTCGCCCTCGACGGTCGTCGGCACGAGACCGAACAGGCGTGACGGGTACTCGGCGACCAGCGTCTCCTCGTCCCGTGTGGCGATGAAGCCCGCGTTGCCGCCGCCGAAGCTCTGGTGGAGGCCGAGCGGCTGGATGTCGCCGCACGCGATGTCCGCGCCGTACGCGGAGGGCGGTGCGAGCACGCCGAGCGTGAGCGGATTGCAGCCCACGATGTACAACGCTCCGGACTCATGCGCGAGTTCGGCGAGACGGGGTAGCGCCTCGTCGACGATGCCGAGCGCGGAGGGCGAGTCCGCGTACACGGCGGCCGTGTCGCCGGCGGCGAGCGCGGCGCGTACGGCGTCGAGGTCGGCGCAGCCGGTGTCCGGGTCGACGGGCACGACCGTCACGTCGTGGTCGGGGCGTACGTAGTCGCGTATCCGGGAGAGCTTGTCGTCGTCGACGGCCGTGGCGACGACAATCCGGCGGCGGCCCGTGATCCGGCCGGCCATCCGCAGCGCGGTTCCCGAGGCCTGAAAGCCGTCGTACACCGGGACGTTGACGACCTCCACATCGAGCAGCTCGGCCATCATCGACTGGTACTCCCACAGTGCCTGGAACCGGCCGTGGTCCTCGTAGGGCTCGCCCGCGTACGCCGTGAGGAACTCGCTGCGGTTGACCACCTCGTCCACGACCGCCGGTACGTGGTGCTGGTAGCAGCCGGATCCGAGGAAGCTGAGCACCTGCCGAGTCGAGGTGTTGCGGCCGAGCAACTCATCCATGTGGCGCGTGAGTTCGGTCTCCGAGCGCAGCGGGCTCGGCAGGTCGAGGGGGCGGTGCAGCCGGATGGAGTCCGGGATGTCGGCGTAGAAGTCCTCGACGCTTGCCGCTCCGATCTCATTGAGCATTGCCTGCCGCACGGCGGGGACCGCGTTCGGGATGTAGGGGTGGACGTAGGAGGGGGCGGATTCCTGGGGTGACGTCATGCCGCGCCTTTCGCGTGAGCCGACGGAAATCTGAACCACAGCAGCAAAAGTCTTTGGGTGTACGCCTCTTGACGGCGGGCTCCGTCATTCAGTGTTCTGAATACAGCATTAGGCATTCAGGCTCCAGGAGGCAAGAGTGTCAACGAGACCCACCCGAAGGGTTGTTCTGGCCACAGGTCTGGCAACCGCAGCAACGTCCCTGGTCAGCGCATGTGCCATGGGTGGTGCGGGCGGCGGAGGCGCCCGCGGCATCAGCGGCAAGGAGGGTGACAAGAAGGGCAAGGTCAGCGGAAAGATCACGGTCTGGTCGTGGGACGTGGCCGCCAAGGCCATGAAGCGTCTGGCCCACACCTTCGAGGAGCGCCACCCCGGCACCACCGTCGATGTCGTCGACATCGGATACGACAACGCCTATGACAAGATCACCGTCGGCCTGCGCGGCGGCTCGGGCCTCGCCGACGTCCTCACGGTCGAGGGCAGCTACATGCCGCGCTACACAGGTAACTTCCCGAGCGGCTTCTACGACCTGACGAGCCTCGGCGGCCGCTACGGCGGCGACTTCGACCGCGCCGCATGGCGCACCGTCACCGGCAAGGGGGGCGCCGTCCTTGCCCTGCCCTGGGACATCGGCCCCTGCGCGCTCTATTACCGAACGGACCACTTCCGCGCCGCCGGAGTCGATCCCAAGTCTCTGCTGACCTGGGACGACTACGTGGCGGCGGGTGTACGGATCAAGAAGGCCACCGGCCGCAAGCTGCTCATCACGGACTCCACCGACGCGGGCATCCTGCCGATGCTGCTCCAGCAGCAGGGGCAGTCCTACTTCAAGGGCGGCCGGGTCGCCGTCGACACCCCCGAGGCCGTGCAGGCCATGACGCTGATGAAGACCCTGCACGACAAGGGACTCGTCGACTACGAGAAAGGCTGGGACGGCCTCGTCACCGGCACCAAGGAGGGCAAGGCCAGCACCACGCCCACCGCCGCCTGGTGGACGGGCACGCTCACCGAGGAGATGCCCGAGCTGAAGGGGAAGTTCGGGGTGGTGCCCCTGCCCGGGTTCACCGCCGACGGCATCCGCACCTCGAACATCGGCGGCTCCACTCTCTGTGTTCCCGCGCAGAGCAAGAACCCACGCCTGGCCTGGGCGTTCATCGAGTTCCTGCTCACGGGCAAGGCGAACCAGGTTTCCATGCTGAAGCGCGAGGGCCTGTTCCCGGCGTATCTGCCCGCGCTCGACGACCCATATCTGAGCGCGAAACAGGAGTACTTCGGCGGCCAGGCGGCCCTCGACGTGTTCGCCCGGCTCGCCCGCAACATCCCGCCGGTCGAGAACAACAAGGACGACGCGAAGGCAACCGACATCATGATCTCCGCAGTCAACGGTGTGATGCTGCGAGGCAAGGACCCGCGCGCCACGCTGAGTTCGGCGGCGCGGCAGATCGCCGCGGCTACCGGCCGCGAGAGGGTGAAGTAGCCCGATGGCCGTCCACACCACCCACGACCGGCCGGTCGCACCCGCCCGTGCCCCCGCGGCCACCCGCCGCCGGCGCCCGCGTCCCGTCGCCTGGATCTTCGCCGGACCGGCCGCCGCCCTCTTCGCGCTCTTCTTCGTCTATCCGCTCGGCGCGAGCCTCCTGCAGAGCTTCACCACCGAGGACTCGGGCGCCACCCGCTGGGTCGGCCTCGACCAGTACCGGCGCATGATCCACGACCCCGCCTTCGTGGAGTCCCTGCTCAACACGGGGATCATCCTCGTCGTCCAGGTCCCGGTGATGATCGGCCTTGCCCTCGTCCTCGCTGTCCTCCTCAACCAGTCCTGGCTGCGCTTCCGTGGCACCTGGCGCGCGGTCCACTTCCTGCCCGCCGTCACCACACTCGTCGCGTACGCCGTCGTCTTCCAAGTCCTCCTCAAGACCGACGGCGGCCTCGTCAACCAGATGCTCGGCGCCGTCGGCATCGGCCCGATCGACTGGCTCAACAGCCCCACCTGGGCCCGTGTCTCCCTGATCGCGTCCCTGACCTGGCGCTGGACCGGCTACAACGCCGTCATTCTCCTCGCCGGGCTCCAGGCCATCGGGAAGGAGCAGTACGAGGCCGCAGACATCGATGGCTCCGGCACCCTCTCCACGTACACGCGCGTGATCCTGCCGCAGCTGCGTCCGATCGTCCTGTTCTGCGTGATCACCTCCACCATCGGCACGCTCCAGCTCTTCGACGAGAACTACGTCCTCACGCGCGGCGGACCCGACGACGCGACGCTCACCCCGGTTGTCTACCTCTACAAAGTCGGCTTCCAGCAGCTCGACTTCGGCTACGCCGCCGCCATCGCCTGGGTCGTCGTGGCCCTCATCGCCGCGGTCTCCGCCCTCCAGTACGTCGTCTTCGGAAGGGAGCGCCGCCGGTGACCGCCCTCCAGCAGGCCCCTGTACGCGTCCACCCCGCCCGGCGCGTCGGCCGCTACGCCGTGCGTCTGTTCCTTGCGGCGGGCGCCGCTGTCAGCCTCGTGCCGTTCCTGTGGATGGCGATCGCCGCGACGCACTCCACCTCCGAACTGTTCCACTCGCCGCCACCGGTCCTGCCCGGCGGACGCCTGCTCGACAACCTCGCACGGCTCCAGGACACCATCGGCTTCGGCCGTGTCCTCCTCAACAGCCTCGGCATCGCCGTCGTGCACACCGCGCTCAGCTCGCTGATCTCCGCCATGTGCGGCTACGGGCTCGCCAAGTACCGCTTCCGCGGCCGGGGTCTGCTGCTCGGTGCCGTACTCACCACCATGATGATCCCGTTCCAGGTGCTGCTCGTGCCGCTGTTCCAGATGATGGCGAGCGTCGGCTGGATCGACTCCTACCAAGCCGTGGTCCTGCCGTTCCTTGCCAACTCCTTCGGCATCCTGCTGATGCGACAGGGCTTCGTCGACTTCCCCGACGAGCTCATCGAATCGGCCCGCATCGACGGATCCGGCGAGCTGCGCACCTTCTACCAGGTTGTGCTGCCGTGCGTGCGCCCACAGCTCGGCGCCCTGGTCATCTTCACGTTCATGGCGCAGTGGAACAGCTTCATCTGGCCGCTGCTCATGCTCAATTCCGAGGACAAATACACCGTGCCCGTCGCGCTCAACACCCTCACGGGGCTCTCCCATGTCGACTACTCGGGCCTGATGCTCGGCTCGCTGCTTGCGACGCTGCCCCTCATGGCCCTGTTCCTGGTGTTCCAGCGGCAGTTCGTGGCCGGACTGCTCGGCGGGGCGGTCAAGGGATGAGCCGCCTGACCCGGGTACCGGGCGTCCTCTATGGCGGTGACTACAACCCCGAGCAGTGGCCCGAGAGCGTCTGGGCCGAGGACGCCGAGCTGATGCGCGAGGCCGGCGTCACCATGGTGACCGTCGGCGTCTTCTCCTGGGCGAGACTCCAGCCCGGCCCGGACACCTGGGACTTCGCCTGGTTCGACCGGCTCCTCGACCTGCTGCACGCCCACGGTGTCGCCGTCGACCTGGCCACCGCGACCGCGTCACCCCCCGCCTGGCTCGTGCGCGCCCACCCCGAGATCCTGCCGGTCACGGCCGACGGCGTACGTCTCGAATTCGGCTCGCGCCAGCACTATTGCCCGTCCTCGCCCGTGTACCGCGCCGCCGCCGTGCGTCTGACCCGCACCCTCGTCGAACGCTACGCACACCACCCGGCGGTCGCCCTGTGGCACATCCACAACGAGTACGGGGACCATGTCACCGAGTGCTTCTGCGCCCGCTCCGCCGATCACTTCCGTACCTGGCTCACTGACCGCTACGGCACGATCGACTCCCTCAACCACGCCTGGGGCACGGCCTTCTGGTCGCAGCGCTACGGCACATACGCCGAGATCGAACCCCCGCGCACCGCGCCCGGACCGGTCAACCCGACCCAGCTCCTCGACTGGCGGCGGTTCTGCTCCGACGCCCTTCTGGACTGCCACCGCGCCGAGCGCGGCGTCCTGAGCGAGCTGAGTCCGGACATCCCGGCCACCACCAACTTCATGTCGATGTTCAAGTCACTCGACTACTGGAAGTGGGCCGAGCACGAGGACCTCGTCTCCGACGACGCCTACCCGGACCCCGCCGACCCACGCGCTCACGTCGACGCCGCCCTCAACTACGACCTCATGCGCTCGCTCAAGGGCGGCCGCCCCTGGCTGCTCCTCGAACAGGCGCCGTCCGCGGTCAGCTGGCGCCCGGTCAACCTCCCCAAGAAGTCCGGCCTGCAACGCCTCTGGTCCCTCCAAGCCCTGGCCCGCGGCGCTGACGGCATCATGTACTTCCAGTGGCGTGCCTCCCGCGCGGGCGCCGAAAAATACCACAGCGCACTGTTCCCGCACCGCGGCACAGACTCCCGCGGCTGGCGTGAGACCGTCCGCTTCGGCACCGAACTCGGCCGGCTCGGCGAGGTCACCGGCGCCACCACCCCCGCGGACGTGGCGATCGTTCTCGACTGGGACTCCTGGTGGGCCCTCGAGGCCGACGACCACCCCTCGGCCCGCATGCGCTGGCGCGACCTCCTGCGCCCCTGGTATGCGGCGCTGCACGCCCGCGCAGTCACCGCCGAGTTCGTGCCCCCGCACGCCGACCTCGACGGCTACCGGGCAGTTCTCGCGCCCAACCTCCACCTGCTGCGCCCCGAGAACGCCGAACGCATCGCCGCGTACGTCCGGCGAGGGGGCCACTTCGTGTGCGGACCCTTCAGTGGCGTCGTCGACGGTGTCGATCACATCCACGACGGGGGCGCGCCCGGACCGCTGAGGGACGTACTCGGTGTGAGCGTCGACGAGTTCTGGCCGATCCCCGACGGCGAGGCGGTGCAGCTGGCCTCCGGCGCCGAGGCCACCCTGTGGAGCGAGTGGATCGAGACCGAGAGCCCGGAGACCGAGGTCGTCGACGCGTACGCGGCCGGAGAGCTGACCGGCCGCCCCGCCGTCACCCGGCACCCCTACGGCAGCGGCACTGCCTGGTACGCGAGTGCCCACCTCGGCCACGGCATCGGCGCCGTGCTCGACGCAGCCCTGCGGGAGGCCGGTGTGCGGCCCGTGCTCGACGTCCCCGAGGGGGTCGAGGCGACCGTCCGGACCGGCGAGCAGGGCACGTACCTCTTCGTCCTCAACCACACGGACCACGACACACAGACGCCATTGACCGGCGCCTACGCCGCAGGCGGCACCGATCTGCTCACCGGGACGACCGTCCGTGACCACGTACGCCTCGGCTCGCTCGGTGCCGCGGTCCTGCGCATCGCCACCGACTCCCTGGGAGGGACCCAGAAGTGACCGGAAACCGGCCCCTGAGAGCTCTGACCGCACTCCTGCTTGCCGGTGGCGCCCTCGCCGTGCCGCAAGCGGCCTCCGCCCATGAGCACCCGGCGCCGGCGTCCCCGTACGCCGACGTGCTCGACCTGCACGGAACCCCGGCCGCAGCCCTGCCCGGCGATGACGAGGACAACAACCCTGTCACCGTTTTCGCCGACCAAGGGGCCTGGCATGCCTACGCCCTGCCGAAAGCCGGTGACCAGGACGCATACGGCGGCTTCTCCGGGCCCCTCTACATCGCCCAGGAATACCCCTGGTGGCTCAGTAAGTCCTTCAGCCGTATCCGCCTCACCGAAAATGGCCGCGCTCTCGACCTGGCCGGCGGCGGCACACCCCGGTTCACGTCATTGCCTGGCCGGCTCGTCCAGTCGTACGACCTCGGCCACGGACTGCGCCTCACCCTCGAGCTCCGCTTCGCGACCGACCGCAGCGCCCTGGTGCGCGCCCAGGTCCGTAATACCGGCTCGGCGCCCCGCACGCTGGGCGCCGACTGGACGGGCAGCCTGCTGCGGCCCGCCGACAGACCGATGCGCGACGCGCCCTCGCTGACCGCCACCCGCTCGGGCGTCGGCGTCGACTTCGCCAAGGTCCGTGAGACCTGGAACTACCTCACCGACGGCACGGAACGCTTCGAGGTCACCCACAAGGACCGCGTCCGCACCACAGTGGACGGCGACACGTACCGCACCGAGGCCACCGAGCCGGTGACCCTCGCACCGGGTCGCTCGCACAGCTTCGACTGGACCGAGTCCTACACCTTCACCGCCGCCGAAAGGACCCGCGAGAAGGCGACGGTCCGGGGCGTCCTCGACCACCCGGCGTCGGTCGTCTCGGCGAGCGACGCACGCTGGCACGGCTACGTCGCCGGAGTGACCCGGAACGTGCCCGCGGACCGGCGGCGCGCCGCCGTGAAGTCCCTGGAGACCCTGGTCACCAACTGGCGCAGCGCGGCAGGGCAGATCAAGCACGACGGGATCACGCCGTCGATCTCCTACAAGTGGTTCACCGGCGGTATCTGGGCCTGGGACACCTGGAAGCAGGCCGTGGGCACGGCCCGCTTCGCGCCCAGTCTGGCCGAGTCACAGATCCGCTCCATGTTCGACTGGCAGATCACGTCGGACTCCGCGACGCGCCCGCAGGACGCCGGGATGATCCCCGACGTCATCTTCTACAACGCCCCCTCGCGCGGCGGCGGCAACTGGAACGAGCGCAACTCCAAGCCCCCGCTGGCCGCCTGGGCCGTGTGGGAGGTGTACGCGAAGACGGGCGACAAGGCCTTCCTTCGTGAGATGTACCCGAAGCTCGTTGCCTACCAGGCCTGGTGGTACCGCAACCGCGACCACGACCACAACGGCCTCGCCGAGTACGGTGCCACCGTCGACCCCGCCAACAACTCGCCCGAGGAACGACGCCTTGCCGCTGCCTGGGAGAGCGGCATGGACAACGCGCCCCGCTTCGACGCCGCCCTCGGCGCGAACGTTGTCGCCAACCGCGCGGCCGACGGAACACTCCTCGGCTACTCCCTCAACCAGGAGTCCGTCGACCTGAACTCCTATCTCGCCGCTGACCAGGGCCACTTGGCGCGCATCGCGGGAGCTCTCGGCCGCGGTGCCGACGCCGAGCGGTGGAAGCGGCGGTCCGCCGCGACCTCCTCCGCCGTCCGCACGACGATGTACGACCCTACCGACGGCTGGTTCCACGACACCGCGCTGGGCAGCGGCGCGCCGCTCACGGCCCGCGGCCGCGGCATCGAGGGCGCGGTCCCGCTGTGGACCGGCACCGCGTCCGGGGCGCAGGCCCGCGCCGTGCGCGACAAGCTGATGGACCCGGGGGAGTTCGCGACGACCGTCCCGTTCCCGACCGTGTCGAAGAGCTCCCCCTACTTCTCGCCGACGGCGTACTGGCGCGGCCCCGTGTGGTTCGACCAGGCGTACTTCGCCCTCGGCGGCCTGCGCCGCTACGGCTACGTCAAGGAAGCGAACGCCCTGACGGATCGACTCCTCACCCAGGCGTCGGGCCTCACGGGCAATGGGCCGATCATGGAGAACTACGACCCGACGACGGGAGCCCCGCTCAACTCGCCCCACTTCAGCTGGTCGGCGGCTCTGCTGCTGCCGATGCTGACACGGGACAAGCCGTAGTCCCGCATCAGGCACGTTCACCCGGGACGTGAGCATCGCGATCAAGCAGACGCTCGGCCGAAACCACCCGAAGATCCCGTCCCACAGACGGCAGGTCGCTGGACGTGGCTGATCAGCACCGCGCACACCGAGCCGAGGCATACCCGACCGTTCGATGATGACCTCCGCGAACCTGCAGAAGTAGCGACCGACCGGTGGTGATTCGGCCCGAGCTGCTCTTGTGCGGGTGTAGACAGGGCATCAGTCACGAGGGCGCCCGTCGGGCGCGCACGTCGCGAATGTCAGGAAGGGACTGCGCATGTTCCGGAAGGTACTTGTCGCGAACCGCGGTGAGATCGCCGTCCGCGCATTCCGCGCCGCCTACGAACTGGGCGCGGGAACGGCGGCGGTGTTCCCGTACGAGGACCGCGGCTCGCTGCATCGTCTCAAGGCCGACGAGGCCTACGAGATCGGCCGGAGGGGGCACCCGGTGCGCGCCTACCTGTCGGTCGAGGAGATCGTGGGCGCGGCACGCAGGGCCGGGGCGGACGCCGTATACCCCGGGTACGGCTTCCTGTCCGAGAACCCGGATCTGGCCCGGGCCTGCGAGGACGCCGGAATCACGTTCATCGGTCCCAGCGTCGGGGTGCTGGAACTGACCGGGAACAAGGCGCGCGCGGTCGCAGCGGCCCGTGCGGCGGGTGTACCGGTCCTGGGGTCGTCGCAGCCGTCGACCGACGTGGACGAACTGACGGCGGCCGCGGAGGAGACCGGCTTCCCGTTGTTCGTCAAGGCGGTTGCCGGAGGCGGCGGCCGCGGCATGCGGCGAGTGGACGACCCCGGGCATCTGCGCGAAGCCATCGAGGCGGCGTCCCGCGAGGCCGAGTCCGCCTTCGGCGATGCCACGGTGTTCCTGGAGAAGGCCGTCGTCGACCCCCGCCACATCGAGGTGCAGATCCTCGCCGACGGACACGGCGACGTCATCCACCTGTTCGAGCGGGACTGCTCGGTGCAGCGGCGTCATCAAAAGGTCCTCGAACTGGCCCCGGCGCCCAACCTCGACCCCGCGATCCGGGACCGCATCTGCGCCGACGCGGTCGCCTTCGCGCACAGCATCGGCTACCGCAACGCAGGCACCGTCGAGTTCCTGCTCGACCGGGAAGGCAACCACGTCTTCATCGAGATGAACCCGCGCATCCAGGTCGAGCACACGGTGACCGAGGAAGTCACCGACGTCGACCTGGTCCAGGCGCAACTGCGCATCGCCGCCGGCGAGACCCTGGCCGACCTCGGTCTCGCGCAGGACAGGATCTATCTGCGGGGTGCCGCACTGCAGTGCCGGATCACCAGCGAGGACCCGGCCAACGGATTCCGGCCGGACACCGGCACCATCAGCGCGTACCGCTCGCCGGGCGGCTCCGGCATCCGGCTGGACGGCGGCACCGCCTTCGTCGGCTCCGAGATCAGCGCCCACTTCGACTCCATGCTGGTGAAACTGACCTGCCGGGGCCGCGACTTCGCCACCGCGGTGCGACGGGCCAGGCGCGCGGTGGCCGAGTTCCGCATCCGTGGCGTGGCCACGAACATTCCGTTCCTGCAGGCGGTTCTCGACGACCCGGACTTTCAGGAGGGCCGGGTCACCACGTCGTTCATCGAGGAGCGCCCGCATCTGCTGACCTCGCGCCACTCCGCCGACCGCGGCACCCGCCTGCTCACCTACCTCGCCGACGTCACGGTCAACAAGCCGCACGGTGAGCGCCCGCACCTGATCGACCCGACGACCAAACTGCCGGACATTGCGAACGGCGTACCGCCCGCCGGGTCGAAGCAGCAGCTGACCGAGCTGGGGCCGGAGGGCTTCGCGCGGCGCCTGCGGGAATCACCCGCGGTGGCCGTCACCGACACCACTTTCCGGGACGCCCATCAGTCCCTGCTGGCCACCCGGGTGCGGACGAAGGATCTGCTCGCCGTTGCCCCGGCCGTGGCCCGGACTCTGCCGCAGCTGCTCTCGCTGGAGTGCTGGGGCGGCGCCACCTACGACGTAGCGCTGCGTTTCCTGGCCGAGGACCCCTGGGACCGCCTGGCCCGCCTGCGTGAGGCGGTGCCCAACATCTGCCTGCAGATGCTGCTGCGTGGCCGCAATACGGTCGGCTACACCCCGTACCCCGCGGAGGTCACCACCGCCTTCGTCGAGGAGGCCACGCGGACCGGCATCGACATCTTCCGCATCTTCGACGCGCTCAACGACGTCGGCCGGATGCGGCCGGCGATCGACGCCGTACGCGAGACCGGATCGGCTGTCGCCGAGGTGGCCCTGTGCTACACCTCGGACCTGTCCGACCCGGCCGAGACTCTCTACACCCTCGACTACTACCTCCGGCTCGCCGAGCAGATCGTCGAGGCCGGCGCGCACGTCCTGGCAATCAAGGACATGGCGGGGCTGCTCCGGGCACCTGCCGCCGCGAAACTGGTGACCGCGCTGCGCAGGGAGTTCGAGCTGCCCGTCCACCTCCACACCCACGACACGGCCGGCGGGCAGCTGGCCACCTACCTGGCCGCGATCAACGCGGGCGCCGACGCCGTGGACGGAGCGGTGGCCTCGATGGCGGGCACCACCTCGCAGCCCTCGCTCTCGGCGATCGTCGCGGCCACCGACCACTCCGAGCGGCCGACCCGACTGAGCCTGCGGGCGGTCGGGGACCTCGAACCGTACTGGGAGATCGTGCGCAGGATCTACGCGCCGTTCGAGGCCGGCCCGGCCTCGCCCACCGGGCGCGTGTACGACCACGGGATCCCTGGCGGTCAGCTGTCCAACCTGCGTGTTCAAGCAAGGGAGTTGGGCCTCGGCGACCGGTTCGAGGACATCGAGGCGATGTATGCCGCGGCCGACCGTATGCTCGGCCGCCTGGTCAAGGTCACGCCGTCGTCCAAAGTGGTCGGCGACCTCGCCCTGCACCTCGTCGGCGCGGGCGTCCCACCGGAGCGGTTCGCCGCCGAGCCCGGCGCGTACGACATCCCGGACTCCGTGATCGGTTTCCTGCGCGGCGAGTTGGGCGACCCGCCCGGCGGCTGGCCGGAGCCGTTCCGCAGCAAGGCCCTCAAGGGCCGCGCCGCGCCCAGGCCGGTCGCCGAACTGTCCGCCGGGGACCGCGACGGACTGGAAAAGGACCGTCGGGCCACTCTCAACCGGCTGCTGTTCCCCGGTCCGGCGAAGGAGTTCGAGGCGCATCGGGACGCCTACGGCGACACCGGAGTCCTGCCGAGCAAGGACTTCTTCTACGGTCTGCTGCCGGGGGAGGAGCATGAGGTGGACCTCGAGCCCGGGGTGCGGCTGCTCATCGCACTGGAGGCGATCGGTGAAGCGGATGAGCGCGGCATGCGCACGGTGATGGCCACGCTCAACGGCCAGCTCCGGCCGATCCAGGTGCGTGACCGCTCGGTGGCTTCGGAATTGCCGGCCGCGGAGAAGGCCGACAAGTCCGACCCGAAACACGTAGCCGCGCCGTTCGCCGGGGTGGTGACGCTGTCGGTCGCAGCCGGAGACCGGGTCGAGGCGGGTGCGACCATCGCGACGATCGAGGCGATGAAGATGGAGGCCGCCATCACCGCTCCGGTCGCCGGAGCGGTGGACCGTCTGGCCATCACCTCCGTTCAGCAGGTCGAGGCGGGCGACCTCCTGATGGTGATCGCCCAGCCCCGGTGAGATTGATCGCCCGGGCCCCGGAGCCGTGCAGTCGCCCGCCCGGCTCCGGGACTCCACGGCCGGGAGGTGCGCAGGCCGGGAGGGTCCACCACGCAAGCGACGATCTCGCGGTGAACCCTCCCTGAGGTGCTCCTGGCCGACGCCGACAACGGGGAATACCCCGACAGCGGCGATCACATCGGCCGTCCGACGGCTCGTCCTCACCGAGTGGGGACGTCGGATCCCCTGGTGAGCCGAGGGTGGTCACTGCTCCCGCATCCCCCACGGAGAGCCGTACGCGCTGAGCAGGTCCAGGAAGGGGCGCGCGGGGAAGGCCTCCGGGCCGAGGACTCCCGAGCCGGTCCACGCGCCCGTGGCCAGGAGTTCAAGGGCGACGACCGGGTTGACGGCCGTCTGCCACACCACTGCCTGGGAGCCGTACTCGGCCATCGACCACTGGTTGTCGACCACGTGGTAGAGGTAGACCTCGCGCGGCTCGCCGTCCTTGGTGCCGCGCACCCAGGTGCCCGCGCAGGTCTTGCCGTGCATGCGCTCGCCCAGCGTCGCCGGGTCCGGCAGGCAGGCGGCCACGACGTCGCGGGGCGACACACGCACCGGGCCCGCAGCGCTCGGCACGGTCACCGGGTCGGTGCGGTCCAGGCCCAGGAGGTGCAGCGTCCTGAGGGTCTGGATGAATTCCTCGCCCAGGCCGTACTTGAAAGTCACGCGCCGAGCGTCGACCCAACGGGGGACGAGCAGCACCTCTTCGTGCTCCACGTTCACGCACTCGACCGGCCCGATGCCCTCGGGGAAGTCGAACACCTCCGGCTCACTGAAGGGCGCGGTGGTGAACCAGCCGCGGTCCGCTTCGTAGACGACCGGCGGATTGAGGCACTCCTCGATGGTGGTCCAGATGCTGAAGGAGGGTGCGAATTCGTAGCCGTCGACGGTGAGGTTCGCGCCGTCGCGGATGCCGATCTCCTCGATCTCGTCGAAGAGTTCGTCGGCCGCGTACCGTGCGAAGACATCGGACAGCCCTGGCTCCACACCCATGCCGACGAGAGCCAGCGCACCCGCCTTCTCCCAGTCGGCGGCCTGCGCGAACTGCGTGTCGCCGAGCATGACCCCGCACTCCTCGTAAGGCCGCTCGGGGTGCGGGCGCGACAGAGACATTGCCATGTCGAGGTAGGTTGCGCCGGCCGCGAGCGCCGCCTGGAAGAGGGGCATCACGAACCGCGGATCGGTGGCATTGAGCAGGACGTCGCATTTGTGCCGTGTCAGCAGCGCCGTCACCGCGGTCTGATCGGACGCGTCGACATGCTCGGCACGAAAGCGGCCCGCGGTGCCCGCGAGGGCAGCGACCGCCGCCTCGGCCCGGCTCAGGTCGTAGTCGGCGACGACCATCTCGTCGAAGAACGAGCGCCGGGCCGCGATACGGGTGATCGCGGTGCCCACACCGCCGGCTCCCACAAGCAGAACACGCATGACACGGACTTCCTCTCTGTGGAGATGGGGCATGCCCGCGCGGAACGGAGGCGCGGCGCCCCTGCCGGGAGATCCAACGTTGCGTGCCCGGATAAGGTCAATGGTGTTGGCATAAGGATCGGTGCGAGGAGGCGGCGGTGGCGAAAACGGTGGTACCCGAGGAGAAACGGCGGCGCCGCCGTCCCACCAGGAGCGGCACCGTGCTGTCCGAGCAGCTGATCGTCGAGACCGCCCTGCGGATGCTGCGTGAGCACGGCAGTACGGGACTCACCGCCCGCCGTCTCGGCCTGGCCCTGGACGCCGACCCCAGCACCCTCTACCGGTACTTCCGCGGCATGGACGATCTGACCCTCGCCATCGGCGATGCCCTCATCGGGCAGGCCCTGCAAGGCTGGCGGCCCACGGGGGAGTGGCGGTCGGATCTGCGCGGCCTCGGGTTGCGCATCCACGCCGTGTATGTCGCGCATCCGCAGGCGGCACTGCTGACCGCGAACCGAGTCACCGGCCGGGCTCACGAACTGGCGGCCGACGAGGCCATCCTCGACGTACTCCGCACGGCGGGATTCCCGCTGCCGGACACGGTACGGATCTACCAGGCCTTCATCGACCAGACCCTGGCCTTCGCCGCGCTCGACGCCGCCTCGCTGGCCCTGCCACGCGAAAGCCTCAACGCCGACGAGGACATGTGGCGCTCGACGTACGCCCGCCTGCCGCGCACCACACACCCCCGGATCGCCGAGGCGGCGCCACTCCTGGCGACCCGGATGGTCGACAGCGCCTATCCCACCGCCCTGGACATGCTGCTGGACGGCGCCGCAGCGCAGTGGGAGGCGCGGCGCTCCCGGCGATAGAGCGGCGGGGCCCATGGCCGGGCCCGACGTGGCCGCCCGGACGGGCGGCAGCGCATGTCCGTTCGGGCGACCATCCGGTGCGGGTCACGTGGCGTGCTTGATTTCGATGTGCTTCGCCTCCGCCTTCTCCTCGCCGAGGCCAACGCTGACGGTCAGCATGCCGTCGACGTATTCGGCACGGACGTCGTTCTCGTCCGCGCTCTTGGGCAGGGTGACACTGCGGGTCAGGGACCCGTAGCGGATCTCGCTGCGATGCTTGTCCACCTCGTGCTCGGTGCGCTCGGCCCTGATGGTGAGGCTGCCGTCCTCGACCGTGACGTCCAGATCCTTGACCTCTATGCCCGGCAGTTCCGCTCGAATGACGTAGCGGCCGCTCTCGGTGAACTCCTCGATCCTCATGGTGTACAGATCGGCCATCGCCGGCATGGTGAATCGGGTGGGGAAGGCCTCGAACCAGTCCGGCAGATCCGGGAACGGGAACTTCTGCTTGCGTGCGATGACAGCCATGCCCAGACCTCCTCGGTCCTGCGGTTACGACATGTCCAGTCCACCGCGCCACGCTCCCGGACGCAGGGGCCGAACAGTCCGCACCGGGGGTCCGAAGGTCCCAGGAGCTCGCCCTGGCCCTGGGGAACAGCTCTCTGAACGGGGGCCGCTCGGCCCTCCGCCACGCCGCCCATGTGCGTACCGTGCAGGTATGAGCTGCGGCCGCAGCCCACGACTGCTGCCCCGTGCACGCAGACAGGTGGAGGAAGCCATGACAGCTGCCAGTGAACCACTCCCGATCATGCTCGGCGTCGACGCCGCGGAGCCGGCCGATGCGGCCCTGGCCTGGGCCACCGACGAAGCCGCCCGCCGTGGGCTGCGCCTGCATCTGGTCCACGCCGTGCTGCCCGTGACCCATCACGTACGCGGCGTCGAGGAGACGGCGCACCACAAGGCCTTGCGTCAGCTGGGCGACGAGGCACTCGACAAGGCGACAGCTCGTGCCCATGAGCGGCAGCCGGGTCTTGAGGTGACGACCTTCATCACGGATGGCAATCCGGCCCAGGTCCTGGTACGGAGGTCCGCTCACGCGCGGCTGGTGGTCCTTGGCTCGCGTCGGCTGGGCCGGCTGGGAGAGATGCTCAGTGCTGTCTCAACGACCGTTCCGGTCAGTGCGCACGCCGCCTGCCCGGTGGTCGTGGTGCCGGAAGCCGAGCGCACCGAGGAGGAGCCGCCGTATCTGGTGGTCGGGGTGGACGCCAGCCGGTCAGCCGAGGCCGCGCTGGAACATGCCTTGGAGGCCGCTGCCTCGCAAGGCGCCTCCGTGCGTGCGGTATGGGTGTGGCAACGGCGGCTGCCGGGGTTTTTCGACGAGGACGCTGCGATCGAGGCGTGCCACAGGCAGCTGCATGAAGCAACTGCGGGGCGGTCCAGTGCCTACCGCGATGTTCCCCTGAGCCACGCGGTGCTGCGGGGGCATCCTGTCGAGGCGTTGGCGGAGGCTTCCGAGCATGCGCTCGCTGTGATCGTCGGCCGCCGTGGCCGGGAGGGTTTCACCGGTATGCGGCTGGGCTCCGTCCCTCATGGGCTGCTGCACAGGGCAACCTGCCCCGTGATCACTGTGCCCCCGCCGGCCGACGAAGGGAACTGAGGCCGGGAGACCGGACCGCACCGCATACCGCATCGCATACCGCACCGGTCCGATTGCGTGAGCCTCTCGCCCAGCGACTGCGCACGGCCGGAACGGCGCGTGGTGAGCCGCTGCCGGTCGCCGCGACCACGCCTGCACGAGCCCGGCCATCGCCCGGCCGGGCCCGGTGAACGGGCCCGGCCACAACAGGCCCCGAGGCCGGTAAACACATCGCCCGCAGCGCGTTCGAGGGCGACGACCCGCAGGAGCCGGACGTCTCCGAGCTGCGGCTCGGGCCGTTCTCGGCGCGTCACGGCGCCGACCGTGGGCCGGGGCCCGCTCTGAGCGCCGCGCCGAGTGGCGTTCCACGGCGACCTGACGCCCATCGTCCCGGCACACGAACGCAGCGCCACCGCACGGTGGGGGCCTTCGCCGCTGTGAGTCGCAAACGCTGTTCAGGGCCTGGCCAAAGAAGGGCCCGTGCGCAAGGATCACGCTCGCACCACGCCATCCCCCGCTATTCAACACGCCACCGCACCACATCCCAGCACGGGAGGATGTACATGACTCGCCGCACACCCCGCGGCCTGATCGCCGCGGCCACCGCGACCGTGGCCCTGCTCGGTCCGGCCGGAGCGGCCTCGGCCTCGGGCGCAGTCCCCGCCCCGGCCGAACCACAGGCCCGGGTATTCATGGTCAACCCCGTCCAGTCCTCGGGCGACCAGTCGCTCTCCGACGCCAAGGACTCGGCCGACGCCGTCCCCACCTCGAGCTATGCCTTCGCCGCGTTGCGCAATCTCGACGGCAGTGGCGGACTCTCCGGGCGGTGGGCCTACATCAGGTCGGACACCGGCGCCTCCGCAAAGACCGCCGACGCCGGCACGTACACCCGGCACGACGACCAGTTCGAGCAGGTCATGGCCTACTTCTGGGTCAATGAGGCACAGGAGTACCTGCAGGGCCTCGGCTTCGGCAGCGAACTGCCCGGCGCCAACAACCGCGCGCAGCCCATCCGTATCAACCAGTGGGGTGCGGACAACTCCTTCTTCACCGACAAGAAGGCCGAGATCCGCTTCGGCAAGGGCGGCGTGGACGATGCCGAGGACGCCGAGGTGATCGTTCACGAGTACGGACACGCGGTGCACAACGCCCAGGTGCCCGGCTTCGGCACCTCCCCGGAGGCTGGGGCGATCGGTGAGGCCTTCGGCGACTACCTCGCAGTCGAGGTCGGCGCCCATGCGGACGCCCGGTACGGCTGGCCCCGCAAGGCCGACCTGGCGTGCGTCGCCGACTGGGACTCGGTCGCCTACAGCATCGCCCCGCACTGTCTGCGCCGGATCGACGGGAACAAGGTATACGGGGACCGGGTGGGCGAGGTGCACGCGGACGGTGAGATCTGGTCCCGCGCACTCCTGGACATCCGCGGGGCGCTCGGCGCCAGGGTGGCCGACCGCGTCATCGTCAACGCTCAGTTCGGCTTCGCACCCGACACCAGCTTCCACGATGCCGCGTTGACGACGATTGCGACGGCGCAACGCATGTACGGCAAGAGTGCGGCGGACGCGGTCCGTGCCGCGTTCAAGGCCCGCGAGATCCCTGGCGTCCAGTAGGCAGCGTGACGGCGGTCGCCCCCTTCCCAGGGCGGACCTCAGCGTGGTCTCGCGTCGGCCTTGAGTCCGTTGCGAGGCCACGCGCCGGCCGGATCGATCACCGGGCAATGCTACGGCAGATGTGGCAAGTGATGGCCGGCGCAAGGCAATTGCATCATGGAGACGGCCTTTCTGACGGGGTGCCATCCCTTGGTCCGGGAGGTGCCACGGAGCCGGGGCCAAGTACGAGGCGTCCGGCGTTCGGCCTGCGTGCATCGCCATCAATTCTCCAGCTCTGCAGCTTACTTGAGTGATTCCGGACGTGCGCCGCACGGCTGCCTTCACATATCCATCATGTTTTCTACATCTCTTCATCACGGGTTGTGTATGCTCCAGGCGCTTCATCCGCACCACTGGGGGGACTTCCTCATGCGCATACGCCATGCCATATCCACTGTCGCCGCTGCCGCGGCCATCGCGGCTGTTGCCGTTGCCCCGGCCCAGGCTGCCGAGTACTCGTCGGCGCTGAAGATCAAGGGTGTCCAGTACGACGCGCCGGGCCCGGACTCCAACAAGTGCTCCACCGGGAACGCCAAGGAGGAGTACCTGACGATCAAGAACTACTCGTCGAAGGCGACCGTCAATCTCAAGGGCTACGTCGTCAAGGACGCCACCGGTAACCGCTTCACCTTCTCGACCAGCCACTACCTCGAGCCCGGCGACTACATAAAGCTGCGGGGAGGCCACGGCACCGACTCCGACGCCAAGAACGTCGTCTACCGCCAGAACTGCAACTTCATCTGGAACAACGACAAGGACACCATCTACCTGTACAAGCCGTCAGGCAGCCGGGCGGACGTCCACGCCTACACCAAGAGCGGCTCCGACCCCGACCGCAACGGCTACGTCAACTTCCACGGCTGACGCACCATCACTGCACATCGCAGGGAACGGCGGCAGAGGGTGAGCTCTGCCGCCGGCTCGCCGGCGGCCCCGGGGCGGCGCAGGCACAGTGACGACCGCGGTCGTCGTGGCCCCGCCGCGGGCTACCAGTGTGCGGGACGGGCGAGGGCGGCAGGCAGCTTGGTGGCCGAGTCGCCCTTGGCGGCGTTGAGCTGGGCCTGGGTGAGGAAGATGCTTCCGGTGAGGTCGGCTCCGCTCAGGTCGGCGCCGCGCAAGTCCGCCCCGATCAGGTCGGCCATGCGCAGGTCGGCCTTCTTGAGGTCGGCCCCGATGAGGCAGGCACCGCGAAGGCTGGCACCGCGCAGGTGGGCGCCGCCCAGCCTGGCCCCGATCAGCTGGGCTCCCCGGTGGTTCTTCTTGCGGCCGGGCACCTCGGCCCGCACCAGGTCACTGGTCCGCAGCAGCAGAGCGTTCACATCGTCGCGCAGCGCCGCCACGTCAAGGTCCGTGAGCGATGCGGCATCCCCCCGGGTGAGGCCGTCGACGCGCTTCAGCGCACGGCGCAGGTCCGGGTGGACCGGGCGGGCCGGCGCGAGGTCGAGGGCCTCGGTGACGTACCAGAGCAGTTCGTGGAGCTGCCGCATCACCGGCAGGACCTCGAACATCGGGCGGGCAGTCTCCGGCGCCTGCCGCCAGTCCGTTCCACCGAAGGTGACCTGCGAGACCTTCTGGCCCGCACCGAAGCAGTCGAACACGGTGCAGCCCTGGAAACCCTTCTCCCGCAGACGTGTGTGGATGCCGCAGCGGAAGTCCGTCTGGAGGTTCGCGCACGGCTGCCCGGCGTCCTTGTCCACCGCGAAGTCGGCGGAACGGGCGAAGGGCAGCGCGACGCAGCACAGCCCGAAGCAGCTCGCGCAGTCGGCTTGCAGATCGTTGCGGCCGCTGCTGTCGGACTGGGCCGCGTGCTTCTGGGACAACTGCGTCCTCTCCTGTGACGAGATGAGCATGGCGGTTTCGCCGCGCTCCGAGGCGAGCGCCCATTCTCGCAGACGGCGCGTACCTGCCATCCGTGAGAGCAGGCCCCGGGGGCGGCGGCGGGCTCAGTCCGCAGGCCGGACAGCACCGCCATCTGGGGTCGCGCGCTCAGCGCAGTCCAGGCGGACATTGCACTGATCGCCCGGACCATCGCCGTATACGAACCCGTCGTCGTGTGCGCCGACTCCGCGGGCGACGCCAGGGCGCGGTCGATGTGCGGATCCTCGGTCACGGTCATCAGCTCCCTCCCGGTCGTTGACTACTGGGTGCGTGACACCGGCCCGGTCTTCCGCACCGCAGGCTCCGGCGGCCTGGATGCGATCGGCCTGAACTTCAACCGGGGACTGCCTGCCGAACCGACGCGATGCCTGGTCCGGTCATCGCCCTTACGGTGGTGAGATGGCAGTCATCAACGGTTGGAGGCGAGAAGCACGAGCCAGGCCCGGCTTGGTGGACGCGCTGATGTCGGCCGTGCTGTTCGCGCTGTCGGTTGTGGCTTCTGCTGTTGTGCCGGACGAGCACCGGATCGAGTACCGGTGGCAGGGCGTGGTGCTGGCGGCGGTCGGCTGCTCGGCCCTGATGTGGCGACGCCGTCACCCATTCGGCGTACTGGCTGTCGCGGTCGGCTGCGGGGTGCTTTTTCAGGTGCTCGGATTCCGGGAGAGCCCGGTGGTGGCAAGCCCGGTCGATGTGTCCGTCTACACCGTGGCGGTGCAGACGGACCGGCGCACCACCTGGACCGCGACGTCGGTCACGGCCGCCGTCCTGGTGGGGGCGGCTGTGGTGTTCGCTCCGGGATCGTGGCTGGAGCCGGAGAAGGCGGTGATGCTGGCGTGGACGGCTCTGTCGGCCGCCATCGGGGACGCGGTGCGGTCACGCCGTGCCTATGTGGCAGCCGTGGAGGAACGGGCGGAGAACGCGGAGCGGACCCGTGAGCAGGAGGCACAGCAGCGGGTGGCGGCTGAGCGGGTCCGGATCGCGCGCGAGCTGCACGACGTCGTCGCGCACCACATCGCCTTGATCAATGCTCAGGCAGGCGTCGCCGTCCATCTCGCGGAGCGGCGGCCGGAGCAGACGCTCGCCGCTCTGGAGAACATCCGGGACACCAGCCGGTCGGCGCTGGATGAACTTCGCGTGACCGTCGGCCTGCTACGGCAGTCGGGTGATCCGGCGGCGCCGCGCGATCCGATGCCGGGTCTGACGCAGCTGCCGGCCCTCTTGGCGTCGTTCGAAGGCGCCGGCCTGGCTGTCAGACACAGTCAGCGGGGTGTCAGTGAGCCTCTGGCGCCGGCAGTCGACCTGGCCGCGTACCGCATCGTGCAGGAGGCCCTGACCAATGTGCACAAGCACGCCGGCTCGGACCACGCCCGACTGTTCCTGCACTACCGCCCCGAATGGCTGACGATCACCATTGAGGACGACGGACGCATCGGGCCGGACCACCAGCCGACCCAGGGAACGGGGCACGGGCTGATCGGGATGCGCGAGCGGGCTGCCATCGTCGGGGGCACGCTGTACGCGGGAGCCCGCCCGGAGGGCGGCTTCGCTGTGACTGCCGATCTGCCCCTGCGAGCCGCAACGGCCACGGGCGGTCCGGCAACGAACGGACCGCCGAGGAGAGATGGGTATGACGATCCGCGTACTGCTCGCCGATGACCAGGCCCTGCTGAGGGGCACCTTCAGGATGCTGTTCGATTCTGCGGACGACATGGAGACCGTGGGCGAGGCATCCAACGGCCGGGAGGCAGTCGAGCTGGCCCATGCGCAGCACCCGGATGTGCTCCTGATGGACATCCGCATGCCCGAGATGGACGGCCTTGCCGCGACGCGGCTGATCGGCGAGTCGGAGGACCTCGCAGGGGTGAAGGTCCTCATCCTCACCACCTTCGAGGAGGACGAGTACGTCGCCGAGGCGCTGCGCGCGGGTGCGAGCGGCTTTCTCGGCAAGGGCGCGCGGCCCGACGAGCTTCTCGAGGCCGTCCGCACGGTCGCCGCCGGGGAAGCGCTGCTGTGCCCGTCTGCCGCCCGAGCGCTGATCACGCGATTCCTGACGCAGCCGGAAGCGTGCCCGGCAGCCATGCACGAGCGGCTGGAGTGCCTGACACCACGGGAACGCGATGTCCTGGCGCTCGTCGCGCTGGGCCTGTCGAACGAAGAGATCGCCGATCGCTTGTTCATCAGCCCGCTGACCGCCAAAACCCACGTCAACCGGGCCATGACCAAGCTGGCGGCTCGTGACCGGGCCCAGCTCGTGGTCATCGCCTACCAGAGCGGCCTGGTCAGCCCGGCGATGGAGCCGACTCGCTCAGCAACATCCGCGTAATCTCCGGCAGGGGTACGTGCCGAGTTCCGTCCCGGCTGTAGGCCGGCGGACTCCGTACCACGGACGTGGTACCCCGGAATCGCTGCACGGGGACGATGCGCAAGGGGCCGTCCCCGGGCGAAAGTGAGGTGGTGAACGGAGGTTTCGCAATGATCGAAGCCCACTGCCTGACCAAAAGGTACGGCGACAGAACGGCCGTCGAGGATCTGTCCTTCACGGTCCGCCCCGGCATCGTGACGGGGTTCCTCGGTCCCAACGGGGCCGGCAAATCCACCACCATGCGGCTCATTCTCGGCCTGGATGCCCCCACCGCAGGGCATGTCACCGTCAACGGCCTCCCCTACGCAAGGCACGAAGCGCCCTTGCGCGAGGTCGGGGCGATGCTGGAGGCCCGCGCCATCCACACCGGCCGCACCGCTTACCACCACCTGCTGGCCCTGGCCGCCACCACTGGCATCCCCCGTCGGCGCGTGAACGAGGTCATCGACCTCGTAGGCCTGCGCGAGGTCGCCAACAAGCGGGCCGGTGGGTTCTCCCTGGGCATGGGCCAGCGTCTCGGCATCGCCAGCGCGCTTCTCGGCGACCCTGCCACGGTCATCCTCGACGAGCCGGTCAACGGCCTCGACCCGGAGGGCATCCGGTGGATCCGGAATCTCCTCAAGAGCTTGGCGGGGGAGGGGCGCACGGTGTTCGTCTCGTCGCATTTGATGAGCGAGATGGCGCTCACCGCCGAACATCTCGTCGTCATCGGCCGCGGCCGGCTCATCGCCGACACCTCGGTCGAGGAATTCACCCGCGGCGCGGCCCGCACCGTGGTGCGCGTGCGATGCCCGGAAATCGGCCGTTTGAAACGTCTGCTGGCCGCTCCGGACGTCACCCTCACCTCCTGCGCGCCCCACACCTTGGAGGTAGTCGGCCTGACGAGTGACCACATCGGCTCGGTTGCCGCCGGGCACGGGCTCACCCTGCTCGAACTCTCCCCCCAGAGGATCTCTCTGGAGGAGGCATTCATGGAACTGACCCGGGACGCGGTCGAGTACCGCGCCAACAGCACCGACGAGCCGGTCGGAGTAAGGAGCACGTCGTGACAACGGTCCTTATGTGCCCGCTCGGCTCGACAGCGCGCCCCGGCAAGGTGACCCTGCGGCGGGTCCTCAAGTCCGAATGGATCAAGCTGCGCACCGTGCACTCCACGTCGATCACCTTGCTGACCGCCGTGGTAGCGATGGTCGGGTTGGGCATGCTGGTCAGTCACCTGCGGGCAGGCCACCTCGACGCGCGGGAACTGGCGCACTTCAACGGAGCCGAGGTCAGCCTGGGCATGTACCGGCCCGCACAGTTGGCCATCGGTGTCCTCGGCGTCATGGTGTTCACGGGTGAGTACTCCACTGGAATGATCCACGCCACGCTCACGGCCGTCCCCAGGCGGCTGCCCATGCTGGTGGCCAAGGCCGCCGTCTTCACCGGCGTCGTCCTCGTCCTGATGACCGCAGCCGCTTTCACCGCCTTCTTCGGTGGCCAGGCTGTCCTGTCCTCCGCTCACCTGGACACGCATCTCTCCGCCCCGGGCGTCACCCGTGTGGTTTTCGGAACCGCCCTCTACCTCACTGTCGTCGGACTGTTCGGCGTCGCCTTGGGCGCCATCATCCGCAGCTCTGCGGGAGCCATCGCCACACTGGTGGGCATCCTGCTCGTCCTGCCCGGACTGGGCGCCTTGCTGCCGGCCGACTGGGCTCAGCACATCGACCCCTATCTGCCCAGCAACGCCGGACAAGCCGTGCTCTCCGTCGTCCCCGATCCCGCGATGGCCCCCTGGACAGGTCTGTCACTGTTCGCTGGATACGCAGCCGCCCTCCTGGGCCTCGCGGCCTGGCTCCTCAAGCGACGCGACGCCTGACCAGCACAGGCCGAAGCCACACAGCAGGGCCACAGGTTCGTCCCGGGATTCGCCGACCGCGCACGCCCCGTCCGGAGCAGACCGACACACCGGGGGCGGATGGTGAGGGGCACGCCGGGCCGCGGCCCCAGCGCCCACGGCACCACGCATCATTCGCTGCGCCGCCCGCCCACCGCATACCCGATACACGGCCGAACCTGCTGGATCCTCCCGCTGCCGTTCGCAGCCGCAGTCTTCCTTTCCCGGCGCCGGGCCGGCCCGCAGAGGAGAGGCCCCGCCGATCGAAGGCGACCCGCACCCACCAGGACAGCACCGCCGAACAGACCGCGTCCGCCGTGGACGTCACCGAGCAGGACCAGGATGGCGCCCGCGCCTGAACCCCATGGCCGCACCGACCGCGCGGCCCCCCCCGCACCGAGAGGACACCCGCCATGTTCACCACACCCCAGGAATGCAGCACGATCCGTGAGCTGCTGGCCGGATACGCACTCAATGCCCTCGCCGCCGACGAAACCACTCGGGTCCGCGCCCACCTGACGACCTGCCCCGCCTGCCGGGACGAGCACGACTGCCTCGCAGCGGTGAGCGCGCACCTGCCCCTGCTCCGCGATGCTCTCGCCCGCGACACCGGCCGACGGCAGCACATGTACGTGCCCGCCCCGGCGGAGGGCTGCCACACGCCCCGTCACCAGCCCCGTCGGCGTCGGCCGGCCCGGGGCGGCATGGCCAGGCAGCTCACGCTCACCCAACTGGTGAGCAGGACGCGTGCGTCAGGTGAATCCGGCAAGCGCATAGGCAGGGATGCCCAGGGCCCCCGGGTGACGGCAGACGGCGGGGAGGGGCGGACCGCGCCTCAGACTCTCCGCCTGGTGGCCACACCCCGGCCTGCCGCGTGAGGCCGAGGCGGGACGACCGGGCCTGTGGTCGCATACGCCTCGACCGCCTGGCTGTTGAGCTTCGTTGCCCAGCGCTCCTCCCATGCCCTCGTCAACGACCGGATCGTCGTCGGAGCGCTGGTGTTCGGCCTGCTCGGGGCGGGGGCGCTCAACGCCTGACAGTCAGGCCGCGGGGAATCGCGAAGGCGGTCAGTGCCGCGCTGCCGGGTCCGAGCCGGGCCCACGGGCCCGGGAACAGGAGCACGGCGATGGCCGAGGTCGGGAACTTTCCGTGGACCCGTGCGACTGCCTGATCGTCACCCTCTCCGGCCAAGGACAGGACCAGGTCCTGTACGCCCGGTTGATGGCCGATCAGCAGCACCGTCCGCCGCCGCTCCGGGACCGTACGCACCACATCGAGCAGGGTGGAGGCGGTTGCCTCGTAAACCCGTGGCTCGAAGACCACCTTCGGTACCGCACCGAGTTCCGCCGCGACAAGCTCCCATGTCTCACGGGTACGCCTGGAGGTAGAGCAGATGACCAGATCGGGCACACACCGAGCCTCGCGCAGCCACCGCCCGGCCGCCGGGGCGTCCCGGCGGCCCCGCCCGGCGAGCGGACGCTCATCGTCGGTTACACCCTCCGGCCAGGCCGACTTGGAGTGCCGCAGCACGATCAGCCGGGTGTGCGCGGACCTGGGCACGGTCTCATCTCGCTTCCGCCGACTGCATGCCACCGACTCCGCGCCTGACGTCCGCCGCTGCTTGCCCGGATGCCGGCAGCGCGCCGGGAGCGCTCCGCGGTACGAGCGTGCAGCTCGCGAAGACAAGGAACAGCCGCTTGCCCTGAACGGCTCGCAGAATGGCGAGGACCACGGGTGCTCCCTCAGGCTCGAAGGGTCGGTTCCCTCAATGGCGGGCCGAAAACCGGCCGGCCCTGACGGGACCAGTCTTGGTCGGTATCCGGCACCCAACCAGTCGATTGCTCCACCCGGCGGAATGCGCCAGGGAGCACCCCGGATGCGGACCGGGTTCATGACGGCGGCGCGGTGGGAGGCCCACCGCGGCCGGAAGTGCGGCTCCTGGACGGACAGTTCACCGACGAGGGCGTGACCGGCCGGGCCGCTGCCGCAGTTCTGTCCCGGCCCCGCCTGTTTGACCAGCGACCGTCCTTGCGGGCAATCAGCCTGCGATCTCCGCCGGGAACCAGCGACTGCGCCTGTCGGGTGACTTCGCGAGTGTGCAGCCGCGGGAGCCGGGGGGACGCGACACCGTCTGGTACCAGCAAGGAATGCCCAGGCGATCGCATCTCCAGCCCGACAATCCGGACCCAGGCTCCCGGCCTGGAAAGCGGGGGCATCCGGTCCGTGCGGCGTCGCGCCAGGCGATGCGTGGCACCAGAGGTCCCGCGCCCCGCGACCTGGGCTCGCAGCGCGCAGCGGCCGACCCGACGCAGGAACTGCATGTGCCCCCCGCGCTGCGGACGGCCGCTGCCTACGCCTGGCGGACGCTCGTCGTGGGAGCTTTCGTCTACGCCGTCTTTTCCGTGCTCGGACGGTTCCACGAGGTTGCGGTAGCAGTCTTCCTCGGCCTGGTCGTCACCGCGTTGTTGCGGCCGACGGCCGACCTCCTGGCTCGTGTGATGCCGCGGCCACTCGCGGTGGCGGTGACGCTCCTCGGCAGTATCGTCCTGGTCCTCGGCGTGCTGTCCCTGGTCGGTGAGGCGGTCGCCGGAGAACGTGCCGGGCTGGAGCGGCAGTTCAGCGACGGCCTTGCCAGGATCGAGCGGTGGCTGGAGAAGCCACCGTTCCGGTTGAACCCCGGGGCACTGAGCGACTTGCAGGTCCGGATCGGACAGTACCTCTCCAGCCATCGGTCCACCCTGATCAGTACGGCGCTCAGTGGTGTGGGGCGGCTGGTGCAGGTGATGACCGTGTTCGCTCTCGCGCTGTTCTGCTCGGTCTTCTTCATCCACTCGGGCGACCGGCAGTGGGACTGGTTGTGCGAACAGCTTCCGGCGACGGCGCGGGAGCGAATGGAGATCGCGGGCCGAGCGGCGTGGCGGACGTTCACCGGGTACACCCACGGCATCGTCGTGGTGGCCACTACCAACTCCGTACTCGTGGGACTTGCCCTCTTCGTACTCGGAGTGCCGCTGGCGATTCCGCTGGCGCTGCTGGAGTTCTTCGCCGCCTTCGTCCCACTGATTGGTTCACCTATCGCCCTCGCAGTGGCTGCCGTCGTAGCTCTGGCGTCCAAGGGCCCGTTCGTAGCGGTCGTTGTCATCGCGCTGATCGTCATCATCGGCCAGATCGAGGGGCACCTGCTGCACCCGATCGTGATGAGCTGGGCAGTCCGCCTGCATCCCGTCGTGGTCGCACTCTCGGTGATCGGTGGCGCGATCGCGGCGGGGGTGCTCGGAGCGGTGGTGATCGTTCCGCTGGTTTCCGTCGTCTGGTCGGTCCATCAGGCTCTGCAGCGGGCACGGGGATCCGCGCAGGCGAAGGCACCCCGTACACGGTCGGCGACCGGCATGCGCAGGGGACGAGGGCCGAACCGTCCCGGCGTGTAGCAACGCCCACCCGCGGATCAGGAGTAGAAGTTGCGCTGCCACCGGTGCTTGGCCAGCACGGCGAGCTGGTCGGCGGTGAGCGGGCGCCCGTCGCTCAGGGCCGTGTTGCGCTCGACGTTGCGTACGGTGCGCATGCCGGGGATGACGGTGGAAACCGCCGGCGAACTCAGTACGAACCGCAATGCGGTCTCGGCGATCTCATCGGGGGTGATACCGAGGTCGGCGACGATCGCGGCCACCCGCTGTTCGACCTGTGCCGGGCGGTCATCGCGGAAGTAGCGGTTGCGCCAGTCACCCTCGGGAAACGTGGTGCCCGCAGTGATCCGACCGGTGAGGCCGCCCTCGTCCAGCGCCACCCGTACGATGACACCGACGCCGTGTTCCTCACAGGCCGGCAGCAGTGTGTCGGCGGGTGCCTGGTCGAAGAGGTTGTAGATGACCTGCACGCTGTCCACGGCGCCGCTGCGTACGAGTGCGAGTGCGTTGTCAGGCTGGTGGTCGTTGATGGAGACGCCGAACAGGCGAATCTTGCCCTCCTGCTTCAGTGCGGCGATCGTCTCCAGCCAATCGCCACGGCCGACCCACTCATCACTCCACACATGGAACTGCAGTACGTCGAAGTGGTCCAGGCCGCTGGTGCGCAGACTGGTCTCCAGGCTTGCGCGGATGTGCTCGCCCGGGAATGTCTCGGCCAGGTCGAGGCCGTCGGGCGCCGGCCAAGTGCCGTTCTTCGGCGGCACTTTGGTCGCGACGAGTACCTCGTCGGCCCGCTCGCGGACGACCCGGCCGACGATTCGCTCACTCTCGCCATAGCCGCGCGCGGTATCGATGAAGTTCACGCCAAGGTCGATGGCACGGTGCAGGGCCCGTACGGACTCGTCCTCCGTGGCACCCACCCAGCTGGACTCACCGATGCCCCACGCGCCGTACCCGATCTCGGACACGGACAGTCCACTTCGCCCCAGCTCGCGGTAGCGCACAGTCATCCTCCACGTCATGGTCCTCGTCCTGGCCGATCAGCGGCTTCCACCAGGAATCACGTCGACGATAGGCAATGTGGGTGGCTGGGGCAGGTGGATTTTGCGGGGGCCGCTGTCGTGGTCACGGGTGCGCCCGTCAGCTTGTGTGTGGTGGAACGTGTGCGTCTCGACGAATGTGCTCTCAGGTGTGAACCCTCGCCGCAGGTGGTTGTAGTCGTAGCCCTGTCGCCGTGGAGCTGAAGAAGTCGCGACGTGTCGGCCCGGCAGCGCTCGTACATCAGTGCGGTGATGGTATCGGCATATGCCACTTCGATGATCCGGCCATGGGAAGCCGGTGCCCGGACGGGGCCGTGGTGGACGTCATCGTCTTCCCGTTCATCGGGCTCATTGCGTACTCGGTCGTCCTCGGTGACTGCACGCCCGACGATTCAATCGTCTTCCGGGGCGGAGTCTGACGTTCCTGGAGGCCAGGGCGGAACGGCTGCGAGGGTGCGTGGCAAGATCCATCGGTGAATCGCTGACGATTTACAGGACAGGTTTGAGATGTTGCCCTCCGAGTTCAGCGACCGCGTTCGCTGAACATGGATTGTCTCCCTTTTCAGCGCGACAGGACCGAGCGCGCATGGTCCGAACTCTGCCGAGAGCCCGGGCACGGGCATCAGCGCTCAGGCTGCCCCTACGAGTGGACTACTGCTCGTTCTGGTCGGGGACCACATGTACGGCCGCCTCCTCGGCGGAGGCCGCCGCGCCATCGATTCCCATGTCGAGAGCGATCATGCACCTCTCATTGTCACCGTGTGCGCCCTCGTCGGGCGCGACCAGTCGCCCCGCGCGCAGATCACCTACCTCCCCGTCCCGGAGCTCACCGTCCGTGTCCACGACATCACCGATTCCGTCCCCGTCCGGGGGGTACACGTCCGGCTCCTCCTCGCTGAGGCGCTGGTCGAGACTTTCTCCCTCTCGCTGCTCGGCCGCAGTGACACCATGGTGTTCCACGGCCCATGGCCGCTCAGGGGGCGAATAGCCTGTGTCGAGCGGGTCCTGGCCCGCCCTGTCGTCAAGGGTGTCGGCCGGATCCAGAAGCCCGGCGTCGTCCTGCACTTCCGAGCCGTCCGGCTGGTAGACCTCGTCACCCATCGTGGTGTCGCCGTCCATGGCACCTCCACTGTCGCGAATGAACCGTCGGGACAAACGTGCCATTTCGCGCCATGTCCTCTCTATCATCATCTGGGGTGTCGGCCGTCGGGACGACCGGAAGCGCTCAGGCGTCCCGACGCACCGTTCAGCGGAATGCGCCGTCGACGGGCAGAATCTCTCGCCGAGAGGCGCCGTATGGGGGGCTGGTCGGATACGTGCGGACGCCGCCGGGCCCAAGGTCAGCCGACGTGGGCGCGGGGCCGCAGAGCGGGGTCCGGCTTCCGCCCGGGCAGCACCTCGCGGGTCACCGGGGCGACCTCGCCGCCGTCGTGGCCTCGTCGATCAGCCGTTCTCGTCGGCCGCGCGGGTCCGGTCCGCCGAGGGAGACGACAACGGGACGACCCGCAGCGGGGTGCGTGGCGGGCGGGCCCGCCATTCGCGCGGGTAGCCGATCGACACCTCCTCGAACCGTACGCCGTCGTAGTGAGTCACCCGCGGAATGTGCAGGTGTCCGTAGATCACGGCCGCGGCACGGAAGCGGCGGTGCCAGTCCCGGGTGAGTTCCGTCCCGCACCACTGGGCGAACTCCGGGTACCGCAGCACATCGGTCGGTTCCCGCACCAGCGGATAGTGGTTCACCAGGACCGTACGGTGGTACTCCGGAACGGCGGCCAGTCGCAGCTCGGTCTGGCGTGCCCGCGCACGGCACCAGTCGTCGCGCGTCGGGTACGGGTCGGGCTGGAGGAGGTACTCGTCGGTGCAGACGACCCCGGTCCTGTGGGCATAGGCGAGGGACTCCTCCTTGGTGGTCGTTCCCGGTGCGCGGAACGTGTAGTCGTACAGCACGAACAGAGGCGCCACGGTCACCGGCCCCGCTTCGTCCTCCCACACCGGATAGGGATCCTCCGGGGTGACGACGCCCAGCTTCCGGCAGATCTCGACCAGATGGAGGTACCGCGCCTCGCCCCGCAGCTCCACGGGGTCGCGCGGGTGGGTCCACAGCTCATGGTTCCCGGGGACCCACACGACCTTCGCGAAGCGCTCGCTGAGCATCTTCAGCGTCTGCTCGACATCGGCGACTTTCTCGGCGACATCCCCTGCGACGACGAGCCAGTCGGCGTCGGTGCCGGGACGCAGGGATGACACGATGGCACGGTTATCGGCGTAGGCGACATGCAGGTCGCTGACCGCCAGCAGTTGTCCGTTCAGGGCAAGCACTCCTCGTTCCGTGGGGTTCGCACCCGGCCGTCCCCGGCACTTACCGTCAGTGGTGGAACAGTCCCGGACCGGAGCGGGCGAACGTGACGCCGTGCGCCTGGAGGCCCGTTCGCCCGTTCCGGCTCCGATCGAACCATCTGGCCGTGCAATGTACGAGACGCCATGACGCCGGGCGTGGTCGCCGAACTCCGGCAGGCGGACCGGCCGGTCGCCCTCAGTCGTTGAGATCGACCCGCACGCTCAGCAGGTCGGTGCCGAGCGCCCGGACCGCCGCGCTGTTGAAGCGCGGCAGCGTCCTGAGCCGGGCGTGCGGGTCGTCCTGCGGGACCGGATGGGCGGTTCCGGCGTGCCAGCGCCCCCTGATCCGGACCCGTACCTTCGGGTTCGCCCGGATGTTGCGTACGTACTGCGACTTCTCGCCGTACTCCGAGACCAGCCAGAATTCCGTGCCGGTCCGGCGGCCACCGACCGGGGTCCGGCGGGGCAGTCCGGACGTGCGTCCGGTGGTTTCCAGGAGGGTCTGGTTCGGCAGTCGGCGGAGCACCGGATTGCCGATCCGCCGCTGGAACGTCGTGACCGCCCGGAACTTCATCTCGTGATAGCGCGACATGCGTGACTCTCCCGTCGTCGCCGGTGGTTCTCGCCGGAGCCGGCCCAAGGGCTGTCCCGTCATCCCCGGCGGGTGCGGAACCGACGGCTACGGCACTGTGCCGCGGTGTCGGAACGCAGCGAATACGTCCAGTATGAGGAGGCTCCTCCGCCTCGCGACGCACCGCACCGGACGCCACGACCTGTCCGGCCCCGATCCGCCGGACATCCCTGGTCGAGAAGCCGGGCGGGCTGCGGCGTCCCTGGGACGGGTGATCAGCCCAGCGCCGTGCCGCGCAGGAGCAGCAGGGCGATGTCGATCCCGGCCAGGCCGAGCGTGGCCAGGAACGGCAGGCGGCTGTCTGGCGCGGAGCGCAGCGGGAGGCAGACGGCCACGGCCAGGGTCCCGGTCACGGCGAGACCGGTCCAGCCCGTCGCGTCCGGCCATCCCGGTGGGCCGAGGACGAGGACGGCCGATGCGGCGAGCAGCGCGAGTGCCGCGACGGTACGAGTCCGGCGGCGGCCCAACCGCTGGGGCAGGCCGCGGACGCCCGCGGTCAGGTCGGCGTCGATGTCGGGGAGGACGTTGGTGAAGTGCGCGCCGACGCCGAGGAGCGCGCCCGCGACCACGGGCGTGGCGGCCGGCCAGGGGTGGCCCGGCAGCGCGAGTGTGACGAAGGCGGGCAGGAGGCCGAAGGCGACGGTGTACGGGAGCCAGGACAATGCTGTTCGTTTGAGTCCCAGGTTGTAGGACCAGGCGGCGGCGACACCGATCAGATGGGTGCCGCCCGCCGTCGCGCCGTTCGCCAGCGACAGGGGGACGCACAGGACAAGTGCGGTACACGCTGCCACCGCGACGGTTCGGGCCCTCACGGCACCGTCCACGAGAGGCTTGTCGCGCCGGTTCGCCGCCGTGTCCCGTGCGATGTCGATGCAGTCGTTGCTCCAGCCGACGGAGAGCTGCCCGGTGAGCATGGTCAGAGCGACCAGGCAGCTGCCGGACGCATCGCGTCCCGCGGCCACGGCCAGCGCGGTGATCAGGGCGGAGACGGCCAATGCGGGGGCCGGGTGGGCCGACAGGAACAGGGCCACCGCGACCCGGCCGGGGCGGGGAGCGGCCGCCGGCGTGGCGGCAGGCACCGAGGCGGACACGGAAGCTGCCCGAAAAGTGTGATTCATGACGTTCGATCAAAATACGTTATTCGCCCGTATGGTGATGGAATGACGCGAATCATCGCGATCCATGGTGTGCTCCCGCCACACCGGTACGAGCAGTCCGAGATCACCCATGCCTTCGCCGACATGTGCCTGCCATCGGGCGCCGACCGCGGCGTGCTGGAACGCCTGCACACGTCCGCCACGGTACGCGGCCGCCATCTGGCCCTGCCCCTGGAGCGGTACGCCTCCCTGAGCGGCTTCGGAGAGGCCAACGACGCGTTCATCGAATCCGCGCTCCGGCTCGGGGAGCGGGCGGTGCGCGGTGCCCTGGACCGGGCGGGTCTCGACGCGAGCGAGATCGACCTGGTCATTTCCACCTCGGTCACCGGTATCGCCGCCCCGTCGCTGGAGGCACGGCTCGCCGGACGGGTCGGGTTGCGGCCCGATGTGAAACGCGTGCCGATCTTCGGTCTGGGCTGTGTGGCAGGAGCCGCCGGACTGGCCCGGGTCCACGACTACCTCAACGGCCACCCCGGACAGGTCGCGCTGCTGCTCTCGGTCGAACTCTGTTCGCTGACCCTGCAACGTACCGACGCGTCCGTGCCGAACCTGGTGGCGGGCGCGCTGTTCGGCGACGGCGCCGCCGCGGTCCTCGCGGTCGGCCGGGACCATCCGCACCGTCGGGATCAACAGCGCGGGCCGGAGGTGGTTGCGACCCGCAGCACGCTCTACCCCGGCACCGAACGCAGCCTGGGCTGGGACATCGGCGACGCGGGCTTCCGTATCGTCCTCGGCGCCGACCTCCCCGACCTGGTACGCGAGACACTCGGCGACGAGGTGCGCTGCTTCCTCTCCGGCCACGACCTCAAGACGCAGGACGTGACGGCCTGGGTATGCCACCCCGGCGGTCCCCAGGTCCTGGAAGCCGTACGCGAGACGCTCGATCTGCCCGCCCGAGCGCTGGAACCGACCTGGCGTTCGCTGGCCGAGGTCGGCAATCTCTCCTCCGCCTCCGTCCTGCACATCCTCCGGGACACCCTGGCGCTGCACCCGCCACCGCCCGGATCGCCCGGTCTCCTCCTCGCGATGGGGCCGGGCTTCTGCACCGAACAAGTCCTCCTCCGCTGGTAGCCGCCCCGTGATCCCCTACACCGTCCTCATCCTCGTGGTCGCCGTCGAGCGCCTCGCCGAACTCGTCACCGCCCGGCGCAACGCCGCCTGGAGCCGCCGCAACGCCGGAACGGAGTACGGGCGCGGGCACTACCCCGTCATGGTCGCCCTCCACACCGCGCTGCTGGCCGGCTGCCTGGGGGAGACTTGGCTGGGCGGCCGCCCCTTCCTGCCCGCGCTCGGCTGGCCGATGCTCGTTCTGGCCCTCGGTGCCCAAGGGCTGCGCTGGTGGTGCATCACCACGCTGGGGCCGCGCTGGAACACCCGCGTCATCGTGGTGCCGGACCTGCCCCTCGTCACCGCCGGACCGTACCGATGGATGGACCACCCCAATTACGTCGCTGTGATCGTCGAGGGTGCCGCGCTGCCGCTCGTTCACACCAACTGGCTCACCGCGACCGGTTTCACACTCCTCAACCTGCCGCTTCTCGCAACCCGCGTGCGGTGCGAGAACACCGCGCTGGCCGGGGCCACCCCGGCGCCGGCCCCTGCGGCCACGCCGTGATCGACCTGCTGGTGGTCGGCGGCGGCCCCGCCGGACTCGCCACCGCGATCCACGCCGCGGGATCCGGACTCGAAGCGGTGGTCACCGAACCGCGCCCCACCCCGATCGACAAGGCCTGCGGCGAGGGCCTCATGCCGGGCGCCGTGCACGCCCTGGCCGAACTCGGCGTCACCGTCGCCGGACACCCACTGCGCGGGATCCGATACGTCGACGACCACCACAGTGCCGAAGCCCTCTTCGCAGCCGCCCCCGGCCGCGGCGTCCGGCGCACCGAACTGCACGCCGCCCTGGCCCGCCGAGTGGCGGAACTCGGCGTACCGGTGATCCAGGCGCGGGCGGACGGCATCCGGCAGCGCACCGACAGCGTCCGCGCAGCCGGCATCACCGCCCGCTACCTGGCCGCCGCCGACGGACTGCACTCGCCGATCAGACGTCAACTCGGCCTGGACCGCCCGGATCCGTGGCCCCCCAGATTCGGTCTGCGCCGTCACTACACGATCGAGCCCTGGACGGACTGCGTCGAGGTGCACTGGTCAGCACGGGCGGAGGCCTACGTCACGCCGCTCGGCCCGCGCCTGGTCGGCGTCGCCGTCCTGACCGCGGAACGCGGACCGTTCGACAGCCACCTGGCCCGCTTCCCCCTCCTCTCACGTCATCTGCCCGCGAGCACCACCACCCCTGTGCGCGGCGCCGGACCGCTGCGCCAGCGTGTCGGCTCCCGGGCGGCCGGGCGGGTCCTGCTGGTCGGGGACGCCGCGGGATACATCGACGCGCTCACCGGCGAAGGAATCTCCCTGGCTCTCGCCGGGGCCGCGCAACTGGTGCGCTGCATCCGGGACGACCGCCCGTTGGCATACGAGCAGGCGTGGCGCAAGGTCTCCCGGCGCCACCGCCTGCTCACCGAATCGTTGCTCAGGGTCCGTCAGCACCCGCGACTCGCCCGTCGTATCGTCCCGGCCGCGACCCGCCTTCCTGCGGTCTTCACCGCCCTGGTCAACCAGTTGGCGTGACCGACTCTCCGGGCGTGGCTGTCTCAGCAGCTTCCTCCCTCACCGCTGACGGCAGCCTGCTCAGTCTGCTGACCGGTGAGACGACGAGCCCGATCACCACGGCGGCGGAGCCGATCGCTCGTCGCCTCGGCGCGGCGGTGCGAGGCGCCGAACGCTGAGAGCCTGTCGGGTGACCTCTGATCGGGCGGCCACGCCCTGGCACGCACGCTTCCGGCGTTGCCGAAATGCCCCCTAGGGCCTGTTCTGAGTTCCCCGCCTGCGCCCCGACGCCCGGCACGCACGCTCGCCGCACGGCCCCGCAGGACAGGTGGCTCCGCCACATGACCTGCGACACCGCACGCCGATCGCACGCACCGATCGCCGCTGCGCCCGCGCTTCGCGCGAACGACGGGGAACTCAGAACAGGCCCTAGCAGCTCCTTCCCCAAGCTCTCAACTTCGTTCGAGCAGGGGAGATCCCACCCAAGGCCATCCCGGCGCCTTGGAATCGCACGCACCATGCCGCGTCCGCTCTCCGATCGAAGGTCACCCGACAGGCTCTGAGGGCCACGCGTCACATGGCGCCGCACGTCAGGGGCGCTGGAAGGGCGGCGGACCCCCGGGAGCGGGATATCCGACACCTGCGTACCCGGTGAAGGGCGGGGGCACGGTTGCCCGGCGCCGCCGTGTCAGCCCGCCCACCAGAGCACAGACGGCACCCGCGAGGGCGAGAGCCACACCGAGCAGGGCGCCGAGGCCCAGCACCGTCGGCACGGTGGCATCGTCAAGTGCCCGGCCCCGCACAGCCGTCACGGGCACGGTTCCGGAGTCCTCGCCGGGGAAGTAGCGCGAATCGTTGGAGTTGCCACGGTTGTCGCCGAGAAGGAACACCCGCCCGGCCGGAACCTTCACGTCGTACGGGCCGTGCCCGCCGTCGACCTCCGCCCCTTTGAGATACGGCTCCTTGAGCGGTGTCCCGTTGACGGTCAACCGGGTCCCGTCGAAGACCACATGGTCGCCTCCGAGCCCGATGACACGCTGCATCACGGCCTCGCCCTGGTAACGGCCGGGCAGGCTGAAGAGGACGACATCGCCCCTCCGCGTCTTCTCGCCACCGGTCTTCGCGATGAGGACCCGGTGACCCGGGGCGTATGTCGGCGCCATGGACTCGCCCCTGGGCGTGACCGTCGTGTAGCCGCTTCTGATGGTCCAGAGGGCCCCCGCGGTCAGCACGATCCCCAGGACGGCAAGCACGGCCCCCGTGATCAACAACCCACGTCCAGCGCGTCGCATCCGCCGATCCCCCCTTACAGCCGTCATCATCACCCGAACGTGCAGCGACACCGTAGAGGGTCCCGGCGGCCGGGCATGCAGCGGGGGACCGTGACGACGGGACGGCAGGCCCGAAGGCCCCTACTCCAGACCGGAGACCTCGAACACGGTCCGGGCGGTGCGACGGTCGATACGGTCTCCGAGCTGCCGCAGCGCCGTTGCCCCGCAGAGCAGCGTTCCGCGCTCCATACAGGTGCGCGCGTCCTCGTCCAGCCGGTGCCACAGGGCCGGGTTGGCGACGAACACCCGGGGGTCGAGCTCGACCCGGCAGCCGTGGGCGTCCCGGAGCAGCAGGCGTTGCGCGACGCCGTCGGACCAGCGTACGGACACCAGGAGGTCCGTACGCACGGTCGTTCTGCGCAGCAGGCCGCGGGAGGAGAGCCACCCGGTCCCCGCGCAGACCCGCGGCGGCACCAGGACCGCACACAGCACCGCGGCGATCGCCGCCCACAGCAGGACACGGAGCCAGGTGAGCCGGCCGATGGCCGCGTCCACCGCCAGCAGGAGGCCCAGCAGCGTGACGGAGCAGCCGCCCGCGAAGCGGACGTCCCCGGACCACTCGCGGTCGTACACCGTCCTGCCCGGAGTCGGGAGGGCATGGCCGGAACAGCTGACGCGGCCGGCAGGGCGCGCGTGGGGATCGGGGGCTGCCCCGGGCACAGGTCGTTGCATGGTGCAGAGGCTACGGAGAGCGGGACGGGTGGTCGGCGCGCCTTGACGAACCGCTGACGCCGGAACCGGATCTCCTGACGGACGCCTGACGACCAGCGAGGGCCGGAGCTCACCGTCCGCGCCACGACGCGCATCGACCGCACCGAATCCGGGGTGACCGCGGCCCGCGGGATGGCCGGGCGCCCTCTCGACGTATCGGTGGAGGGCCGGTGCGTACGCGGTCAGGGGATCCGACCGCGGCCTCGGGACGAGTCACTCCATGCCCGGTGGGACGGCTCGGCCTGTGGTGAGACGGGTTACCCGTTCAGCGCACCTGACGCCGGACCAGCTCGCAAGATCAGGAAGGCTGAGCTCCGGCCAGCCAGTCGTACGCGGTCTGCGCCGTGAACTCGCCATGACCACCGCGGAAGAGCAGCCCCGCCGTGGTGAACGCCGGATCGTCGGCCGTCGACGCCACATAGGGAACCGCGATGCAGCGCATGCCCGCCGCATGCGCTGCCACCACGCCCGGCGTCGCGTCCTCCAGCACCACGCAGTCGCCGGGCGCGGTGCCCAGCCGCAGCGCGGCTTCCAGGAACACATCCGGCGCCGGTTTCCCGTGCGCCACCTCGTCGGCGGAGACATACGTCGTGACGTACGCGCCGAGTCCGGTGCCCGCGAGCACCGCCTCGATCGCGGCCCGGGACGAACCCGATGCCACGGCCGTCGCGATCCCCTCCTGATGCAGCCGTTCCACGAACTTCCGCATCTCGGGGAACACCTCCGTCGAGGATCGCGCCAGCTCCAGATAGAGAGCGTCCTGGCCGGCGAGGAGTTCGTCGACGGGCGTCGCGATCCCGTACTCGGCCCGCAGCGCCGTCAGCGTCTCACGGGTGCTGATCCCGATGTACCGGGTGTGATGCTCCCAGGTGAAGTCCGGCACGCCATGACGGGCGAGGAGCCGGCGCCCCGCCCGGTAGTAGTTCGGCTCGCTGTCCACGAGCGTGCCGTCGAGATCGAAGATGACCGAAAGGACAGGGGTGGGCCGAGTGCTCATGGCACCCAGCATGCCAAGGCGGTGATCAGTTCGACGGTCCGGCCGTGGCGAGGCCGATGGATTGGACCAACGGAAGCAGCCGGTGCGGAACCCGCTCGCGCAGGGCCACTTCGGTGCGGGTCCGCACCACGCCGGGCAGCTGGATCAGCAGCTGGATCACATCCTCCAGGTGCTCGTTGTCGCGGGCCACGACCCGCGTCAGCAGATCCCCGCCGCCGGTGGTCGAGAACGCCTCGACGATCTCCGGCACGGCGGCGAGGGCCTCGCCCACCTCGTCCAGACGCCCTTGGGTGACCTCCAGATGGACGAAGGCGAGCACCGGGTGGCCGAGCGCGGCGGGGGAGAGGACCGGGCCCGTACCGGTGATCACACCGTTCCGCTCCAGCCGGTCGATACGGGCCTGCACGGTGCCCCGGGCGATGGAGAGGATCCGGGCGTACTCCCGCACGCTGGTCCGGGGCTGCTCGATGAGCAGCCGCAGGATGCGGGTGTCGAGCGCGTCCACCGCCATGGTCCGTCGGCCTCTTCCTGGTCTGCTGATACGGACTCCGACTGTACCAATGGCCCAGTGGACAGGCATGGGCCCGTCCACGTGGGGTCAGGGACGGGCATCCTCGGGGAGGGTGACCAGCCAGCGGGTGTGGGGGCGGGGGCGGAGGTAGAAGGCCCAGTAGAGGGTGGCCGCCGCCATGATGCCGCCGGTCCACAGCAGGTACGTGACCTCCTGCTGGCTGAGGATGTAGACGAGTACGACCATCAGCGCCACCGGCACCGCCGGCCAGAGCGGCATCCGCCAGGCGGGCAGCTCCTTGTGGTCGGTGCGGCGGGCGGCGAGCGCGGCGACGGCGACCAGCAGGTACATACCGGTGACCGAGACGCCGGTCACGCCGTACAGGGTGTCCAGGTTGACGAAGCACAGCGCCGCGCCGGGAACTCCGACCACCAGGGTGGCGACCCACGGCGAACCGAAGCGGCCGAGGCGGGCGAGGGCGTTGTTGACCGGCTCGGGCCACGCCTTGTCCCGGGCGGAGGCGAACAGCACCCGGGAGTTCTGGATGACCATGACGATGCCCGCGTTGATGATCGCGAGTGCGACGCAGAGGCTCACGAACGTACCGACGGCCGAGTTGCTCCAGGCAGTGACCATGCCGCTGATGTCACCGGAGGTGAGCGCCGCGAGGTCGGGTGCGCCCATGGTGATCGCGACCACCGGGACGAGGATGACGGCTGTCGAGATGGCCAGGGTGGCGAGGACCGTGCGGGCGACGTTGCGCCGCGGGTTCTCCATCTCCTCGGAGAGGTAGACGGCGGTGGAGAAGCCCTGGGTGATGAAGAGTGCGATGGCCAGACCCGAGACGACCAGCATCGCGGTGACCGGGCGGGACGCTCCGCTGTCGCTCGCGACCACACCATGGATCAGGCTGCCCGCGCCGCGCTCGGTGTGGGCGAAGCCGAGCACGGCAACGACGGCCGCCGCGATGACTTCCAGAACCAGGAAGACGCCGGTGATCCACGCGTTGGCACGCAGGTCCAGCAGACCGGCCAGGGTGGCGAGCACCATGACCCCGGCCCCGGCGGCCTCGGCCGGGATGTGGACCAGCGGAGCGAGGTAGTCCGCCGTGCCCATGGCGATCACGGGTGGGACGATCATCACGACCAGCAGGGACAGGACGAACACCAGCCACCCGGCCAGCCGACCGGTCAGGGTGGTGACCATGGCGTACTCGCCGCCCGCGCTGGGGATCATGGTGCCCAGCTCCGAGTAACAGAACGCCACTGCGATACAGAGCACCGAACCGATGGCGATGGTGAGCGCGGTGGCGGAGCCGAGGTCGCCGAACAGGTCGGGCACGACCACGAAGAGCGTGGATGCGGGCGTCACGCAGGAGAGGGTCAGCAGGGTTCCTCCGACGACGCCGATGGAGCGCTTGAGCGTGCGAGGGCCGTCCTGGCCGTGGGGATCGGCCTCCGCCGGTGCGGTGCCGGAGGTGACGGGCTGGCTGAGCATGTCGGTCATGGAGCGGTTCCGATCGACTGGGTGTGACGGGTACGGCGGGAGCGCTATCGCCTCCGTGGCTTGCTGCGCTGTTGGTTTCGTCTGCTCCCGGCGCGTTATGGAAACCTGTGGGATCCGTCACGTCAACCACCTAATACCTACGGAATTCGTTGCCGCCAAGGGTGTGGTTGGCGGTATTCGTAGATTGGTTGAGAGTTGGCCTCTTATTGGCAACTTGATGGTTCGGCGCCCGCGTTTATTTGATGACCTTCGAAATGAAGGCGTGTAGTCGCTAGTGCCTTTGATGTCCGAGACAGCGGTGAGGGGTTCGAGCGCGGCGAACCGCGGTCGGACCGCAACGGGATGCGCAGCGTGTTACCGGTCACGTTGTGCGGATTTTTTCCTTGGGAGGCGCGTGGAGGGTCCGGCCCACCGTCGCCGGCTGCCCGCGGCGCAGGTCGCGCCCAGCACGTGACGCCCGCTCCTCATGACGTGACGACTGTTACGTTTGCTCGGTGGGTGAGGAGTCTTCGGCGTCCCCGCTGCGCTGGGCGGTGCTGATCGTGCGGCTGCCGACGAGGTCGTCCCGGCACCGGGTCGTGGTACGGCGGCAGCCGTGACCCCCGAGCCTGCCCAGGAATCGAGGCTTCTGCCCACGGGGTCGCGGCGTCGGATGTGGCCGCTGTACGGAGCCGGGTTCACCACCGCCTTCGGCGCGCACGGCGTCGCGGCCAATCTCGGCCAGGGCGATGCCGGTCTGGCGCGTTCGGTGCTGTATCTCGGGCTGTTGCTCGCGCTGTACGACGGGGCCGAGGTGGTGCTCAAGCCGGTGTTCGGGACGCTCGCCGACCGGATCGGCGCCCGGCCGGTGCTGCTCGGCGGGCTCCTCGCGTTCGCCGCCACCTCCGCGGTCTTCGGGGTGGTCCGCGATTCCGGCTGGCTGTGGGCCGCCCGCCTCGGACAGGGCGCGGCCGCCTCCGCGTTCTCACCTGCCGCCTCCGCGCTGGTGGCCCGCCTCAGCCCGCAGGCCCGGCACGGCCGCGCATTCGGCTCGTACGGATTCTTCAAGGGCATCGGCTACACCGCAGGCCCCTTGCTCGGCGGCGTGCTGGTCTGGTCCGGCGGCCTGACGCTGCTGTTCGCGGTGCTGGCCGCGCTGGCCGCCACAGTCGCCCTGTGGGCCGCGTTCGCGGTACCTGCCGTCCCGCCTCTGCCCAAGACCCGCCAGACCGTCCTGGGACTCGTCCGGCGGCTGACCGACGGTGCCTTTCTGCGGCCGGTGGCGGCCCTGGCCGCCGCCACCGCCGCGCTGTCCGTCGGGGTCGGGTTCCTGCCGGTGTCCGGGGTGGCTGCCGGTCTGTCGCCGGTGGCCACCGGCGCGGCCGTCTCCGTCCTTGCCCTGTGCGCCGCGCTCGTACAGCCGTGGGCCGGGCGGGCCCTGGACCACGGGCGCCTCGGCACCGGCGGGGGACTGGCGGCCGGACTGCTGGTCACCGCGTGCGGACTGGTCGCCGCCATGCTGCCCGGCCTGCCCGGCATCCTGTCGGCCGCCGTGCTGATCGGGGCCGGAACCGGGCTGATCACTCCGCTCGGCTTCGCGGCCCTCGCGGGCACCACCCCGCGGGAACGGCTCGGCCAGACCATGGGAACGGCCGAACTCGGACGTGAAATCGGCGACGCCGGAGGCCCGTTGCTGGTCGCCGCCGTCGCCGGTGCCGCCACCTTGAACTGGGGCTTCGCGGTACTCGCCGCAGCGACCGCCGTTCTGCCGCTTCTCCTGCGTGCCCGCCGCACACCCCCGGAGCGCGGCTGACCTTCCCGGCGGTTCAGCGCGCCGCCGCCACCCGGGGGATGTCGCGCAGCCCGAGGCGCAGGTGCCCGACGTGGCAGAGGGCCTGTTCCAGGAGTTCGGCCACGGGCGGCCCCGGCGTTCACCGGTGCCCAGGCCGAAGTTACGCAGGAGCCGGAGCGCTTCCGCTCGGTGTCCTCGGCCATGGGCGCTCCACTGTGATCGTCGGCCTCAACGGTCTGCGCCTGCTGCGGGACGGCGCCGGGAAGCGCGCCCGTGCCGAGGCCGGCGCATGCATCGCCCGGAGGGTCTTTCTTCGGCCCGACGGCTGCCCAGGGCGTAGTCCATTGGCGCTCACCTGGCACATCAAAGACACATCGGGCTGCGCCAATGGCTCAACTGTGTCAGCTCGACTTGAGCCAGATGGTGGCAAGATGCTCTGATTGGGTCAGTCGATGGCGCTGCGGATCCCGCGGCGCCTTTTTCATGCCCGGACAGAACAGGGAGTGGTAATCGGTGCTGAAGCGGATGTTGGTGGCTCCGGACCCGGGGCGGCTGCGGCTGCGCAGCTCGGCCCGGGCCGTTCTCGGCATCGGTCTGGCCGTGACCCTTTCGGGCCTCGTCAGTCACTCGCTTCCCGTGACCGTCGCCGGCGGCCTCGCCGCTCTGCTCGCACTCTTCACAGTCACCGACGCCCAGGTCCGCGACCAGGCGCTCACCACCGCGCTGCTGCCCGTCGTCGGATTCCCGGTCCTGGCACTCGCTACGGCGCTGCACGACTACCCCCTGGCGCGCGACGCCGCGTTCCTCGCCGTTGTCTGTGCGGGCGTGTACGCGCGCCGCTGGGGTCCCCGCGGGCACGCCCTGGGGGTTTTCGCGTTCATGGCGTTCTTCATGGCGCAGTTCCTGCACGCCGTGCCGGGCCAGCTGCCCGAGCTGTACGCCGCCGTCGCACTCTCGCTCGTCACCGCCTCGGCCGTCCGCTTCGGCGCCTGGTGCTACGAACGTGGGCTGCCCACGCCCGTCGTACCCACACTCCAGGGCAGTCGCGGGCTGGCCCGGACGACCACGCGGCAGGCGCTCCAGGCGACCGCCGCCAGTGCTTTCGCGCTCGGCATCGGGCAGCTGCTGTCCGCCGACCGCTGGTACTGGGCCGTCGGCACCGTCTGGTGGGTCTTCGTGAACACCGCCTCGCGCGGCGAGACGCTGGTCCGCGGCTTCCGCCGCGTCCTCGGCACGGTGGCCGGGATCGCCGCAGGGCTGCTGGTCGCCGTGCCGCTGCACGGTGACACGGTCCCCACCGCGGCCCTCGTCGCCGTCTGCGTTTTCGGCATCTTCTACACCGCCGCGGTCTCGTACAGCTGGATGGTCTTCTTCGTGACCGTGATGGCCGGACTGATGTACGGCCTGCTCGGCGTCCTGAATCCGGGGCTGCTCGTGCTCCGCCTCACGGAGACCGGGGCCGGAGCCCTCAGCTCGACCCTCGCCGTCCTCCTCGTACTGCCCGTCACCCTCCACGCGACCACCGACGCCTGGATCCAGCGCGCACTGCGCTGCGTGCACGCCTGCACCGCCGGGGCTGCCGCCCGTCTGGCCGGTTCCCCGACCGCCGACCCCGGTCCGCAGGTGACCGAACTGGAGGCGCTGCTCGGCCGGGTCCGGCTCTCGCTCGCCCCCCTGGTGCATCCACTCAACCCGCTGCGGGCCCGTAAGGCGCGCGCCCGCCAGGTCCTCGCCCTGCTCGACCTGTGCGTCCGCGAGGTGCGTGGTCTCGCTGCGGTCGCCGCCGATCCCGACGCCTCGCACGACGCCCGGCTCGGAGCGGCCTGCCGCCGCGTCGAGGCCGCGGTGCTCGCCCTGGCGCAGCCGGGACCCGCCCGTACGGAACTGAACGCCGCGCCCGCTCACGCGCCGCACCACCACCCCGGCGCCGAGGCCGCACTCGCGCATCTGCACGCTCTGGAGCGGGCCCTCGCGGAACTCGCCACGCCCCTGCGCACCTCGCCCCGCGCCCCGCTCGTCCCGGCCTGACCTGCGGCCCGCGGCAGCAGGCGGTGGTGACACGGCCCCGGTCCAGTACCCCTCCCGGCTCTGCACACACCGGACGACGCTCCTCATGGGCATACACCGCCGGTCACGGCACAGGACCGCGCAGGGTGCACTGCTACCGTCGCCCCGGAAGATCACGGCGGTCCGAGCCGTCGTGATCAGTCGGCGGAGAGGGGCAGAAGCGGTGAGCAGCAGCGGTGCGGGACGGGCATACATAGGGTCGTTCACGTCGGCGGGCGGTCGGGGAGTCACTGTCGCGGCCGTGGACCGGGAGACCGGGGCGCTGACCGTCCTCGGCGCCACGGACATCGTCCCCGATCCTTCGTATCTCGCCCTGGGCCCCGGCTCTACCACCCTCTACACGGTCAGCGAGACCGAGTCCGGCGCGGCCGCCGCCCTCGACATCACCGGCGACGACCTGCGGCTGCTCGGCGGGATCCGGCCGGTGGACGGCAGCGGACCCACCCACCTCGCACTGACCGGCGGACACCTGATCACCGCCAACTACGGCTCCGGCAGCGTCACCGCCCTCCCCGTGTGCGCCGACGGATCGCTGGACGCCGCCACTTCCGTGTTCCGGCACGAGGGAAGCGGACCGCACCCGGCCCGTCAGCAGGCCCCGCACGCCCACCAGGTGCTCGCTGACCCGTCGGGCGCCTGGGTGCTGAGCGTGGACCTCGGAACCGACTCCGTACGCATCTGCGCCCTCGACCCGAGCACCGGCACGCTGCAGCTGCACGACGAGACGGCGCTGCGACCAGGCGCCGGACCGCGCCACCTGGCCTTCCACCCCGCAGGCACCTACGCCTACGTCCTGAACGAGCTCGAACCGACCGTCACCGTCTGCCGGTGGGAAGCCGCCGTCGGAACCCTCGCATCGGTCGGCGAAACGACCGTCGTGCCCGAGGACGTGGCCGCCGACGCGGACGCGGTCGTCCACCCGTCCGGGCTCGTCGTCTCGCGCGACGGCCGCTTCCTCTGGGCCGCCAACCGAGGACACGACAGCATCGCCGTCCTCACCCTCGACGCAACGGGCGAGAAGGCGTCCCTGGTCACGACCGTGAGCTGCGGTGGCCACTGGCCCCGCGATCTCGCCCTCGACCCCACCGGGCAGTGGCTGTACGCGGCCAATGAGCGGTCCGGGAACGTCAGCTGGTTCGCCGTCGACCCGAGCACCGGCATCCCACGGCACACGGGCTCCCTGACCGCTCCTGCCGCCTCCTGCGTGATCTTCGGCTGACCCGGCCCACCGTCCGCCCCGGGGTGCCGGAGACGGCAGACACAGCGGGCCCGTACCGGTCGAACGTCCGGTACGGGCCTGCTGCTCCGTGCTGATCAGGTCAGTGGGCCGGGGCCCCCTGCGGCGTCACCGGGGCGATGCCGAGCGCCGTCGTGTACAGCGACAGGACGAGCTTGCCGATCGCCGGGTACGCGCCGAGCGGCTCGGCCGTCGCGCAGCCCGCCTCCTTTGCGGCGGCGTCCAGCAGCCCCTCGGTCACCTCGGGACCCACCAGGTACGGCGCCACGGCCAGTTGCACCGAACCGGAGGCCTTCAGCTGGTCGGCGATGGACGCGACCGAACCCTCGACATCGAGAGCAGCGGCCATCACCGGCACCGCGAGGCGGGCGGCCAGCAGCATGCCGGTGATCCCCGCGGCCTGCACGGCCTCCTCGCCACCCACGGTGGCCAGCACGATCCCGTCCGCGGCCGTGGCCACGGTGAACAGCCTGGCGCGGTCGGCGCGGGCCAGACCGGCCTCGGAGAGGCGTACGTGCAGCGCCTCGGCGAGCAGCGGGTGCGGGCCGAGCACATCGGTCAGCTCGACCGGCGCACGGCTGTCCATGACGGCTTGACGTATCCGCCGGAGCAGGGCGTTGTCCGGTCCCGCGAGCAGCGGCACCACGACGGCGGCCGGGCCCTCGGGCTCGGCCGCCTCACGGCCCGCGGCCTTCGCCTGCTCGAAGCGCGCGACGCGCTCGGCGGCGGAATCCGCGAGTACGGAGACGAGCGTGGGGTACTCGGCATCGTCGCCGTCGAGGTAACCGATCCGGGCATGGAGACCGGGCAGCTCGGAACGGGCAATGCTGATCACCTCTTCGGCCAGACTGCGCGTGGCCGAAGAGGGGGTACCGGGAACAGCGAGAACGAGCGCGGCAGCGCCCTCGGGTGCGACCACGGGCTCCGGGCGGCGGTGCCGTCCGGACTGGCGAGGTCGCGGCATTCGTACAGGCAGGCCGGAAGCGGGCCCAGTGGGGGTGCTCATGGCGCCGCATGCTACTGGTTTTGGGTGTCTCACTGTTCGGGGAGGGCCCAGTCGGGCGTTATCTGTCCGCTTTTATCCGATCAATGGCTTACCGGTCAACTGCCCTGCTCTGTCACCCCTTACGGTCGCCCTCGCCCGGGCCCGTACGCGGGTACGCACAGCAGTGTCGGGTGGAGCGGCAACCGCAGCTCACCGGTGGCCATCGCCTCGGCGATGCGCAGCGAACCAGTCAGCGGATCACCCGAACCGGGGACCGTCCGCGCCTGCGGCAGTTGCCGGGCGAGCTCTTCACGCAGGGGTACGAGCAGTGGATCGCCCATCCGGAACAAGCCACCCGTCAGGGCCACTTCGCGCGGCTCGTCGGCCGCCCCGCGCTCCGGGCACACCGCGGCGGCCGCCTCCGCGATATGACCGGCGGCGTCCCGCAGAATGCCCGCGGCGACCGGATCGTCCCCAGCGCATGCGGCCACCTCGGGGGCGAACGACGCCAGCAGCGCCGGGCGGTCGGTACGCGGATAGAGCAGACCGGGCAGCTCCGGCGCCGGACCGAACACCGCCTCCAGCCGGGCCAGTAGGGCGACCGAACCGCCGCGCCGCCCGTCATGGGCGCGCATCGCCGCGTCGAGCCCGGCCCGCCCGATCCAGGCACCGCCGCCGCTGTCGCCGAGGAGATGACCCCAGCCGTCGGCCCGGCGCCAGCTCGTCAGATCCGTCCCCAGCGCGATCATGCCGGTGCCGCCCGCGACGACGGCTCCCGGCCGCTGCCCGACCGCTCCCGCGTACGCCGTCACCGCGTCGGCGGCCAGCGCCAGCAGCTGCACCCCGAGTGCCCGCTCCAGTGCCGCGGGCAGCTCCGCGCGCAGCTGGTCCCCGAGCGTCGCCATGCCGGCGGCGCCGATCGCCACGGCGACGACGGACAAGCCTGCGGCCGTCTCCGCTCGCTCCCCGGCCTGCGCCCGCAACTCGTCGACGGCCGGAAGCAGCTGCTCCAGCAGGTGTCCGGCATCGATTCCGGCCGGACCGGTCCGCACCGGCTCGGCGCAGACCGCCGTCGCCACCGGCTTCTCGGCCCCGATCGCGCCGAGCGCCACCCGGAGCCCGGAACCGCCCGAGTCCACTCCGAGGACGTACGACCCCGTGGCGGCGGTCACGGAAGCTGCCAGTCGACCGGCCGTGCGCCCTGGCGCTCCAGCAGTTCATTGGCCCGGCTGAACGGCCGCGAGCCGAAGAACCCGCGGTCCGCGGACATGGGGGAGGGGTGCGAGGACTCGATCGCCGGGAGGTCGCCCAGCAGCGGCCGCAGATTGCGGGCGTCACGCCCCCACAGGACGGACACCAGCGGTGTTCCGCGCGCCACCAGCGCCCGGATCGCCTGCTCGGTCACTTCCTCCCAGCCCTTGCCGCGATGCGCCGCGGGCTTACGGGGCGCCGTGGTCAGCGCCCTGTTGAGCAGCAGGACCCCCTGACGGGTCCAGGGCGTCAGATCACCGTTGGACGGCCGGGGCAGCCCCAGGTCGGTGTGAAGCTCCCGGTAGATGTTCTCCAGGCTGCCCGGCAGCGGCCGGACCTCCGGCGCGACGGCGAAACTCAGTCCCACCGCATGTCCCGGTGTGGGGTAGGGGTCCTGACCGACGATCAGGACCCGCACCTCGTCGAACGGCTGCTGGAACGCCCGGAGCACATTCTGCCCCGCGGGCAGGTAGGTGCGCCCCGCGGCGATCTCGGCGCGCAGGAAGTCGCCCATCGCGGCGATGCGTTCGGCCACGGGTTCCAGGGCCTGCGCCCATCCCGGCTCGATGATTTCTTTCAACGGTCGTGCTGCCACGGGCCGCACTCTACTGCTCATACGACCGGGGTGATCAACCGCCGACGACCGCCGCCCGTACACAGAGGACGTCCGGCAGGTGCGAGGCGAGCTGCTCCCAGCTGTCCCCGTCGTCCCCGCTCGCGTACACCTCGCCGTTGCGATTGCCGAAATAGACCCCCGCCGGATCGGCGTCGTCCGTACAGAGGGCGTCGCGCAGCACTGTGCCGTAATGCGTCTCCTCGGGCAGTCCGGTGGACAGCGGCTCCCAGCTGTTGCCCGCGTCACTCGTACGGAACACCCGGCAGCGGTGGTCGGCCGGCACGCGGTCGGCATCCGCGTTGATCGGGAAGACGTACGCCGTCTCCGCCCGGTGCGGATGCGCGGCCGCGGCAAAGCCGAAGTCGGAGGGAAGCCCCCCGCCGATGTCCGTCCAGTTGTCCCCGGAGTCGTCACTGCGGAACACACCCCAGTGGTTCTGGAGGTAGAGCCGGTCCGGATCGACCGCATCCCGGGTGATTTTGTGGACGCACTGGCCGAACTCCGGGTTCGGATCCGGCAGGAAGACCGCCGACACCCCCTTGTTCGACGGGGCCCAACTCGCCCCGCCGTCCTTGGTGCGGAACACCCCGGCCGTGGAGACCGCGACGGTCACCGCCTGCGCGTCCCTCGGATCGGTCAGGATCGTGTGCAGCCCCTCGCCGCCCCCGCCCGGGACCCACTTGGAGCGCGTCGGATGCTCCCACAGCGGGCGCACCAGCTCGAACGATTCCCCGCGGTCCTCGGAGCGGAACAGTGCGGCCGGCTCCGTCCCCGCGTACACGACATCCGGCGCCTCTGCCCCGGCCGGGTGCAGCTGCCAGACCCGCTCCAGCGAGGCGCCGGTGAACTGGGGGAATTTCACCGCCGGTTGCTTCGGCTCGACCCAGGTCGCGCCCAGATCGTCGGAGTGGAACACCGAGGGTCCCCAGTGCGCGCTGTCCCCGCCGACCAGCAGCCGGGGGGCCTGCCCGCGGGTGTCGATGGCGATGGAGTAGATCGCCTGCGCGTTGAAATGCGGCTCGCCGAACTCCCATGTGCCACGGCGTCTGCGGCCGATGAAGAGTCCTTTGCGGGTTCCCACAGTGAGCAGTACGTCGGGCATCGCCGACACCTCCCGAAACGCCTTTGTGACGGATACGGGCCAGTCTGCACCCGGTCACTGACAGTGGCGGGCAGAGCAGGCGTTTGCACAGGTCGGACGGCGAGTGCGGGGCCGGGCGGCGATCCGGCACCCCGGGGCGCGGCCGACATTGTCGGGGCACCCTTGACCGCCGTCCCGGGCGGGCCGTAACTTCCTCGCAGAAAGCGCTTGCCCATTCGGTGGGCCCTCGATCGGCCCCCGACGAACAGCCGACGAACCGGACCGAGGAGCGCCCGTGGAGACCTTCGAAGGACTGCCCGGCGCCGTGGCCGTCTCCCACCTCAGGGTCTACGACTGGCCCACCGAGGACGGACTGCGCGGCGGCACCCCCCACCTCCATCTCACCTGTTCCGAAGGGTATGTGGTGGTCGGGGGCACGGGCTCGGTGCAGACGCTCACCGCGTCCGGCTTCCGGCAGACGCCCCTGGCCGCCGGTTCGCTGGTGTGGTTCACCCCCGGCACGGTCCACCGGCTCGTCAACGACGACGACCTGCGCATCGTCGTTCTCATGCAGAACAGCGGACTGCCCGAGGCGGGCGACGCCGTGCTCACCCTCCCGCCCCGCTTCCTGACGGACCCCGAGACGTATCGCGCGGCCGTTGCTCTGCCCGCCGACGGCTCCGTGCCGGAACAGGAAGGCGCCGCCCGTGCCCGCCGCGACCTCGCCATCCAGGGGTTTCTGGCGCTGCGCCGGGCCACGGAAGCGGGCGACACCGAGGCGCTCGCCGCCTTCCACCGGGCGGCCGCCGCGCTCGTGAGGCATCGGACGCGCGACTGGCGGGGGCGCTGGGAACAGGGTGCCGCAGCCGCGTCCCGGGCAACCGGCGACCAACTGGACGCCTTGGCACGGGGGGACGGCAGCCATCTCGCGGCCGCCTGCTTGCATGCCCAGCAGCCTTCGGCATACGGAAAGTTCGGGATGTGCGGCCGTCTCGACGTCTACTGCGGCTGAGTGTCCGTGGCGGCGGGCGCGGTAAGGGCCCAGGCACCGCTTCCGCACGGCCGCCACCGAGGTGGAACCGGTCCCGGCGAAGCCGGTCCACCACCGTGGATACGAGGCACCCGCCGGGGTTGTTGCCGCGCGTGCCCTTCCGCGGCCGCGCGACGGACAGCGCTCCGTCCGCCAGTGCCGTGACCAGCAGTGTGTGCCCCATGAGGGGCATCGTCCGGTGCGTGCGATCGCAAGGCGGCCGGACGTCCTGGGGTGGGGTCTCCCCTGCTCGAACGGAGCTGAGGGCTTACGGCCTGGTGCACGATAGAGAGTGGATCAGGCCGTTAGGGAAGGAGCTGCCGGGGCTTGTGGCCATCGCGGCGAGCGTGCGTGCCCGCCGGTGCGACGGGGCAAGGTCTGCCGGGAGGGGCACTGGGTCGTGCCAAACGGCGTGGCGACGGCTCTGGTGGTGGCGCGCTCAGAGGCCCAGGGCCTCATCGGTCCACTCGAATGCCGACGCACCACTCGCGCCCGGTGTCTGTTCGGACCAGATGACCTTGCCCTCGGCTGTATAGCGGGTGCCCCAGCGATCGGCGAACTGGGCGACGAGATAAAGTCCGCGGCCACCCTCGTCCGTCGTCGACGCATAGCGCAGATGCGGTGCGGTGCTGCTGGAGTCGGACACCTCGCAGATCAGGGCGCGGTCGTGCAGCATCCGGACCCGGATGGGAGGGACGCCGTAGCGGATGGCGTTGGTGACCAGCTCACTGAGGATCAGCTCGGTGGCGAAGGTCTCTTCCTCCAGCCCCCGGTCGATGAGCCACTGGGACACGTCCTTGCGGACCCCGGCGACGGCCGACGGGTCGGGCTCGACGTCCCATTCGCCGACACGGGAGGGGGCGAGGATGTGGGTGGCGGCCACCAGGAGGACGGCGTCGTCACCCGGAGGTGTGGGCAGGAGCGCAGAGATCAGGTCGTCGCAGGTCTCCTCCGGAGTCCGGTGCTGTCCGGCCAGCGTTTCGCGCATCGTGTCGAGTCCGGTGGCGAAGTCCCGCTCGCGCGACTCGACGAGACCGTCCGTGTAGAACACCATGCGGCTCCCCTCCGGCAGGGACAGCTCCATCGCCTCGAAGGGCAGTCCGCCGATGCCCAGGGGCAGGCCTGCGGGTACCTCGGGGAACTGCACCGTGCCGTCGGGCAGCACCAGGACGGGGCCGGGATGACCGGCCCGGGCGGCGGAGCAGGTGCCGGTCACCGGGTCATAGACGGCGTACAGGCAGGTGGCCCCCGTGATCTCCGCGCGACCGCCGTCGGTGTTCTCCGTCCGGTCGATGCGCGCGACCACTTCGTCGATGCGAGCGAGGAGCTCGTCGGCCGGAAGGTCCAGTGCGGAGAAGTTGTGGACCGCCGTGCGCAGGCGGCCCATCGTCGCGGCGGCGTGCAGACCGTGCCCGACGACGTCACCGACGACCAGGGCGACGCGGGCACCGGGCAGCGGAATGACGTCGAACCAGTCACCGCCCACCCCCGCCTGAGCCGGCAGATAGCGGTAGGCGACGTCGAGAGCAGCTTGTTCGGGCAGGCCTCGGGGCAGCAGGCTGCGCTGCAGCGTCACCGCCATCTTGTGCTCGCGGGTGTAGCGGCGGGCGTTGTCGATACAGACGGCCGCCCGGGCGACCAGTTCCTCGGCGAACGTCAGATCGTCCTCGTCGAAGGGGTCCGGATTCTCCGAGCGCCAGAAGTTCGCCATGCCCAGGACCGCACCGCGTGCGTGCAGCGGAACGGAGATCAGGGAGTGGACACCGTACGCGATGATCCTCGCCGCCCGCTCGGGGTCGTCCCCCAGCCAGCCCCGTTCGGCGGACAGGTCCGGCACCAGCTTGGTGTGCCCACGGATCAGTCCCAGGGCCGCCGGGCTGGTGGGAACGAACCCGACGACCCGTCCGATCGGGTAGAAGGGGTGGCCGGCGCGCATGCCTGCCACAGCTGTACGCCGCAGGTCCAGCACGGTGCCGAGCGGTATCGACGGTTCCTCACCGCGCAGCACGGGCTCGGCGAGGTCGACCGAGGCGAAGTCGGCGAAGCGGGGGACCACCACGTGTGCCAGTTCCTCCGCGGTCCGGGGCACATCCAGCGTCGTACCGATGTGCGCACTGGCCGTGTGCAGCAGAAGCAGCCGCTCCCGTACCTCTGTGGCCCGGTCGGCAAGTGCGGCCAGTTCCGTAGTGTCCCGCAGGGTTGCGACCGTTCCTGCAGGTCCGCCATGTTCGTCGGTGGGCCGCAGATTGACGGCCAGGAGCCGGTCGCCGGCCATGCGCACCTCGTCGGAGGCGCTGCGGCCGGAGGCGAGCAGTTCCGCGAGGGGAAGAGGCAGGCCGATGTCCGTCACCGGAAGTCCCTCGGCGTTCGCGGGCAGGCCCAGCAGCCGCCGGGCCTCGTCGTTGGCCAGGAGCAGCCGCCCGTCGCCGTCGATGATGAGGACACCTTCGCGCACGGAGTGCAGCACCGCGTCGTGATGCTCGTACAGCCGCGTCATCTCGGCGGGGCCGAGGCCATGCGTCTGCCGCCGCAGACGTCGGCTGATCAGTGCCGCACCGCCGGAGGTGAGGGCAAGTGCGGCCACCGCGGCGCCGACCAGCACCGGCAGTTCGCGGTCGGCCACTTTGTTCACGTCATTGATCGCGATGCCCACGGACACCAGGCCGGCGGTCGAACCGTCGGCCCTCGGTATGGGCACCACCGAGTTCACGGCCGGCCCCCGGCTCCCCGTGAAGGTACGGGTGAAGCCATGCCCGAGAACCGCCTCCTTGTACGGGCCGACGAGATGCTTGCCGATCAGTGCGGGATCGCGATGTGTGATGCGGATGCCGTGTATGTCGGCCACGACGACGCTGTCGACGTGGGTGGTTTTCCGGATTTCCTCAGTGAGCGGCTGCAGTACTGCGGTGGGATCATGGCTGTCCAGCGCCGCCACGATGCCGGGGGAGTGAGCGAACGTTTGGGCGACGGCGTGCGAGCCGCTCTCGGCTTCGTGAACGGCGGCGCGCCGGGCCTGAACCACGAGCGAGAACGCCGCCGTGGCGACGAGCAGCACCACGAGCACCAGCTCCAGCAGCAAGACTTCCCCGGCCACGGTGCGCACGCCGAGCAGGGTGCGGGAGCGCCCAGTGTTCGATCGGCGGAGCCTTGAAATATGTCTGCCAAAGCCTCCCATAGCTCCTGTTTACCCGCTATGTCCGCACAAAATGTCGCACGTGTAGTGCCGGTGCGGGTCAGGCTGCGGCTTCTTCTGTGAGCACGCGCGGCCGTCTCGGTGAAAGCGTCGACGCTGGAGCGTGGAAGGAGGTCGGACCGCTCCGGACCGCGTCGTCGTCCGGGAGAGCTTCCCCGTCTACGTCCCTCATCGGTACGGTGCACCACATCGGTCCGAGCCGGTGTGCGTGTGCTGAAATTCTGGATGGTCCACACGGCGGCGGTGCTGCAGAACCTGGTGGTCGACACCGGCGGCCTCAAGCCCAGCTACCTGGGCCCGCCGGAGAGCCTCCGGCTGAAGTGAGCCGGGGGACGAGCAAGGGGAGAGCAGGGCGATGAAGAGTGAGATCGAGGACACCGACGGGCGCGGTGCGATCCCGGGCGTGACCCCCGTTGCGGGTGGGGTCGAGGTCCGGGCGGCGGGTCCTTCGGGGGAGTTCTCGCTGATCTTCACCCCTGCCCGGGCCCGGGAGCTGGCTGCGGCTCTCGTTCGTGCGGCGGACGAGGTGGAGAGCGCGCAGTCGGCTGAACCCGTGACGGTCAAGGCGGGGGAGCTGCGTCGCGGCGATGTGCGGGACGGCGACCGGGCCATGACCGTGGAAGCGGTCAGGGTCGACGGGGCCGCGGCCCACATCACCTGGAAGTCAGGCGCCGGACGCAGCTGGACCCAGGGTTACGACGCCGATGCGGAGATCGCGCTGCGGCGCCGCGGCTGAACCCTGAAGGACCGACGCAGACGTGCATGAGGCCCCTCTCGAAGCAGAGAGGGGCCTCAGGGCCTGTTCTGAGTTCCCCGCCTGCGCCCCGACGCCCGGCACGCACGCTCGCCGCACGGCCCCGCAGGACAGGTGGCTCCGCCACATGACC